>NZ_JBXAHL010000013.1:0-183721 GCF_058795055.1 Cupriavidus sp. GW823-FHT06D04 | reverse complement strand
GTCTCTGGCTAACACTTCCCCTTGCCGGGCGTGTAGGGGACTCCCACCCCCAAGTCAGTGCGCCCTGCCGGGCGCACACAAAAAAGGCCGCCTGCGCTACCCGCGCAGACGGCCCCGTCAGGTCTTGCCGTTGCCCTACACCGCCAGGATCTGCCCGCCGCCGTAGCTCGACTGCTCCGGCGCCTCGCCGCCCAGAGCCATCTTCACCGCGCAGTACTTGAACTCCGGGATCTTGCCGAAGGGGTCCAGCGCCGCATTGGTCAGCTTGTTGATCGCCGCCTCGTAATAGCAGAACGGCACGAACACTGCCCCGCGCGGCGTGCCGGCGTCGGCCCGCGCGTACAGCGTGACTTCGCCGCGGCGCGATGCCAGCGTGACCACGTCGCCCGGCTTGCCGCCCAGCGCGTCCAGGTCCAGCGGGTGCACCAGCGCCACGGGGTCGGGCTCGATCGCATCGAGCACGCCGGCGCGCCGCGTCATGCTGCCGGTGTGCCAGTGCTCGAGCTGGCGGCCGGTGATCAGCACCATCGGGTAGTCGACATCGGGCCGCTCGGCCGCCGGGATGATATCGGCCGGCACAAAGCGCCCACGGCCGGTCTCGGTCGGGAAGCTGTCGATAAAGATCACCGGTTCGCCCGGGTCGCCCTCTTCCTTGCACGGATAAGTCACAGCATGTTCGCGCTCCAGCCGCTCCCAGGTCACGCCGCCGATGCTGGGCATGGCCTGGCGCATCTCATCGAAGACCTCGGCCACGCCGTCGTAGTGCCAGTCCAGTCCCAGTTGCTCCGCCATCTGCTGGATGATCCACAGGTCCTGGCGCGCCTGCCCCGGCGGGTTCAGCGCCTGGCGGCCGAGCTGAACGGTGCGGTCGGTGTTGGTGAAGGTGCCGGTCTTCTCCGGGAAGGCCGAGGCCGGCAGCACCACGTCGGCCAGGTAGGCGGTCTCGGTCAGGAAGATGTCCTGCACCACCAGGTGGTCGAGCGAGGCCAGCGCCTCGCGCGCGTGCTCGGCGTCGGGATCGGACATGGCCGGGTTCTCACCCATGATGTACATGCCGCGCACCTCGCCGCGCTCGATCGCCTGCATCACTTCGACTACGGTCAGGCCGGGCTGGCGGTCCAGCGGCATGCCCCACAGCGCCTCGAAGCTGGCGATCGCCACGGGATCGTCCACGCGGCGGTAGTCCGGGTACATCATCGGGATCAGTCCGGCGTCCGACGCGCCCTGCACGTTGTTCTGGCCGCGCAGCGGATGCAGGCCGGTGCCGGGGCGGCCGATCTGGCCGGTCATCAGCGCCAGCGCGATCAGGCAGCGCGCGTTGTCGGTGCCGTGCACGTGCTGCGACACGCCCATGCCCCACAGGATCATCGAGGCCTTGGACGTGGCATACAGACGCGCGACCTCGCGGATGACCTCGGCCTCGATGCCGCACACTGGCGCCATCAGTTCCGGGCTGTACGCCGCGACATTGCGCTGCAGCTCGTCAAAGCCGATGGTGCGGCTGTCGATGAAGTCCTGGTTCACCAGGCCCTCGGTGACGATGACATGCATCATCGCGTTGAGCAGCGCCACGTCGGCATCGGGCTTGAACTGCATGAAGCGATGGGCAAAGCGCGCCAGGTCCGAGCGGCGCGGATCGGCCACGATCAGCTTGGTGCCGTTCTTCACCGCATTCTTGATCCAGCTGGCCGCGACCGGGTGGTTCACGGTCGGGTTGGCGCCGATCACGATCACCACCTCGGCCTTGTCGACATCCATCACCGGGTTCGACACCGCGCCCGAGCCGATCCCTTCCAGCAGCGCCGCCACCGACGAGGCATGGCACAGCCGCGTGCAGTGGTCGACGTTGTTGCTGCCAAACCCGGTGCGCACCAGCTTCTGGAACAGGTAGGCCTCTTCATTGCTGCCCTTGGCCGAGCCAAACCCTGCCAGCGCGCGCTTGCCGTGGGTGTCGCGGATCTGCGCGAGCTTGCCGCCGGCCAGCGCCAGGGCCTCTTCCCAGGTGGCCTCGCGGAACACGTCCATGACGTGGTCCGGATCCATGACGAAATCGCCCTGCTTGGGCACGCCTTCGCGGCGCACCAGCGGCACCGTCAGGCGCTGCGGATGCTGCACGTAGTCAAAGCCGTAGCGGCCTTTCACGCACAGCCGCTCGTGGTTGGCCGGGCCATCGCGCCCTTCCACGAACAGGATGCGGTTGTCCTTGATGTTGTAGGTCAGCTGGCAGCCCACGCCACAGTACGGGCAGACCGAGTCCACCTGCTTGTCCGGCACCGCCAGCGCGGCGTCGCGCGCGGGCATCAGCGCGCCGGTCGGGCAGGCCTGCACGCATTCGCCGCAGGCCACGCAGGTCGACGCACCCATCGGGTCGTCCATGTCGAACACGATGCGGGCTTCGTCGCCGCGCAGCGCCAGGCCGATCACGTCGTTGACCTGCTCGTCGCGGCAGGCGCGCAGGCAGCGCGTGCACTGGATGCACGCATCCAGGTTGACGGCGATGGCCGGGTGCGACAAATCCGCCGCCACGCGTTCGCGCGGGGCAAAGCGGGGCTTGCCGACTTCCAGCTTCGCGGCCCACTGGTCCAGTTCGTTGTGGCGGGTGTAGTCAGTCTCGGGCATGTCCGACTGCAGCAGTTCCAGCACGGTGCGCTGCGCACGCAGGGCGCGCTCGGACTCGGTCTGTACCTGCATCCCTTCCGCGGGAAAACGGCAGCAGGACGGGGCCAGCACGCGCTCGCCCTGGATTTCGACCATGCAGGCGCGGCAGTTGCCAGCCGGCTCGAGGCCATCCTTGTAGCACAGGTGCGGGACGTCGAAGCCTTCGCGCTGGGCCACCTTGAGCAGGCTTTCGCCGGGTTGCGCGCTCACTTCGCGGCCGTTGAGCGTGAAGGTGACGGCTGGCTCGGCGGATTCGACAAGCGCGCGTTCGGCGCGGGTCAGTGCATTCATGTCAGTCTCTCAGGCCAGTTCGTGCGGGAAGTACTTGATGACGCAGTCGACCGGATTGGGCGCGGCTTGCCCCAGCCCGCAGATCGATGCATCGCGCATCACCGCGGACAGGTCATCCAGCGCCGACAGGTCCCACTTGGGCTGGCGGATCAGGTCGAGCGCCTTGGCGGTGCCGGTGCGGCACGGTGTGCATTGCCCGCAGGACTCGTGCTTGAAGAAGTGCATCAGGTTGCGCGCTGCCTGCGTGGCGCTGTCCTGGTCGGACAGGATCACCACCGCGGCCGAGCCGATAAAGCAGCCGTAGGGCTGCAGCGTGTCGAAGTCCAGCGGGATATTGCCCATCGATGCTGGCAGGATGCCGCCAGAGGCGCCACCCGGCAGGTAACCGTAGAACGCATGGCCGTCAAGCATGCCGCCGCAGTATTCGTCGATCAGTTCGCGCACCGTGATACCCGCCGGCGCCAGATGCACGCCGGGCCGTTTCACCCGGCCGGAGACCGAGAACGAACGCAGCCCCTTGCGGCCATTGCGCCCCTGCGAGGCAAACCACTCGGCGCCCTTCTCGATGATGTCGCGCACCCAGTACAGGGTCTCGAAGTTGTGCTCCAGCGTGGGCCGGCCGAACAGGCCCACCTGCGCCACATAGGGCGGGCGCAGCCGCGGCATGCCGCGCTTGCCTTCGATCGACTCGATCATGGCCGACTCTTCGCCGCAGATATAGGCGCCCGCGCCGCGGCGCAGTTCGATCGTCGGCAAGCCGGGGATTGGCGGGTCTTGCTGCAGCCGCCGCAGTTCTTCGGCCAGCAGCGCGCGGCAGCCAGCGTATTCGTCGCGCAGGTAGATATAGATCGCTGACACGTTGACCACCGTCGCCGCGATCAGCATGCCCTCCAGAAACCGGTGCGGATCGCGCTCCAGGTAGACGCGGTCCTTGAAGGTGCCGGGCTCGCCCTCGTCGATGTTGACGGCCATCAGCCGGGGCGCGGGCTCGTTCTGCACGATGCGCCACTTGCGCCCGGTCGGGAAGCCCGCGCCGCCCAGCCCGCGCAGGCCGGAGTCCTCCATCGTGCACAGCACGGCGGCCGGTTCCAGGTCGCCGCTGGCGAGGAACTTCAGCAAGGCATAGCCGCCGTCCTTCTGGTAAGCGTCGTAGCCGATATAAGGCTCGGGCGCATGGCGCACGGCCTTTGCCTGCACGGCGGCGTCGATGGCCTCGGCCGTGGCAGCATCGACCGGATTCTGCCCGACCAGCGCCGCGGGCGCCTTTTCGCAGCGGCCGATGCAGGGCGCGGCCACCACGCGCACTTCAGTGCCGAGCACCGCGGGCAGCTTGTCGATCAGCGCGTGCGCGCCCGCCAGCTCGCAGGCAATGCCTTCGCATACGCGCACGGTCAGCGCCGGCGACGGCGCGATCTGGCCGTCGGCGTCCTCGCGCACCACGTCGAAGTGGTGGTAGAAGGTGGCGACTTCATAGACCTCGGTCATCGACAGCCGCAGTTCGCTGGCCAGCGCCACCAGGTGCGGCATCGCCAACTGGCCGTAGCGGTCGTTGATGCAGTGCAGGTGTTCGATCAGCAGGTCGCGCCGGCGGGGCATGTCGCCCAGCGCCACGCGCACTTCGGCCAGCGCGGCCGCGTCTACCTGCCTGCCCTTGGGCTGGCGGCGCTTGCGCTGCCGGCCGAGCCCCGTCGCCTCGAGTGGAATGACAACCTGGTTCATGGCGTGCCTGGATTCTGTTTGTGGGGTTCCGATGTGCAATCAGGAAGGCGCCCGGCGGGCCGCCCTCCTGTCGCGCTTTGTAGTTGTCGTATTGTGCTACCGGGCGCGGCGTCTGTGCAGGCATCGCAGCCGCCACGTCCGGGTCCTGCCGGCACCGGGGGGCGCCGTACTGCTTTCTTTATCAGGTCAGGTCTTCCGGCACGGTACGGTAGCCCATCGGTGCCGAGGCATTGGCATGCACATATTTACGGGCATGCGCCTCGCGCATCGGCTTGAGCACGAACAGCGCCATTACCGCGGTCAATGCCGCCATGGCGGAGGCCACCATGAAGACCGCATGCCAGCTGCCTGTGACAGTGGTGATCACGCTGGAGAACGGCACCAGCAGCGCGGCCGTGCCCTTGGCGGTGTACAGCAGGCCCGCGTTGGTGGCGGCAAACTTCGGCCCGAAGGTGTCGCCGCAGGTGGCAGGGAACAGGCTGTAGATCTCACCCCAAGCGAAGAACACCACGCCTGTCAGCACCACGAAGGCAACCGGATGGTGGCCGTACTTGGACAGCAGCAGGATGCCGATGGCCTCGACCCCGAAGGCAAAGAACATTGTGCGTTCACGGCCGATATGATCGGAGATCCAGCCGAAGAACGGGCGCGTCAGGCCATTGAGCACGCGGTCGATGGTCAGTGCGAAGGTCAGCGCCGGCAAGGTCAGGCCGAGGATCGAGATCGGGGCGTCGTGCAGGCCGAAGTCCTTGGCGATCGGGCCGAGCTGGGCGGTGGCCATGAGGCCGCCGGCGGCCATCATCACGAACATCGCGTACATGACCCAGAAGATCGGCGACTTCAGCACCTCGCGCGGCGAAGCATTGTAGGTTGCGGCAGCCTTCAGCGTGGACTTGACCTCGCTCAGGATCTTGGCCGACGGCGGGTACAGGGCCATGCCCAGGATGAACACGATCAGGCCCTGGCCAAGACCGAACCACAGGAACGCGGCCTCATAGCCCGAAGTCTTGATCATGTTGGCAATGGGCACCACGGTCAGCGCGGAGCCCGCACCGAAACCGGCTGCGGTAATCCCCGCTGCCAGGCCCCGGCGATTGGGAAACCATTTCAGCGCGTTGCCCACGCAGGTGCCATACACCGCGCCCGCGCCAAGGCCGCCGATCGCCGCCGCGAAGTAAAGCATGGGCAGCGAGGACGCCACCGAGTTCAGGGCCCACGCAATCGCGCACAGCAGGCCACCGCCCACCACCACCGGGCGCGGGCCGTACTTGTCGACCAGGTAGCCTTCAATCGGCACCAGCCAGGTTTCCGTCACGACGAAGATGGTGAAGGCCACCTGGATCGCGGTGCGGCCCCAGTGGTACTTGTCGTCGATCGGGTTGACGAACAGCGTCCAGCCGTATTGCATGTTGGCGATCATCGCCATGCAGATCACGCCGAATACCAGTTGCACCCACGGCGACGCAAAGCGCGACGTGGACTCCCTCTGCTGCAATTCCATGATGTCTCCTTATAGCGGCTTGCCGCCAAGGTGGAAGATGGGCGCCTGTAGACGCCTCTGCGTGACTCTCAGTCAAAGAACAGCTGAGCCGTTCTAGTGCTATACGGTATGTGATATATCAGGTAAGTCAAGCGTATTCGTCGCGGCCCTGCAGCATGAGACCGCGGCGAGCGACACCTGGCTGGCCGTTGCTGCAGTGCGACTGGTGCGCACACTGCATCAATGGCCGGTCCGACAGCATCCGGAGTCGTTGGAAATCAAGCAGTTGCCATGCATCGGCGCATCAATCCGCCGACTGCTGGCACCCGCAAGAATGCCGGGGATCGCGCGTGGGAAAAACCGGGAAAACGATGAGTTGGGGAAAGTCCCTAGATGCATACATTAATGTATTGCACCGCATGTATGGCCTTGGGAACGATGCCTGAGGAGGCGCTGCAGGCACGGCAGGGAGCTGCCGGATTGGGAAAGGCGGCGCACGCAAGGGTTGCGCGGGGCGATCGCTAGCAGCGATCGGGAGGAAGGTGGTGGCGGCCGCAGGTTCGCGCGGAACCCTGCCCTGCCTCGCGGCGAATGCCGCAGGTCAGGAATCAACCGAGGTACTGCCACAAGGGATGCCGGCCGCTACAACCCTTGCCAGATGCGCTGTTCAGCGCGAAAGGCGCATGGCCCCTGCGCGCATTACGCGTAAGCCAGTTCACCGGCAGCGGGCACGATGCGCGACGGGCTGGCACGGCCCACGCCATCGCTTTCCTGGTTCGAGCCCAGGCCGGCGAAGCGACCATGCTCCTGCGCGGTCACCAGCACGTCCATCGGCAGGCGCGTGGCCAGCAGCGTGGTAACGCCGACACCGGCAGCAATCAAGCCCAGGCCAAGAGCGACGAGAAGAGCGACTTCCATTTGAAAACTCCAATAGCGTTGTGGTCAGGAGTTTTCATTATATGCTGCGCTGCACTATGTGTAAATATCCTGTATGTGATATATCAGTAGAAGTTTTGCACTAATACAACGAAAGCCGCCCCAATGCCCCCAGAAGAGCCGATGGCCTCACACCGTGGTCGTTTCACGACGCGCCACCGGTGGCTCCTGATACTCCTGGCCACGCAAGGCATCCCAGATTGCCGCGGCATTGGGCTTGAGCGAACGGCTCTTGCGCCGAACCAGCATCACCGTGGAAGTCACCTGCGGACGCAGCGGCCGCATCACTGCCGCCGGATTCATGCCGCCAACCTGGGCACGCGACGGCACCACGCCGATCCCGAGGCCCAGCGCCACCATGCCGAACACCGCCGCAAAGTGGCCAAGCAACTGCAGCGAGCCCGCACGCACGTGATAGCTGCTGAGCGCCTTCTCCACCGCGGGCTGCATGCCGCACTGCTGGTCCAGGGCCAGCACGCGGGCATCGCTCAGGTCGCCCCACCCTACCGCTTCGCGCATGGCCAGCGGATGCTGGGCGGGCAGGACGGCATGGTAGGCATCGACGCACAGCGGTTCACAATAGAGGTCATCGCTTGGCTGCGGATCGGTGGCAATGCCGAAGTCCACCTCGCCGCTGCGCACGCTTTGCAGCACCGACTCCTGCGAGCGGTCCTTCAGGTGAATGGCAATCGCCGGCCACGCTTGCCGGCAGCCGGCCAGCCACGTCGGCACCGACATCGAGCTGAGCACCGGATCCGAGGCGATCTGCACCAGGCCCTGGCACGGACGGCTGGCGCTCTGGCTGTCGCGCAAGGTCTGCTCCACCTCTTCGATCAGGTGGCAGATGCGCTGCGACAGGTGCTGGCCGGCATCAGTCAGTTCCACCTGGCGCGTGGTACGGTCGAACAGGCGCTGGTCGATCTCATCTTCCAGCTCACGCACGCTGCGGCTGACCGCGGATTGCGTCAGGCCCAGTTCAACCGAGGCACGCGTAAAGCTCTTGTGCCGCGCTACCGCGGCGAAGGCCTTCAGTTGGGGGAGCGAGATATTCATGACCTGCCCCCCTGCCCAGCACCGGCGTGGCTGAGACGGAGCCTGTCTTCAGGCATGGCGGGGTGTCGCGTTGCACGCACCATTGCGTTCAGTCCGGTCACGGTAGTCTCCTTGTGTTTTTTTGTCGTGGCTGTAGGCAGCCATCGTTGTTATCGGCCATGCTTGTGGCCATTGGCGGACTCCTGGCGCAAGCCGGAGGGCCGGATTCGGGGGGCATGCCAATCCGACGATTGATGCTACTTGAATCTAAGATCAGCACTGCATAAAGTTTTTTATCGTTTATATAGTCAATCGCTTATATATCGCACGGGACGAGGATGAGGAACGCCACGCTGCGGCAACTGAAGGTCTTTGAGACCGTTGCCCGCCATATGAGCTTTTCACGCGCTGCCGAGGAACTGCACCTGACCCAGCCCGCGGTATCGACCCAGGTGCGGCAGCTGGAGCACCATGTGGGCCTGCCCCTGTTCGAGCAGTTGGGCAAGAAGATCTACCTGACCCCGGCTGGCCATGAGATGCTGCATTACAGCCGCAGCATCATCCAGCAGTTCCGCGAGGCCGAAGACGCCATGTCCCAGCTCAAGGGCATCTCCGGCGGCCGGCTCAACGTGGCGGTGATCAGCGCCGGCGACTATTTCTTTCCGCGCCTGCTGGCCGAGTTCATGAACCGCCATGAAGGCGTGACGCTGAACCTTGCCGTGCATAACCGCGAGGAATTGCTGCACCAGCTGGCCGGCAACCTGACCGACCTGGCGGTGATGGTGCGTCCGCCCGAAGGCATGGACACCATCAACGAGGTCTTCGCCCCGCACCCCTATGTCATCGTGGCTGCGCCCACCCACCCGCTGGTGGGCCAGCGCAATATCCCGCTGGCGGCGCTGACTGACGAAGCCTTCGTTTCACGCGAGAAAGGCTCGGATACCTGGAATTCGATGCAGGAAGGCTTTGCTGGAAAGCTGTCCAATATGCGCATTGCGATGGAGATCAAAAGCACGGAGACCATC
Source organism: Cupriavidus sp. GW823-FHT06D04 (assembly GCF_058795055.1). Lineage (NCBI taxonomy): Bacteria > Pseudomonadati > Pseudomonadota > Betaproteobacteria > Burkholderiales > Burkholderiaceae > Cupriavidus > Cupriavidus sp. GW823-FHT06D04. The sequence continues at coordinate 174,580 of NZ_JBXAHL010000013.1, read as the reverse complement.
AAGCAGGCGGTGATCGCCAACATGGGCATCGCCTTCCTGTCGGCGCATACGGTGGGGCTGGAGCTGCAGGCCGGCAAGCTCGCGGTGCTGGACATCGAGGGCTTCCCGGTCATGCTCAACTGGTACGTGGTGCACCGCAAGAACAAGCGGCTGCCGCCGGTAGCGCTCGCTTTCAAGCAGTTCCTGATGGAAGACGGCGCGGCACTGATCCAGCGCATCACCGGCGTGGAAGGTTTGATCAGCCAGAATGCATAAACGATTGATTATGGTTTTGCTATGAAACTTTAATTATCGTAAATCATTCCGGGTCCCTATGCTTGTCTCAACCCAACCGCTACCGCGCATTTCAGGAGACGAGCATGAACCAGGTCCAACAGGAAAGCCGCCAAGCTGCCGTCACGGTCGGCACCGATAACCAACCCATTCCGCGCGACACCCAGCTCGCCGCCTACAACGCCGCGTTTATCGAGTTGGGCCTGCGCTTCCGCTGGGACGCCGAGATGTATGAATGGCTGTGCGGCATCGAATGCGAGAAGGCGCGCGTGGCCCGCTATATCGAAGAACACCACGCGCACCTGCTGGCCGCCTATGACGCCGCCTTTCTGAGCGCGCTGATCTTCGAGAAGAAGAACGAATACCTGCGCGCGGTCGGTCATCTCAACTGAGGGGGCCGGTCAGTTCACGGCGAGGCGCGCGAGCGGCCTCGCTTTTTTGCCTGGCCCGCATGTCCCTCAGGCGAGGTCACCATGCCTGCGCACCGCGCAGTCGTCGTAAGATTCGGCATCAACACTCACGCGCCCGGCGCTTGCCCGGCTTGCCACCCGTTTCATAATGCCGACCCGACGCACCGACGAAGAATTTGCCCACGAACTGACCCGGCTGCTGAGCACCGAAGGCGTGTCGTCGCTGACCATCGGCGAGATTGCCCAACGCATGCGCTGCTCGCGGCGGCGCCTGTACGAAATCGCGCCGACCAAGGAAGCGCTGTTCGTCGGCATCTGCCGCGACGTGCTTGCTGACAACCTGGAAAGGGGCTTTGCCGCGGCGCACCGCGAAAGCGATGCGGCGCGGGCAGTGTCCGCCTACCTGCATGCCGCGCTCCACACATCGGGACTGAGCAAGGCGGCGCTTGCGGACCTGGATGCGATCGACAGCGGCCGGGCGGTATTCGACGACTACCAACTGGCGCGCGTGCGCGGGCTGGAAAGCCTGTTGGACGCAGGCATGCGGCAAGGGCTGATGGCGCAGCACAATCCGCGGCTGGTTTCCGAAGCGATCCTGGGCGCCGCGTACCGGCTGCGCAACCAGCAGTTCCTGAAGGAAACCGGCCTGAAGATGGGCGATGCCTTCAGCGAGTTCTACGAGATCATCCTGAACGGCCTGCTGTGCCGGCCCGAAGCCGGCGCCGGCACCTCTTAGCCGCGCGCCGGCGCGCGGGTCGGCCGGATTGCGTTGAAATGCAAGCGGATTGCCATGGTGGCCTCCTCCATGATTGTTGGTCCGGGCAGGCCGCCGGCCCGCTTGCGGGACCGTGCGGCATGCGGTGAGCGCACTCAGGCCACCTGCCGCTCCTGGCCTCCCCAGTAGCAGCCGCGGATGGCCTTGCGGTCGATCTTGCCCAGCGCGGTCAGCGGCAACTCATCCACGAACACGACCTGCTTGGGCGCGTTGACCACGCCCTTGTGCTGCGTTACGTGGCCGATCACGTCGGCCTCGGTGAGCGTGCCACCGGGCCGCGTCACCACCACGGCGATGACCGCTTCGCCCCACTTGGGGTCGGGGATGCCGATCACCGCGGACATGGCGATGGCCGGGTGCAGCGCCAGGCAATGCTCCACCTCGCTCGGGTACACGTTGAAGCCGCCGCTGATGATCATGTCCTTGGCGCGGTCGACGATGTACAGGAATCCCTCGCTGTCGCAACGGGCCATGTCGCCGGTATGCAGCCAGTCGCCGGCAAAGACCTTGGCGTCTTCCTCGGGCCGGTTCAGGTAGCCCTCCATCACCAGCGGACCGCGCACGCACAGCTCGCCCACCTCGCCCGGCGCGACTTCACGCAGGTCGGGGTCGAGCAGCTTGACCTGGTTGCCCGGGATCACCTTGCCGCACGAGCGCAGGCGCTCGGGGTTGTCCGGATCGTGGTCGCGCTGGCTCAGGTAGCTGATGCACATCGGCACTTCCGCCTGGCCGTACACCTGCCCAAACACCGGGCCGATGCGGCGCAGCGCGTCAGCGAGGCGCACCGGCGCGATCGGCGCCGCGCCGTAGAGCACCAGTTCCAGGCTGGACAGGTCGGCCGCGTCCAGCCCGTCGCAATCGAGCAGGCCATAGATCTGCGTGGGAACCAGGAAGGTCAGGTTGATCCGTTGTTCGGCCACGCGGCGCAGGAAATCGGCGGGACTGAACTTGTCGCACAGGTAAATGGTGCCGCCACGCAGCAGCGTCGGCAGGAACAGGCTGCCGGACGCGTGCGAGATCGGCGTGGTCACCAGGTAGCGGATCAGCTCCGGCCATTCGTAGCTGGCCAGCATGTACTGCAGCACCGTTACCGTGGTCCGGTGCGTATGCAGGATGCCCTTGGAACGGCCGGTGGTGCCGCCGGTATAGGCCAGCCGGCTGATTTCCGTGGGGTCGTCGCCCGGGACCACGGGCGAGCCATCGAACGCAGCCGCCGCACTGGCCAGGCCAGGCCCGAACTCGCCATCGTCCAGCGGCAGGACCTGCAGGCCGGCGCCGGCCGCCAGCACGCGCGCCCGCTCGGTGAAGCGGGCGTTGTCCACCACCAGCGCCCGCACCCCGGCATCCTGCAGCACGAAGGCGTGATCCGCTTCCGATGCCATCGGATGCAGCGACACGTTCTTCAGCCCGGCCAGCTGCGCGGCGATGATGGCGGCGACCGCTTCGGCGCGGTTGCCCACCAGGAAGGCCACGGCATCCTGGCGCGCCAGCCCGCGGGCGGCAAACAGCCGCGCGACGCGCGCGCACTGCTGCGCGAGCGCCTCATAGCTCAGCGTGGTGTCGTCGCCGACGATGGCGGGCACGCCGGGCCGGGCGCGCAGCGCGGCCGCATAAAGCTGGCCCACCGTTGCGCCGCCGTGGACCACCGCAGCGGCCGAAGCTTGACGGGTCATGTTGTCTCCTCGGATCTGTTTTTGTCAGGACTCCCAATGTAGGAGGCATTCGGTACTCCGTCAACGAATCTGGTACCGTAAAAACCAGAATCGGCCACGCCAAAGCGGCGCTGGAAGCGCACGCCGGCCACCTATTCGGGAAAACTCGGGGGACAAACGAGACCTGCGCGGCCGTCCTGGCCAGGCCGCCGCGCTAACAGGAAACGGCCAGGACAGGGCCTGGCCACCGGGCCGCCGCGCTGAGCGGCTGGCCCGGGATCACGGGGAAGGCACGCGCCTCAGGCCTGTTCCTTGACCTGGTTTTCCAGTTCCACCAGCCGCTTCTTCAGCGCCCGCTCCTCCTGGAAGCGCACGGTCTCGTCGCGGATCACGGCGACGATGCCGGTGATGGCGCCCGCGTCATCCTTGAGCAGCGCCACGGTGAAGGCGATTGACATGGACTTGCCGTCCTTGTCGACCGCGGGCACCTTGAGCAGGTCGTGGCCGTAGCGTGTGATGCCCGTCGCCATGGTCTTGTCATAGCCCTCCCAATGCCGCCCACGCAGGCGCTCAGGGATGATCAGGTCGAGCGACTGGCCCATGGCCTCGGCCTGGGTAAAGCCGAACATGCGCTCGGCGGCGGGGTTCCATAGCGTGATGGCGCCCTTGGCATCGGAGATGATGATGGCGTCGCCGATGGCGGACACCAGTTGCGCGTAGTCGATCTGGTCTGTCATGGGGATTCCCTCGTTATTACCAGGGCCGGTCGGCGCCGGCCTGTCATGGCCATCAAGGTAGCGTGCCTCATGGCCACGCTGCAAGCAAAAACGCCGGGGCCCGCTATGCGCGAGACCCCGGCGTACGCTCCGGCACAAGTGCCGGCGGGCAGCGTCAGATCACCTGGGACTCGCGCAGGCGCTTGATGTCGTCCGCACCGTAGCCCAGGCCGGCCAGCACTTCATCGCTATGCTCGCCCAGCAGCGGCGACCCGGTGATTTCCGGCTTCATGTCGGAGAACTTGATCGGGCTGCCCACCGTCAGGTAGGTGCCGCGCTCCTTGTGCGGCACCTCGGTGATGCTTCCGCTGGCGCGCAGCGACGGATCATCGGCGATTTCCTTCATCGACAGCACCGGCGAGCACGGGATGTCGAACTTGCGCAGGATGTCCACGGCCTCGTACTTGGTCTTGTCGGCCAGCCATTCCTCGATGGTGTTGAAGATATCGAAGATATGCGGCTGGCGTGCCTTGGCGGTGGCGTAGTTGGGATCTGAAATCCATTCCGGCTTGCCCAGCGCCTTGCAGATCGGCTCCCAGGCATGGCCCTGGATGGTGAAGTAGATATAGGCGTTGGGGTCGGTCTCCCAGCCCTTGCACTTCAGCACCCAGCCCGGCTGGCCGCCGCCGCCCGCGTTGCCGCCGCGCGGCACCACGTCGCTGAAGCTGCCATGCGGATACTGCGGGTACTCTTCCAGGTAGCCCAGGCGGTCCAGGCGCTGCTGGTCGCGCAGCTTGACGCGGCACAGGTTCAGCACCGCATCCTGCATCGACACCGCCACCTTCTGGCCCTTGCCGGTCTTGTCGCGGCCGATCAGCGCGGTCAGGATGCCGATGGCCAGGTGCATGCCCGTGTTGGAATCGCCCAGCGCCGCGGCGGATACCGTCGGCGGGCCGTCCCAAAAACCAGTGGTCGAAGCCGCGCCGCCGGCGCACTGGGCCACGTTCTCATAGACCTTCAGGTCTTCATAGTGGTGGCCGTCGCTGAAGCCCTTGACCGAAGCCACGATCATCTTGGGGTTCAGTTCGTTGATGCGCTCCCACGAGAAGCCCATGCGGTCCAGCGCGCCCGGGCCGAAGTTCTCGACCAGCACGTCCGATTCGCGGATCAGCTGCTCCAGGATCTTCTTGCCTTCCGGCTTCTTGGTATCCAGCGTCAGGCTGCGCTTGTTGGAGTTGAGCATGGTGAAGTACAGCGCATCGACATCCGGGATGTCGCGCAGCTGGGTGCGCGTGACATCGCCGGAACCGGGGCGCTCGACCTTGATCACGTCGGCGCCGAACCAAGCGAGAAGCTGCGTGCAGGCGGGCCCGGCCTGGACGTGCGTGAAGTCGATGATCTTGATGCCGTTGAGCGGGAGGTTCACTTTCGTTCTCCTATTGGATCAGAGGGGTGAAATTCGGGTGAATTACTTCTTGGCCGAGCTTTGCGGATTCAGATTGGTCAGACGACCGCTTTCGGTGCCAGCAGCCGGATCGATGACAGCGTTGACCAGCGTGGGCTTGCCCGAGCGCAGGGCTTCGTTCACCGCAGCTTCGAGTTCCGCCGGCGTGGTGACGTTGTGACCGACGCCACCGAACGCTTCCATCATCTTGTCGTAGCGGGCGCCCGGGACGAATGTCGTGACCGCCGGATCCTTGCCGCCGGTCGGATTCACGTCGATGCCCTTGTAGACGCCGTTGTTGTTGAAAATGACGATGCAGACCGGCAGGTTGTAACGGCAGATCGTCTCGACTTCCATGCCAGAGAAACCGAACGCACTGTCACCGCACAGCGCCAGCACCGGCTTGTTGGTCTCGACCGCCGCGGCGACCGCGTAGCCCATGCCCACGCCCATCACGCCCCAGGTGCCCACGTCCAGGCGCTTGCGCGGCTCGTACATGTCGATCACCGCACGGGCGTAGTCCAGCGTGTTGGCGCCTTCGTTGACAAACGAGATGCCCGGATTGGCCTTGACGACATCCTTCAGCACGCCCAACGCGCCGTGGAAGTTCATCGGCGAGACATCCTTGGACTTGGCCAGGGTCTCGGCCATCTTCGCCAGGTTCGTGTCCCTGCGGTCGGCCACCGCGTTCAGCCACTCGGCGCCCGGCTTGGCAAAGTCATCGCCGACCTTATCGAGGATCGCCGACACGCACGAACCAATGTCACCCACTACCGGCGCGGCGATGGCGACGTTGCTGTCCATCTCGGTCGCCGCGATGTCGATCTGGATGAACTGCTTCGGCTTGCCCCAGGTCTTGCCCTTGCCGTGCGACAGCAGCCAATTCAGGCGGGCGCCGACCAGCAACACCACGTCAGCTTCAGCCAGCACATACGAGCGTGCGGCCGAGGCCGATTGCGGGTGCGTATCGGGCAGCAGGCCCTTGGCCATCGACATCGGCAGGTACGGAATGCCCGTCTTCTCGACCAGCGTGCGGATATCCGCTTCGGCGCGTGCGTACGCGGCACCCTTGCCCAGCAGGATCAGCGGGCGCTTGGCGCTCTTCAGCAGCGCGACGGCACGGTCGACCGAGTCCGGTGCAGGCAGTTGGCGCGGGGCCGGATCCACCACCTTGATCAGCGACTTGCGGCCCTTCTCGGCTTCCATCGACTGGCCCAGCAGCTTGGCCGGCAGGTCCAGGTACACACCGCCCGGACGGCCCGACACGGCGGCACGAATGGCACGTGCGATCCCGACACCAATGTCTTCAGCGTGCAGCACGCGGAAGGCAGCCTTGGCGTGCGGACGGGCGATGGCCAGCTGGTCCATCTCTTCGTAGTCACCCTGCTGCAAATCGACGATCTCGCGCTCGCTCGAGCCGCTGATCAGGATCATCGGGAAGCAGTTGGTGGTCGCATGCGCCAGCGCCGTCAGCCCGTTCAGGAAGCCAGGCGCAGACACGGTCAGGCAGACGCCCGGCTTTTGCGTGAGAAAGCCCGCAATCGCTGCTGCGTTGCCTGCGTTCTGCTCGTGACGGAAGCTGATGACGCGCATGCCGTTGGCCTGCGCCAGACGAGCCAGATCGGTGACCGGAATGCCCGGCAGGCCGTAGATGTTTTCGATGCCATTCAGCTTCAGCGCGTCGATAACCAGATGAAAACCATCGGTTTGTGCCTGATGTTCTTCCGCGGCGTGACGCTGCAACTCGTTTCCGACTTCTGCCATGGTTGCTTCCTTCTATGCAAATTGACTGGGGTTGGAGTTCTCTTATTTCAGGGTGTCTTCCGCGGTGGTGCTCCCGACCCGCTTGGCTGCGACGACTTCGGACATGTCTTGGTCTCCTCGTTGAATTCTTTTCGGGGCGGGGGCTCTCTCGCCTTCTCGCCCTTCACTGTTGCTACACGTTTGCCTTGCGGCGCCCGATCGTTTCCCCTGCTCTTGATGACATACGGTATGTGATATATCAGAACGACGCAAGAGGAATTTCCACTAGTTCTTCAAGTTTCGTCGGTGCAGTGCAGCAATCTTGCAGGTAACTACGGCTAAGTCAGCGCAATTCCTGAAAGGAGGCTATTCATGCGCAATCGGCACAGATTTCCGGGCCATGTCGAAGCCTGCGATCTCAGCTGGATTACGCATACAGATATATTACATACCAAAATTCCAGCGACTTTCCGGCCCTCTGGAACACATTGCCACGCACTGGCGTCCTCCGCGAACACCAGCGCGTCCATTAATAGAAATGATCTGACCTCACTCCGAAGCCCGGCAGACTTCGCCGGGCTCCCCTATCCTTCAGCCTGGGATTACTCCCCCTGACGCGGCGACATGCCAGCCAGGAACGCGGCGTCGGACACGCGCACTGCCTCGGCATGCCCGGTGATAAAGCGCTTGCGCATGGGCGCCAGGAACACCTTGGCCGAGATCCCCGCCGCAATCGTCACCACCGCCGCCACCGAGAACACGGCTCCCCAGCCACCATAGGCCGACAGGATCGATGCCAGCGGCACCACCATCGCCGCCGTGCCCTTCGCCGTGTACAGGGTGCCCGCATTGGCCGCCGCGAACTTGCTGCCGAAGGTATCGGCGCACAAGGCCGGGAAGATCGAGAAGATCTCGCCCCAGAACAGGAAGGTCAGCGCCGCGAAGAACATGAACCAGTACGGGTTGTGCCCCATCTGCATCAGCCCGAGCAGCGCCAGACCTTCGCCGATGAAGATCACGAACATGGTGTTCTCGCGCCCGAACCGGTCCGACAGGAAGCCGCACAAGGGCCGCGTAAAGCCATTGCACAAGTTGTCGATCGACAAGGTCATGGTCAGCAGCGGCAGCGTCATGCCCAGCATCGTCACCGGCATCGAGGCGAAGCCGAAGTCCTTGGCGATGGGCCCGAGCTGGGCCGTCGCCATGATCCCGCCCGCTGCCACGGCCACGAAGCAGACGTAGATCAGCCAGAACACCGGCGTCTTCACCATTTGCCCCGGCGAGAACTCGACCGGATTGGTCAGCACCGCCTTGGCCGCCACCGCGCCCTTGGGCGCCTTGGGCTTCACCAGCAGCAGTGCCAGCACGAAGATGCACACGCCCTGCAGGATGCCGAAGGTCAGGAAGGCCTTTTCATAGCCCGAGCTCTGGATCATGTTGGCGATGGGGATCACCGTGATGGCCGAGCCGGCACCGAAACCCGCCGCCGTCAGCCCCGCTGCCAGGCCGCGCTTGTCCGGGAACCACTTCAGCGCGTTGCCGACGCAGGTCCCGTAGACGCCGCCCGCGCCGATGCCGGCAATCACCGCGGCCGCATACAGCTCCGGCAGCGTGGTCGCATAGGAATTCATCACCCAGGCCAGTCCCGCACAGATGGCCCCGCCCGCCACCACCGGGCGCGGGCCGAACTTGTCCACCAGCCAGCCTTCCAGCGGCACCAGCCAGGTTTCAGTCACGATAAAAATGGAAAATGCCACCTGGATAGCGGACGCGCCCCAGTGATGCTTGGCGTCCATCGGTGACACGAAGAGGGTCCAGCCGTACTGCAAGTTCGCCACCAGCCCCATGCACACCACTCCGATTGCAAGCTGGATCCAACGGTTCTGCAGCCCGCGGCCGTTCACGTTGCCGTGACCGGCCGAGGCCGATGCTTCAAATTGCGCCATCTGTCTTGTCTCCTGGTACCGTTTGTTTGTGCCTCGACGGGCACATCAGGGCTTTGTGGGTTGCCCTTCTCACATCTAGACCGGCGCCTGGCATTGCGGCACATGAAGTCGTGGATTCATGCTACCTGAAGCTTAATTTGACAGGTCTTAAAGTTTTTTATCGTATCTATTCACGATCATTTATATATGACTGAACCGGCATGAATCGCCTCGCGAGCTTCCATCGCGGCTCGTCCCTGGTCCGGCGCCCGACCAGATGCCTTCGATCCGTACCAGCAACAAAAGCCAGCGTCGCCCCGCAAGAGCAGGGGGCGACGCTGGGTTGAACAAAGCGCGAACGGATCCGGAATGCTCACCTCAGGCCGGGGCTTCCTCCAACTGCCGCAGCAAGGCGTCGACACTGCCCTTGGCGTCGCCAAACCACATCCGCGTGTTCTCCTTGTAGAACAGCGGGTTGTCCACGCCGGCGTAGCCCGCCGCCATGCTGCGCTTGGACACCACCACGGTGCGGGCCTTCCACACCTCCAGCACCGGCATGCCGGCAATGGGGCTGCCTGGGTCTTCCAGCGCGCCGGGGTTGACGATATCGTTGGCGCCCACCACCAGCACCACGTCGGCCTTCTCGAAGTCGTCGTTGATCTCTTCCATCTCCAGCACGATGTCGTACGGCACGCGCGCCTCGGCCAGCAGCACGTTCATGTGCCCGGGCAGGCGGCCCGCCACCGGATGGATGCCGAAGCGGACATTGACCCCCTGCGCCCGCAGCCGCCGCGCGATCTCGCTGATGGTGCCCTGGGCCTGCGCCACGGCCATGCCGTAGCCAGGCACGATGATCACGTCGCTGGCGTCCTTGAGCAGGTTACCGACTTCCTCGCTGGACACCGGCAGCACCTCGCCCTGCTCGGTCGCCGCGCCCTGCGCCTGCACCGCGCCGAAGCCGCCCAGGATCACCGACAGGAACTTGCGGTTCATCGCCTTGCACATGATGTAGCTGAGGATGGCGCCGCTCGATCCCACCAGCGCGCCGGTGATGATCAGCAGGTCGTTGCCGAGCATGAAGCCGGTAGCCGCCGCGGCCCAGCCGGAGTAGCTGTTGAGCATCGACACCACCACCGGCATGTCGGCGCCGCCGATGGCCAGCACCAGGTGCGCGCCGACCAGCAGCGCGATCCCAGTCATGATCGCCAGCGGCACCAGCCCCTGCTGCGCGTCGGGCGCGCTCAGGAAGGCATAGCCCAGCCACACGCAAACCAGCAGCGCGATGGCATTCAAGGCATGCCGCCCGGGCAGCAGCATCGGCTTGCCGCCCATGGTGCCCTGCAGCTTCAGGAAGGCGATGATCGAGCCCGTGAACGTGACCGCGCCGATCAGGATGCCAAGGTAGGTCTCCACTTCATGGATGGCCTTCTCCGCTCCGGTCAGCGCATGGGTATCCAGGTAGTTGGCGTAGCCCACCAGCACCGCGGCCAGGCCGACGAAGCTGTGCAGCACCGCCACCAGCTGCGGCATCTGCGTCATTTCCACGCGCTTGGCCAGCATGGCGCCGGCGATGCCGCCCACCAGCATCGCGCCGATGATGATGGCGATGCCGTCCGGGCTGCCCGCCAGCACGGTGGTCAGCACCGCGATCACCATGCCGGCGATGCCGAGCAGGTTGCCGCGGCGCGCGGTGCCGGGGTGGCTCAGCCCGCTCAGGCTGAGGATGAAGAGCGCACTGGCGCCCAGGTAAGCGATATTGCTGATTCCGGATGGCATCCCTGTCTCCCCCCTCTAGTCCCGCTGGAACATCTTGAGCATGCGCTGCGTCACCAGGAAGCCGCCGGCGATATTGATGGTGGCCAGCAGCACCGCGCTGCCGGCAATCACCGCCGTCACCAGCGACGGCTTGCCCAGTTGCACCAGCGCCCCCACCACGATGATCCCGCTGATGGCATTGGTCACGCTCATCAGCGGCGTATGCAGCGCGGCGGTGACGTTCCACACCACCTGGTAGCCGACAAAGATCGCCAGCACGAACACCGTGAAATGCGCCATGAAAGCCGGCGGCGCGACCGCGCCCAGGCCCAGCAATGCAGCCACCGCGATGACCAGCGCGAGCAGCGTCGCGCCGGTGCGGCTGCGCGGCGGCTCGGCCTCGGCCTGCAGCGGCGGCGTCGCGGCCGGCGCCTGCTGCTGCGGGATCGCCACCGTCAGTGGCGGCGGCGGCCAGGTCACCGTGCCCTGGTGCAGCACCGTGGCGCCGCGGATCATCTCGTCGTCCATGTCGACCACGAGCTGGCCGTCCTTGCCCGGCGTCAGCTCCGTCAGCAGGTGGCGGATATTGGTGCCATAGAGCTGGCTGGCCTGCGCGGCCATGCGGCTGGGCAGGTCGGTGTAGCCGATGATGGTCACGCCGTGCTGGCGCACCGCTTCGCCCGGCACGGTCAGCACGCAGTTGCCGCCCTGCTCAGCGGCCAGGTCGACCACCACGCTGCCGGCGCGCATCAGGCCCACCGTGCCGGCCTCAAGCAGCTTGGGCGCGGGCCTGCCCGGAATCAGCGCGGTGGTGATGATGATGTCGACCTCGCGCGCCTGTTCGGCAAAGAGGCGCATCTCGGCTTCGATAAAGGCCGGGCTCATCTCCTTGGCATAGCCGCCGCTGCCGCTGCCGTCCTCTTCGATCTCGACGGTCAGGAACTCGGCGCCCAGGCTTTCGATCTGCTGGCGCACCACCGGCCGCGTATCGAAGGCGCGCACCACCGCCCCCAGGCTGCGCGCCGCGCCGATGACCGCCAGCCCCGCCACGCCCGCGCCGATCACCAGCACGCGCGCCGGCGGGATCTTGCCCGCGGCCGTGATCTGCCCGGCAAAGGGCCGGCCAAACGCATGCGCGGCTTCGATCACCGCGCGGTAGCCCGCCATATTGGCCATCGAGCTGAGCGCGTCCAGCTTCTGCGCGCGCGAGATGCGCGGCACGCAGTCCATCGCCAGCACGGTTGCGCCGCGCTGCGTCAGCCGCTCCAGCATCGCCATCTGCTGCGCCGGCCAGACAAAGCCGATCAGCGTGGCATGCTTCTTCAGCAGCGCCGCCTCTTCCACGCCCAGGCTGGGATGGACCTGCGGCGGGCGCACCTTGATCACTACATCGACCGAGGCCCACAGGCTGGCCGCGTCGACAATGGCCGCACCGGCGGCACTGTAGTCAGCGTCGGAGAACGACGCTTCCTGGCCGGCGCCGGTCTCCACCACCACCTGGTAGCCCAGCTTGAGCAGTTCCCTGACCGAGTCGGGCGTGGCGGCAACGCGCCGCTCGCCCGGGTGGACTTCGCGTGGCACACCGATCGTCATTGGCATGGCATTCACCGTTTTATGGAAGGAATCGGGCGCCAGCTCAGCCGCGCACGTGGTTGACCAGCGAGCCGATGCCCGCGATCGCCACCTCGACCACCGCACCGTCCTTCATCGACCCCACGCCGATCGAGGTGCCGCACGCAATCACGTCGCCGGGCATCAGCGTCAGGTCCTGCGAGATCCGGCTGACCTGTTCCTCGGGCGAGAAGATCATGTCCGACAGCGGGTAGTTCTGCCGCTCCACGCCATCGAGCCGCGTGATGACGCTGGCGGCTGTCCAGTTGAAGCCGCAGACAATGGCCGGGCCGATGCAGCCGAAGGTGTCGAAGCCCTTGGCGCGCGTCCACTGCGGGAAGTTGGGGTCGGCTGTGATCAGCTCGGCCGCGGTCACGTCGTTGACGACGGTGTAGCCGAAGATATGCGCGCCGGCCTCGGCCACCGACACATTGCGCGCCTTGCTGCCGATCACGATGCCCAACTCGCCCTCATAGACGATCTTGCCGTCGTAGCTCTTGGGGCGCAGCACGGCATCGCCCGGCCCGGCCAGCGACGAGGCCGGCTTGAGCAGGAACAGCGGATGCGTGGGCACAGGCTTTTCCAGCTTGCGCGCGAGCGCATGGAAGTTGTTCCACAGCGCCACCACCTTGCCCGGCGCACAGGGCGCGAGCAGCGTCAGCAACGCGCGGTCATGCACGGCCCCCGTGGGGGCGGGGTCGTTGAAACCGTCGCCGTCATATTCGATGACACGGTTGCCATCGGCTTCGTCGATGCGGCCATGGCCGATGCTGCCGTCGGCGCGGCGAAATCGTATCCAGGTTTGCACAGCATGCTCCTTGCGCAGGCAAAGGGAGACCCTGCCTGCTCGGATGTCGGTTGCAGGATCTTGGAAGAAATGGGATCGCGGGCGGCTCGCGCCCGGAATCGTCATTCCCGCACGGGCGGGAATGACGTCAGGCTTGCGTCATACCGCGCCGGCCAGCTTCATCGCGGCGATCTGCGCGGGCGAGCGCCCCAGCCACTCGAGGATCTCTTCGGTATGCTCGCCCAGCAGCGGCGAGCGCTCGATCTCCACCGGCGACGCCGAGAGCGTGATCGGGCAGCCCAGCTGCACGTAGCTGCCGCGCTGCGGGTGCTCCAGCTCCTTCAGGTAGCCGCGCTGGTACAGCGACTCGTCCTCGATCAGGTCTTTCATCGACAGGATCGGGCCGCACGGCACATCGACCTCGTTGAGCGCCGCCATCACGTCGAACTTGCTGCGGCCGCCGGTCCATTTCTCGATCACGGCGAAGCAGTCGGCCAGGTGTTTGAGGCGTGCCTCGGGCGTGGCGTAGTCCGGATTGGTGATCAGGTCCTCGCGCCCGCACAGGCGCATCAGCGGCTCCCAGCCCTGCGGCTGGATGATGACGTAGACATAGTCGTTGGGGCCGCCCGGCGCGCAGCGCAGCGCCGCGCCCGGCTGGCCGCCGCCCGAGGCATTGCCGGCGCGCGGCACGTGGTCGCCGAACTCTTCGTTGGGGTACTCGCGCAGCGGGCCGTTGGACAGGCGCTGCTGGTCGCGCAGCTTGACGCGGCACAGGTTCAGCACCGCGTCCTGCATCGCCACTTCCACGCGCTGGCCGCGGCCGGTGTGCTCGCGCTGCAGCAGCGCGGCCAGGATGCCGACCACGCAATGCACGCCCGTGCCTGAATCACCGATCTGCGCGCCGGTGACGGTGGGCACGCCCTCGGCATCGCCCGTGGTGGAGGCCGACCCGCCCATGCACTGGGCCACGTTCTCATACGCCTTGCAGTCCGCGTACGGCCCCGGGCCGAAGCCCTTGATCGAGGCATAGACCAGCCGCGGGTTCAGGTCCTGCAGGTGGTCCCAGTCAAAGCCGGCGCGCTCCAGCACGCCCGGCCCGAAGTTCTCGATCAGCACGTCGCAGCGCTGGACCAGGTCTTCGAGCAGCGCCTTGCCTTCGGGCGTCTTCATGTTCAGCGTCAGGCTGCGCTTGTTGCTGTTGAGCATGGTGAAGTACAGGCTGTCGGCATTGGGCACGTCGCGCAGCTGGCTGCGGGTAATGTCCCCGCGGCCGGGCATTTCCACCTTGATCACGTCCGCGCCCAGCCACGCCATCAGCTGCGTGGCCGAGGGGCCCGCCTGGACGTGGGTCATGTCCAGGATGCGAACGCCTTGCAGTGCCTTGGTTTCCATTTCGGATGTCTCCTCGGGCGATGGTTTCACTTGTATATGGTCTGATTCCTGGTGCTCGGCGCGTACTCACTTGAGTCCGTTCCGGCCTCTTGATGACATACGGTATGTGATATATCAGAAGAGAGCAAGAGGAGTTTGCCCGGTGCTACACAAATTTCGACGATGCAATGCAGCAATCGGCCGGTTTCGCCTGTCGGAAGTGGGAAACCCAGGGAAAACCTGAATCAATCAGCCAGTATTTTTTTCGCACTGATATATCACATACCATAGCGCGAAACGCTCGCCCGCCATCCGGAAACGCACAAAAGCAAAACGGCGGACCCAGGTCCGCCGTTTTGCCGCCCTGCCCCGCACGCCTTCAGTCGAGGAAGTCGCAGTGCCGTTCCACGTAGTCAGCCAGGTCCAGCGAATGCTGCCGCACCAGGCGCTCGGCCAGCTCGGTATCGCGCTTCTCAAGCGCCTCGATGATGCGCAGGTGGTCCACGATGGAGCGTGCCGCCCGGTCGCTCTGCGAGATCGTCATCTTCCGGATCGCGCGCACGTGGATAAAGATATTGCGGATCGTGTCCATGATGATGTGCGACTTGGACAGCTGCACGATCGCCTGGTGGAACGCGATATTGGCGTCGGAATACTCTTCGATATGCTCGGCCGGGGTGGAATCGCGGAAGCTGTCGAACATGCTGCGCAGCTGGGCGATCTCGGCATCGGTGGCGTTCTCCGTGGCCAGCCGCGCCGCCATGCTTTCCAGCGCGGCCCACATCTGGATCATCTCCACGATCTCGCGCTTGGTCTTGCGCATGATGTAGATGCCGCGCCGGGGCACGGTGCGCAGGAAGCCTTCCTGCTCCAGCAGCGTCATGGCTTCGCGGATGGGCGTGCGGCTGACACCCATGGCCTCGCTCAGCACCCGCTCATCGAGGCGGATCTCGTCGCGCGACTGGTAGATGTCAGCGTCGGCGATGGCCTGGCGCAACATGGCGTAGGCCTGGTCGCGCAGGCTTGCGCCGGCGTTGATCGGTTGCACGGACAAGGCCAGCCCGTTGGGCTGGACGATGGATTGGCTTTGCGCAGACATGAATGAGCTCGTGTGAGACCAGCGGCAGGGTGGCCGGAATGGCTACCCCCGCATTGCCGCACAGCTTAGCAAAAACGCCTGACCCATAACGAAAACGCATCAAACAATGCGTTGTTGTCATGCATCGGCACAGTAGCGGTGCGCGGTCTGTCGTATATGGTATATCACTATCGCCCTGCCTTTCTCGCTTCGCAAGCCCGGCGCACGCCATCTTGGCGCGCCTGGCGTGCGCCAGGGGATACCTGACCCGGCGGTATCCCCTGTTTCCAGCCGCGCTCAGGCGGCCAGCTTGGCCATCGTGTCGCGCTGCTTGATCAGCCCCAGCACGGCGTCGCACATCGGCGTGGGCTGCGCGACCAGGCGTCCCATTTCCTGCACCACGGTCAGCAGCGGGTCGATTTCCATGGCCCGCCCGGCCTCCAGGTCCTGCAGCATCGAGGTCTTGTGCGCGCCCACCGCACCGGCGCCGTCGATGCGCCGCTCCACGTCGACGCGGAACTTCACCCCGAAGCGCTCGGCGATGCCCTGCGCCTCCACCATCATCTGGCGCGACAGCGCCCGCGTGGCCGGGTCGGCGGTGATGACGTCGAGCGTGGCATGCGTGAGCGCGCTGATCGGGTTGAAGCACAGGTTGCCCCACAGCTTGAGCCAGATCTCGTCGCGGATGTTGTCGCGCACCGGGGCGTCCAGGTCGGCGGCCATCATCATTTCGCTCAGCCGGGTCACGCGCGCGGAGCGGCTGCCATCCGGCTCGCCCAGCGGAAACTTCTTGCCGTAGACATGCTTGATCACGCCGGGCGCAACGATCTCGGCCGCGGGATATACCACGCAGCCGATCGCCCGCTCCGGCCCCAGTCCCTTCCATTGGCGCCCGCCGGGATCGACGCTTTCCAGCGTGCTGCCGGCCAGTTCGCCGCCATGCTTGTAGAAGTACCAGTACGGAATGCCGTTGACGCCGGTGACGACCGCGGTTTCCGGCCCCAGCAGCGGCTGCATCTGGTCCACCACGCCCGGCACGGAATGCGCCTTGAGGGTGATGAACACATAGTCCTGGTGCCCGAGCTCGCGCGGGTCGCTGGTGCATCGCACCTTGGCCACACGCTCCTCGCCGTCGATCTGCAGTTTGACGCCATGTTCCTGCATTGCCGCGAGATGGGGGCCGCGCGCGACGAAGCTGACCTCCGCCCCCGCGCGCGCCAGCTGCGCCCCGACATAGCCGCCGATGGCGCCTGCACCGTAGATACACACTTTCATTGCTGTCTCCTTGATGGCCCGATTTAGATGATTTGATATATCACATACTATATTCCATAGAGGCGCATGGCAACCGCGTCAAACAACCTTTATCTTTCCGGATCACACTGCGCGTGCAAGCGGCGCTGCGCTAACATGACGCGTGCATGTGCCCCGGGCGGACCACCGTCCGGCGCCAGCCTGCAACCTGACACCCGGAGCCCTCATGGAAGCGTCGTTGGCATTGCTGCAGGACCCCGCCGCGTGGGCGGCACTGGCCACCCTGGTGGCCATGGAAATCGTGCTTGGGATCGACAACCTGATCTTCATCTCGATCCTGACCAACAAGCTGCCAGAAGCCATGCGCGAAAAGGCGCGCAAGATCGGCATCAGCCTGGCGCTGGTGATGCGCCTGGGCCTGCTGGCCACCATCGCCTTCATCGTCAAGCTCACCGAGCCGGTGTTCACCATCCTGGGCCAGGGGCTGTCGTGGCGCGACATCATCCTGATTGCGGGCGGCGCCTTCCTGGTCTGGAAGGCCACGCGCGAAATCCACCACCATGTCTCGGCGGACGAGGAAGCCGAGGAAGGCGGCACGGCTAAGGCGGTGCAGAGCTTTGCCTCGGCCATCGGCCAGATCCTGGTGCTGGACCTGGTGTTCTCGATCGACAGCATCATTACCGCGGTCGGCATGACCGAGCATGTGCAGATCATGTTCGTGGCGGTGATCGCCGCGGTGATGGCGATGCTGTTCGCGGCCACACCGCTGGCCAACTTCATCAACCGCAACCCGACCATCGTGATGCTGGCGCTGGCCTTCCTGATGATGATCGGCATGACACTGGTCGCGGAGGGCCTCGGCACCCATGTGCCCAAGGGCTATATCTATACGGCGATGGCGTTCTCGGCCGCGGTCGAGGGGCTGAATATGCTGGCGCGGCAACGGCGCCAGCGGCGCCGGGCCGGCGGGCAGGCGCACTGATGTGCGGCGGCGGCCGCTTGCAGTCAGGCTGCGGGCGGCTGCCTGTAACAGAGGGTGTCCGAACTTTTCGCGGACGGCGGCGTCTCTTACAGTTCTGCACAACCCCCGGACAATAAAAGGACGCTCTCGCCACATGATGAACCGCCGAACCCTGCTGGTCTCCGCCACTGCGTCCGCCGCGCTCGCCGCACTGGGCATTACCCCGTCGGTGCTGGCAGCCAGCCGGATCAAGCTCGGCGAGGCCCAGCCATTCGGTTTCGACGCCCTGATCGAACGGGCCCGCGCGCTGGCCGGCAAGCCCTACGCGCCGCCGCCGTCGCCGCCCGCGGACGTGCTGTCCCGCATCGACTACGACGCCCACGGCAAGATCCGCTTCCGCACCGACGACGCGCTCTTTGCCAGTGGCCCCGGGCAGTTCCCGGTTACCTTCTTTCACCTCGGCACGTACTTCCGCACGCCGGTGCGCATGCACGTGATCGAGCGCGCCAAGGGCAGCCCCGCCAAGGCCCGCGAGATCGTCTACGACGACGCCTACTTCGACATGCCGGCCGACAGCCCCGCGCACAAGCTGCCGCCGGGCAGCGGCTTTGCCGGCTTCCGCTTCCAGGAAAGCCGCCTCGGCGACCAGAAAACGCGCGACTGGCGCAAGAACGACTGGGTTGCCTTCCTCGGGGCATCGTATTTCCGCGCCATCGGCGACCTGTACCAGTACGGGCTGTCCGCGCGCGGCGTTGCCATCGACGTGGCCGAAGCCGGCAAGTCCGAGGAATTCCCGGCCTTCACCCATTTCTGGTTCGAAACGCCTGAGGGCAACGGCGATACCGTCACGGTCTATGCCCTGCTGGATGGCCCCAGCATCGCCGGCGCCTACCGCTTCGTCATGCAGCGTGGCAAGGCCGTGATCATGGATGTGGAATGCGCGCTGTTCCTGCGCAAGGATGTGGGCCGGCTGGGGCTGGCGCCGCTGACCTCGATGTTCTGGTTCTCTGAAGGCATCAAGGGCACCGCCGTCGACTGGCGCCCAGAGGTGCACGACTCCGACGGCCTGGCGCTGTGGAACGGCGCCGGCGAGCATATCTGGCGCCCGCTGAACAACCCGCCGCAGACCACGGCCTCGGCGTTTTCCGACGACAACCCCAAGGGCTTCGGGCTGCTGCAGCGCGACCGCCTGTTCGACCACTACCAGGACGGCGTCAACTATGAGCGCCGCCCGAGCCTGTGGGTCGAGCCGCGCGACGGCTGGGGCGCCGGTTCGGTGCAGCTGGTTGAGCTGCGCACCGATGACGAGATCCACGACAACATCGTCGCCATGTGGGTGCCCAAGGCCCCGGCCAAGGCCGGCAGCACCTACCGCCTGCGCTACCGGCTGCACTGGCAGGCCGACGAGCCCTTCCCCTCGCCGCTGGCGCGATGCGTGGCCACGCGCCTGGGCAATGGCGGCCAGCCGGGCCAGCCGCGGCCAAAGGGCGTGCGCAAGTTCATGGTTGAGTTCAAGGGCGCGCCGCTGGAAAAACTGCCCTTCGGCGTCAAACCCGAGGCCGTGCTGACCGCCTCGCGCGGCACCTTCTCCTACGTCTTCACCGAGGCCGTTCCCAACGGCGTGCCGGGCCACTGGCGTGCCCAGTTCGACCTGACCGCCGACGGCAACCAGCCGGTCGATATCCGCCTGTTCCTGAGGATGAACGGCAAGCCGCTGTCCGAGACCTGGCTCTATCAATACCATCCGTTCCAGTCACCGGCGGGCTGAAGCGCCCGGCACGGCCGCGCGCCGGGCCCTTTACCCCATATTGCGTCGCCGTGATGTCAGCCGCGCACGAGCGGGTATGATGGCTGGCTACGACAGTCCAACCGCATCAGCCAGCCTCACATGATTTCTCAAGAGTTCGCCGGCGCCGCCGAGAGTGGCCAGGCCGCATCGCTCCCGCGCTCAGAGCGCGCCTACCAGCAACTGCGCGCCGCCATCCAGGCCGGCCAGCTGTCCCCCGGCACGCGGCTGCGCGAGGTGGAACTGGCCGAATCCCTGGGCCTGTCGCGCACGCCGGTGCGTGAAGCGCTGTCGCGGCTGGAGTCCGAAGGGCTGGTCGTCAACGAGCCCAACCGCGGCATGATGGTCACCCAGCTCGACGCCAGCATGGTCAGCGAGCTGTACGTGATGCGCGAAGTGCTGGAAGGCACCGCCGCCGCGCTGGCCGCGCGCCACGCCACCGACGTGGAGATCTCGCTGCTGCGCGATATCGTCGAGCGCGACCTGGCCATCGCCGACGATCCCGACCGGCTCGCGCTGAACAACCGGCTCTTCCACGAAACCCTGCACCGCTGCGCCCACAACCGCTACCTGCTGAAGACGCTGCGCTCGCTGCATGAGTCGATGGCACTGCTGGGACGCACCACGCTGGCAGTGCCGGGGCGCGCGCGCAGCTCCTACGAAGAACACATCTCGCTGGTCGAGGCGCTGGAAAAGCGCGACCCGGCACTGGCCGAGCAGATCGCGCGCCGGCATATCCAGCAGGCCTACAAGGTGCGGCTGTCGCTCTGGATCCAGGAACAGTCGGGCAGTTGATCTGCCCGGTGGCAGTCGGCAGTATCAGGCCGCCTGAGTCCGCGCCGTGCGCAGCGTGCCCAGGCTAAGCACGGCCAGCGCCACCAGGATCAGCATCACCGCACCCAGCGTCTGCGGGGCGATCTGCTCGCCGCCCAGCCACGCGCCCATCGCCAGCGCCACCGGCGGGTTCACATAGACATAGCTGGCCGACAGCGTCTGGCTGACCGTGGACACCAGGTACATATAGGCAGAGAACGCCACCAGCGACCCCGCCACTACCAGGTAGATCCAGGCCCATCCGGCCTGCGCGCTGACCGATGCCGGCCACGGCTCCTGCCGCAGCGCCGACAGCACCATCAACACCGCGCCGCCGATCAGCATCTCCGCGGCAAATGCCGCGGCGCCCTGGGGCAGTTCCAGCCGGCGCGCCAGCTGCGAGCCGAACGACCAGCTCGCCACGGCCAGCATCAGCGCCACCACGCCCCCGGTACTGACGCGGAATTCCGCCCCCGCGGTCAGCACCAGGATGCCCAGGCTGCCAATCGCGATCGCCACGTACTCATACCATTTCGGCCGGTTGCCGAAGCAGGCACTCCAGATCAGCGCGAAGATCGGCATCGACCCGATCATCACCGTGGTGGCGCCGGAAGAAATCGTCTGCTCGGCAATCGCGGTCAAGCCCATGCCGCCCACCAGCAGGAACAGCGCCGGCACCGCGCAGTTGCGCAACAGCCGCCACGGCGGCATCGGCGTGCCCCGCCACGCCAGCCAGGCGGCCAGCAGCAAGCCCGCGCACAGGAAGCGCGTGCCCATCATGAACAGCGGCGGAAAGCTCTCCAGCGTAAAGCGGATCGCCAGGTAGGTCGTGCCCCAGACTACATAGGTGATCAGCAGGCACAGCAGGACAAGCGGGGGCATGGTCGGGAAGGCGTATTGCGAAGGCATCCACGATAGCCCCCTGCCGGGTCCCGGCCAAACGAAAAGGTCTGGCAAGCCTTGCGAAAGTTCTTCACAAAGCACGCAAAAAGCCGCGGGCAAAACAAAACCGGCCGCGTCTGCCCGGGCGGGCGCACGTATGGCCGGTTCTACAACGCAGCCCGCAACGGGCCGCAACTACTATGCTGCAAACAACACTTTAGCCGTTGGCGTAGACCACCTTGGCCTTGCGGGCCTGGGTCTGCAGGCGCTCGATCGCGTTCTGGACGAAGGCGATGGCGCGCTTCACGTCGTGGGCGAAGCCCAGGCTTTGCGTACCGAGTTCACGGTCGATCAGGTCGCGTTCGAGTTGGTCAGTCAGCTTGATATCGGATTGGGTGTTCATGGCGTCCTTCCTTTCGGGATTACCCTTATGGGGTTTTCCCTGATTGTAGCAAAAGAATTGTCGCAATGCAGCATTAGGTGAAAGTACGTATGTGGGAGAGCAACAATTTGTTGGCGATGTCACCGAAATCTTGCCGATCGGCAGCGTTGTGCTTGAATCCATTCAGGGCAACGATATGCCTTGTCGATGCACAATAAGAGCACCTTGGATCACCCGACCTCCTCTCCGAGACCGGTGCCGGAGCCGTCCCGTGAGTTTCCGTTCGTTATTCAAAAACGGATGCCGGTATGCCAAGGCCCCAGATCCTGACCTATGTCGACGCCGGGGCTTCCGACTGGACCGCATGCCTGATGCGGACCATCGGGCACCAACTCCATGCCAGCACCTACGAGATCCGTGCGGTGATGGCAGACGACATCCGGCACGACGCCACGCTGTTCGATGGGGCGGTGCTGTTTGTCATGCCGGGTGGCGCCGACCTTCCCTACTGTGCAATGCTGAACGGTGCCCCGAACGCGCGCATCCGGCATTTCGTCGAGCAGGGCGGCGTCTACCTCGGGATTTGCGCGGGCGCTTACTACGCATGCCGGGAACTGGCGTTTCACGCCGGCACCAGGGGCGCAATCTGCGGCCCGCGCGAGCTGAGCTTTGTCGACGCGGTGGCAGTGGGCTCGCTGCCAGAACTTACCGACGGCATGCTGTATGACGGCACGCCGCGTACCACGGCCGCGGTGAAACTGCGCACCACGGACAGCCTGACCGATGTCCCGATGTCGCTATACACCCACTACCATGGCGGCTGCCGCTTTGACTTCGGCGACGCCCCCGGCCCCGACACTCAGGTCCTGGCCGTCTATGCGGATATCGATGGCACGCCGCCCGCCATCGTCAGTTCACGGGTTGGCAAGGGCCGCGCGGTGCTCGCCGGTGTCCACCTGGAGATCTCCGAGCGGGAGTGCAAGGATGCGCTGCGCGGACACAGCGATATGCCTGAACACCTCCATGTCTGCGACCGGCTGGCGGAGACCGGCGATACACGCCTGGCGGTGTTTCGCCGCTTGCTGGCGCACGCGGGGCTTGTGCTGAACTGAGCGGCGCGCCCTACCCTTTGGCCGGCATTCTTAGTGAATTCACACAATGTTGACCAGCCGCGTCCCCGCCGTCAGGAAAGTGCCTGCGGCCGCCTGCCACGTTACGCGGCCGCCGCGATGAGCATGGACTTGCATCTCCATCTTCATGGCTTCCATCACGGCGATCAAGTCGCCTTCCTTGACCTCGTCGCCAACTGCGACCTTCCAGGTCTGCACGGTGCCGGCGATCGGGGACGGCAGGTCGGCCGGGTCGGTAGCGGCGGCCTGGGCCGGCGCCGCGGCGCTGCCTTGCCCGGGCGCGTCGGCGAGGCCGCGCAGCAGCTGCGCCGGCAGGCCCAGCACCATGCGGCGGCCGTCGATCTCGATGGCGGTGCGCACCAGGCTGGCATCGTGCTGGGGCTCAGCACGGGTGGCCGCCGCCAGCGGTTCGGCGAAGTCGGACTCGATCCAGCGCGTGTGGACCCTGAAGCCATCCGCGCCGAGGAAATCTGCGTGGTCGATCACCGCACGGTGGAACGGCAGCACCGACGCCACACCCTCGATACGGAACTCGCGCAGCGCACGGCGCGCGCGCGCCAGCGCCTGTTCGCGCGTGGCACCGGTCACGATGAGCTTGGCCATCAGCGAGTCGAATGTGCCGGGGACCACCGAGCCCGACTGCACGCCCGAATCCACGCGTACGCCGGGGCCCGACGGAGCATCGAAGCGCAGCACCGGCCCGGGCGTGGGCAGGAAGCCGCGGCCCACGTCCTCGGCGTTGATGCGGAACTCGATCGAATGGCCCAGCGGCGCCGGGGTTTCGGTAATGGAGAGCGGCAAGCCATCCGCCACGCGCAATTGCTCGACCACCAGGTCCACGCCGGTGGTCTGCTCGGTCACGGGGTGCTCCACCTGCAGGCGGGTGTTGACCTCCAGGAAGGAGATCGCGCCGCTGGCGCTGAGCAGGAATTCCACGGTGCCGGCACTGGTGTAGTTGGCCGCCGCACAGATGTCGCGGGCGGCGGCGTGGATACGCGCGCGCTGCGCGTCGGTCAGAAACGGCGCGGGGGCTTCTTCGACCAGCTTCTGGTTGCGGCGCTGCAGCGAGCAGTCGCGCGTGCCCAGCACCACGACATTGCCATGCTGGTCGGCCAGTACCTGCGCTTCGATATGGCGAGGCTTGTCGAGGAACTGCTCAACAAAGCATTCGCCGCGGCCAAAGGCAGTGACAGCCTCGCGCACGGCGGAGGCGTACAGCTCTTCAACCTCATCCATGCGCCATGCAATCTTCATGCCGCGGCCGCCGCCGCCGAAGGCTGCCTTGATGATAATCGGCAGGCCGTTCTGCTCGGCAAAGGCCAGTACCTCGCTGGCGTCCGCGACCGGGTCTGCCGTGCCGGCGACCAGCGGCGCACCAACCTGCAAGGCGATCTTGCGCGCTTCCACCTTGTCGCCCAGCCGGGCAATCGTGGCGGGAGACGGGCCAATCCAGACCAGGCCGGCATCGATCACTGCCTTGGCAAAGGCTTCACTTTCCGAGAGGAAGCCGTAGCCCGGATGCACGGCATCTGCCCCGCTGCGTCGGGCGATTTCGAGCAGCTTGGGAATGTTCAGGTAGGTGTCCGCCGGACGGTCGCCGTCCAGGCCGTAGGCCTCATCGGCCAGTCGCGCGTGCAGCGCGTCGATATCGGCATTGGCATACACCGCCACCGACCCGACTCCGTAGTCGGCACAGGCGCGGATGATGCGGACGGCAATCTCGCCACGGTTGGCAATCAGGACTTTCTTCATCGCAAATCTCGGTTGGGGCTTGTGCGCTCAGGCGGCAGACGGTCGCTGCGCCGACGGTTGCAGTTCTGACGGTTGAAATTCTTCGAAGGCGCCGACCGGGTTGAAACGCAGCCAGGCGCCAACCGGAATCTGTCCGGCGAGGTCCAGGTGGTAAGGCGCCACGGCCCCGATCACGGGGTAGCCGCCGGTCAGCGGGTGGTCGGCCAGGAACAGCACGGGTTGGCCGCTTGGCGGCACCTGCAACGCACCCAGGGCGGTGCCCTCGCTGGGTAGTTCGCCGGTGATGGCGCGCTCCAGCGGCACCTCGCCGGCCAGGCGCAGGCCCACGCGGTTGGATTGTGGGGTGACTTGCCAGCGCTGCGCGGCAAGGCGCGTCACGGACTCGGCAGTGAACCAGTCGGTGCGGGGACCGAGCACCACGTCCAGCACGACGTCCTGCTCCACCGTGGGCAGGTCGGCGGCAGGCAAGCCGGGGGTGCCCACGACAGCGCCGGCCGCTGCGGGCAGCAGGTCCAGCACATCGCCCACGGCCAGCGGCGCGGGGCCGACCTTGGCCAGGGTGTCAGTCGCACAACTGCCCAGGACCGGCGCGACGCCAAACCCGCCGCGTGCAGCCACATAGCTGCGGGCGCCGGCAAGAGGCTGACCGATGCTTAGCGTGTCGCCATCGGCCAGCGCCACGGCCTGGTGGTTCGGGACGCTCCATTGGCGGCCATCGGCAGTGCGCACCGTCAGCGCCGCATCGGCGCCGGTGACAGCCAGCACGGTTTCGCCCACGCTCTGCAGTTGCAGGCCGCCGCCCACGGTCTCGAGCGCCGCGCCGTCGCTGCGGTTGCCGACCAGGCGGTTGGCCATCTTGAGGGCGGCCTGGTCCATCGCACCCGAGGCCGAGACGCCCTGCCCAGCCTGGCCGTGCCGGCCCAGGTCCTGGAACACGGTCTGCAGCCCGGTGGCCTTCACCTTCAGCGCCGCGGCAGCAGGCGCCTTGTCCGTCGGCAACGGCTGGCCCGCCGGGGCGCCGGCGGCGATGCCGCTGCCCGCATCGAGCGCGCCATCGAGCGTGGCGATGTCGATGAACCGCACGCGATAGCCGGGCTGCAGCAGCGCGGGCTGTTCGCGATCCAGGTCCCACATGGCCACGGGGGTAACCCCGATGATCTGCCAGCCGCCCGGGCTGGCTTGCGGGTACACGCCGCTGAAGGTGCCAGCCAGGCCCACGGCGCCGGCGGGAATACGCGTGCGCGGCGTACTGCGGCGCGGCACGTCGAAGCTGGGATGGCCGCCGCTGAGATAGGCAAAGCCTGGCGCAAAGCCGGTAAAGGCAACGGTGTATTCGCTGGCGGTGTGGCGGCGCACCACTTCCCCGGGCGTGATGCCAAGCAGCTGGGCCACCTCGGCCAGGTCCTCGCCGTCATAGCGCACCGGAATCTCGACCAGGATGTTGCTGCGCTCGACGCGCTGCGACAGGTCGCGCGCGGCGATGGCCCGTACCAGCGCGGCGGCGCTGGTGGCCAATGGGCGAAAGTAAACGAGGATGGTGCGCGCGGCGGGCACCAACTCCGCCACGCCGTGCAGGGGATCGCGCTGCAGCGAGGCCAGCAAGGCCAGGGTCTGGTCCAGGTCGGCCAGTTCCACCAGCAGCGCATTCGAAGTGACGGGCAGAAAACGCAAAACGAGCTCCGCAATGACCCGGGGGTCCTAGACGTGATACGTGCTGTCTGGCACGTCGGTAATGAACATGTGGCCCGGCGCATGCGTCACGGCGAACGGCACGCCCGACGCCATCACGGCCGCCTGGGGCGTGACGCCGCAAGCCCAGAATACCGGGATCTCGCCCGGCTCGATACGCACGGCGTCACCAAAGTCAGGCCTGGCGAGGTCGGCAATGCCCAGCGCGGCCGGGTCGCCGACATGGACGGGCGAGCCGTGCACCGACGGGAAGCGTCCGCTGATGGAAACCGCATCGGCAACCCGGTGCGCAGGGATGGGCCGCATGGACACGACCATCTCGCCATGCAGGCGGCCAGCCGGGCGACACTGGCGGTTGGTGCGGTACATCGGCACGTTGGAACCGTCGGCAATATGCCGCACCTCGATGCCTGCCTCTTGCAGCGGCGTCTCGAAGGTGAAGCTGCAGCCGATCAGGAAGGTGACCAGATCCGGGTACTCAGTCCACAGGGGCGTGGCGTCCGCCACCTCTTCCACCAGCTTGCCGTCGCGCCACACGCGATACAGCGGGATGTCGGTGCGGATATCCGCCCCTTGCGCCAGCACGGTCTGCTGTGCACCCGCTTCGATCACGTCGAGCACGGGACAGGCCTTGGGGTTGCGTTGCGCGTACAGCAGGAAGTCCCAGGCCCAGTCGCGCGGCAACGCGATCATGTTGGCTTGCGTCATCCCCGGTGCAATGCCGGCGGTAGGCTGTACCGTGCCGGCACGGTAGCTTGCGCGCGCTTCGCGCGCGGCATTCACGGCGGCGATGCGGGCGCGTTCCAGTGCGGAATCTTGCATGAGTGTTGCTCCAGTGTCTTGGATCAGGCGAACGCGCGAATCTCAATGCGCAGCCTCGGCCCCGGCTTCGGCGAGCAGTTCGCGCCCTTGCGTTTCCGGCAACAGCAGGCAGGCAATGACGACCAGCCCATAGGCGCCGGCGGCGAGATAGCCGATGGCAACACCCAGTGACATCGATGCGCTCATATGCCCGATCATGGCCGGAAATATGGAACCGACCGCACGGCCAAAGTTGTAGCAGAAGCCCTGGCCGGAGCCGCGGATATGGCTCGGATACAGCTCCGTCAGGTACGCCCCCATCCCCGAGAAGATGCCGGACAGGAAGAAACCCAGCGGGAAACCCAGCACCAGCATGGCAGCGTCGGTGATCGGCAACTGCGTATAGCAGATCACGAGGAAGGCCGCGCTCACCGCAAACAGCATGAAGCAACGCCGGCGCCCCAGGCGGTCGGACAGCCAGGCGCTGGTCAGGTAGCCGGCGAAGGACCCGGCGATCAGCACCATCAGGTAGCCGCTGGTGTTGAGCACGGAGAGATTGCGCTCCATCTTGAGGTAGGTGGGCAGCCAGGTCGTCACCGAGTAGTAGGCACCTTGCATGCCGGTCGCCAGCAGGCTTGCCAGCACCGTCACGCGCAGCACGCCGGGCTTGAAGATCAGCATGAAGTTATTGCTTTGCCCGGTGCGGGCCAGCTTGGCCCTGGTTTCCTGATACACCTCGGGCTCGGAGATATTGCGGCGGATATACAGGATAAAGATCGCCGGCAGCACGCCGGCCCAGAACAGCACGCGCCATGCGTATTGCTGCTCGAACATGGCATAGACCGCCCAGAATGCAATCGCCGACAGGCCCCAGCCGATGGCCCAGCTGCTTTGCACCAGTCCGACCGCCTTGCCGCGGTGGCGGGCCCGAATCATCTCGGCGATCAGCAAGGAACCGACCGACCATTCGCCGCCAAAGCCCAGGCCTTGCAGCATGCGGGTCAGGAACAGTTGTTCGGGGGACTGGGTGAAGCCGCTCAGGAACGTAAAGAAACTGAACCAGAGCACGGTCAGCTGCAGGATCCGCACGCGACCATATTTGTCGGCCAGGATGCCCGCCAGCCAGCCGCCGATGGCCGAGCTGATGAGCGCGCCCGTCGCGATGTAGCCCGCCTCGGCCTTGGTCATGCCCCACACCAGGATGAAGGTGGGGATCATGAAGGTGTAGATCATGTAGTCGAAGGCATCGACCCCATAGCCGACGAAGGCGGCAAAGAGCGTCTTGCGCTCCGCCTGGTTTGTTTCTTTAAGCCACATGGTTGCGCTCACTATGGATAAGGACAAAGCGTGGACAAAGCTCGTCGCGCTGTCTTCACGACGAAGTTTCGGTAGCGAGCAAGACCGCTATTCAGCGGCCCTGCACCCCAACCGCTGTTTAGCAAAACACATGCCATGTTCATTTATATGCACGTATGACTCAACCACCATGACTTATTGTTGAACAATATTGGTTGTTGTTCGATCGTGGTATACACCTAACTCACGTTTAAGGGCATCCTTCGCACCAATCTTGTGCCTATTGTTCAACAAAGTGAGATAACATCCCCGCACGGGGCATGCCGGAACCTGTCGCCCCGACGCAAGCCAACATGACATCCAGTACTGACGTAAGAAATCTGGCCGAGCGGGTCACGGAGCAGATTCGCCAGCGCATCGTGCATGGCGAATTCGCGCCCGGGCAGCGCTTGTCGGAAACCGCGCTTAGCGAGAGCCTGCAGATCTCGCGCAATACCTTGCGCGAGACCTTTCGCGTGCTGACCAAGGAAGGCCTGCTCAAGCACGAACCCAACCGCGGGGTATCCGTGGCGATTCCCAGCATCGCGGCCATCATCGACATCTACCGCGTGCGCCGCATGATCGAGTGCCAGGCCATCGCCCAGGCCTACCCCAGCCATCCGGCCAGGAAGCACCTGCGCGAAGCGGTGGAAACGGGACTGCTCTGCCGCGACCGCGGCGACTGGCAAGGCGCGGGCACCGCCAATATGGAGTTCCATATGGCCATCGTGGAACTGGCCGACAGCGAGCGGCTGAACGTGATGTTCTCCCACCTGCTCGCCGAGCTGCGCCTGGCGTTCGGCATGCTGCAGGATCCGGAATTCCTGCATGGCCCATATGTCGAGATGAACCAGCACATCCTGCAGTTGTTCGAGTCGGGCAAGCTCGCAGAGTGTGCCGCGGCCCTCAACGACTACCTGGCGCAGTCCGAGCGCATCGTGCTGTCGGTTTGCGCCCGGCACCCGATTTTCAAGGGGCGTTGAACGCAGGCGCAGAGCGTATCCATGCGTAGCTGCTGCGCGCCGGGCCCCGATGGCCACTGCCTGCTCAAGATGTGGTGCCCTCACTTCACGGCAAGCGTAAACGGCAGCAGCAGCGCATTCACAAGCAGCAAGCCATAGACCACCACCACCGCCGCCGGGATGGCGAAACGCGTCCGATCCTGGGCGCGCGCGGTACGGCGCGTCCACAGGAAACCCGCGCCCATCACGGCAAGTCCGGAAAGCAGGCTCTCCACGGCAAGGGCTGCCGGATAGGGCTTGGCCGGGCTGCTGTTCTTGTTCCCGGCAACCGGAGGCGCTGTGGTGCCTTGCCAGACAGGCAGCGCTTCGACAGCGGGAGCCGTCGGCCGTGTTGGTTCGACGGGTTCCGGTCCGGCCGACATGGCAAGCGGCACTGCCGGCGGCGGCTCTTCTTGTACGCGCTGCGTCGGCTCAGGGATCTGCGTTGAGGCCTGTGGGGCCTGTGGGGCCTGTGCGGAAGCCGCCGCGGGCGGCGGTGCCGCCTCCTGGCTGGCCGGGGTAGACCTGGCCGTTGCAGCCTGATTCGCGGAGTCGGACCGGCCCGGTGCGATTCGCATCGAATCCCGCTCCCGCCAGAATTTGGCGAACATGCTTTCCAGGCATCGTACCGAGTCGCAGGCATCGCGCCGGCTGCGCCACGCCGCGATGTCCGAGTCCTGGATCCTGCCCTTGCGCAGCATCCTTTGCTGCTCGGCGTAGATGCGCTCGTAGCGCTCTGACAGCCTGGACGAATCGCAGATCAGATGCCGCGGGCGCGCCCGCGGCCCGGCCTCGTCCGTCGCAAGGTTGCATCTCACCCCGGAGCCATCCGGGTTGTTGCAGCGTACGGGGGATTCGCGCGCAGTTGATTTGCAGACGATGTCAGAGGCCCACGCGCCGCTTGCGGCAGAAAGGCCTGCTGCTATGCCCATGGAAACAATCGTGACCAGGCGCCCTGTGATCCTCTTCATCATGATGCCCCATCGAAGCGGCCCCAAGGCTTCCAAGCTAGTCGATAGTTGCCGGGTATCCCAAGCATGCAATGCGGGGCGCGTGCGGTAAGCCACCTTGCCCCGCACCGACAGCTCCGGATGCGTCGCGCGATGAACAATGCATTGCGAAGCCGCAGCAACATCTCACGCTGCCAGATTTCATGGCATGCTCGATACCCTCCGGTACAGCGTCGCCTTCGATAATCTCCCGAGCGGAATTCTGCACTTCAAAGAGAAAGAGACTTTCATGGACACTTCCACGCCTTCCAGCCACCGCCGCAACCTACTTTCGATCCTGGGCATTGCCACGCCCATCATCCAGGCGCCCATGGCCGGTGTCAGCACAGCGGCCATGGCTGCCGCCGTGTCAGAGGCCGGCGGGCTGGGCTCGCTTGGCGTCGGGGCAATGGACGCGCAAGCCGCGCGAAAGACAATCCGCGAGACAAGAGCGCTGACCGGCAAGCCATTCAACGTCAACCTGTTCTGCCACGCCCCGGCCAAGGCCGATGTGGTGCGCGAGCAGGCCTGGCTCACCTACCTTGCCGCCCAGTTTGCCGAGCACGGCGGGACAGCACCCACGAGCTTGCGGGAAATCTACAAGAGTTTCGTGGCCGACGACGCCATGTTCCAGATGCTGCTGGAAGAAAAGCCAGCGGTGGTGAGCTTCCATTTTGGCCTTCCCTCCCAGCAGAAAATTGATGCGCTACGCGGTGCCGGCATTGTGCTGCTGGCCAGTGCAACGTCCCTGCAGGAGGCCCGCCAGATAGAGGCCGCCGGCGTGGACGCCATCGTCGCGCAAGGCATCGAAGCTGGCGGACACCGCGGCACCTTCGACACCGATGGCTACGACGAAGGCCTCGGCACGCTGGCTCTGGTGCGTCTTCTGGTCCTGGGCACGAAGCTTCCGGTGATTGCCTCGGGCGGCATCATGGACGGGGCAGGCATTGCCGCGGTGCTGGCTCTCGGGGCGGAAGCCGCCCAGCTTGGCACGGCATTCGTCGCCTGCCCGGAGTCATCTGCCGATGCCGCCTATCGCGCGGCGCTGACCGCACCCCAACCGCGCCCGACCACACTCACCCGCGCCATATCGGGCCGCGCGGCCAGGGGCTTCACCAACCGGCTCACGGCACTCGGCATCGCCGCCGACGCACCTCCGGTGCCGGACTACCCGATCGCCTATGACGCGGGAAAGGCGCTTCACGCCGCGGCCAAGGCCACGGGGAGCGCTGAGTACGCAGCGCAGTGGGCCGGGCAGGCAGCGCCCTTGGCCAGGTCCCTGCCGGCCGCGGAGCTGGTTGCGCAACTCAGGTCAGAGCTCAGGGAAGCGATCCTGCGCATGGCTACGTTTGCGGACCCGCAGGACGCAGCCTGAGCGTATCTATAACAATTATTTGAATGTACTGACTGTCGGCTCTACGATGGCGCAAACCCAATGTCTCCACTCCCACGAGGCCCGCCATGCACATCGCCATCCTGACCTTCGAAGGTTTCAACGAACTCGACTCGCTGATCGCGCTCGCCATCCTCAACCGGGTCAGGCGGCCCGGCTGGCGGGTTTCGATCGCCAGTCCGGCGGCCAAGGTGCGTTCGCTGAATGGTGTGGTGATGGAGGCGCAAGCATCGCTGGAGGACGCATGCAACGCGGACGCTGTGCTGGTGGGTAGTGGGATCCGAACCCGGGACGTCGTCGCCGATGCTGCGCTGATGTCGCAACTCCGCTTCGACCCGACGCGCCAGATGCTGGGCGCGCAATGCTCGGGCACGCTCATTCTCGCCAAACTGGGCTTGGTGAACGACGTTCCGGCCTGTACGGACCTGACCACCAAGCCATGGGTAGTGGAGGCCGGCGTGGCCGTGCTCGATCAGCCGTTTGTCGCCAAGGGAAACGTTGCAACCGCCGGCGGGTGCCTGGCGTCGCAGTACCTGGCCGCCTGGTTCATCGCCCGTCTGGAAGGCGTCGAGGCTGCACGCAGCGCGATTGACTATGTGGCGCCAGTGGGCGAGAAGGAGGCCTACGTGACGCGCGCGATGGCGAACATTTCGCCGTTCCTCTGATGCGCGCTGGTGATGTGACTCCGGGCTGAGCCTCCTACACCATGATGAGGCCGTGCCGCATGCCCTGCAATACAGCCTCGGTGCGGCTGCTTGCGCCGAGCTTGCCGAAAATGGCGGAGAGGTGGAACTTCACCGTGTTGTCCGATATGTCGAGTTGGCGCGCGATTTCCTTGTTGCCAAGCCCTTCGGCGAGCATGGCCAGCACTTCAAGCTCGCGTGGGGTGAGCGTTTCGGTCAGAGCCGCGGATGCCGTCTGGCGAGGTGCCCTGCGCGCCGCCAGCAGCCTGGCGAGGATCTCCGGGGACAGCACGCAAAGTCCCGCGGCCACAGCTTCGATCGCGCAGATGATTTCGCTGGGCGTCGCGCCACGCGGCAGTAGTGCCGTGGCGCTGGCTCCCAGCGCCTCATGGATCCATTCGCTGTCCGCCTCGTCGGTGAGCAGGACCAGCGCCGGCGCTGCGGAATCTCGGCCCGCCTCTGGCACCGGCAGGTCACCGGCCTGCGGCTCAAGTTCGATCACGACCACATCCGGCACGTCGCCGGCAAAGCGGTCGGCGATCCCTGCGGTGTCGGCCGCGCTGCCTGCGAAATCCAGCGCTGGCGCCGCCTCGACAAGCGCCTGCAGGCTTGCCCGCGCCTGCGGCGAGACGGCGACCACGGCGACCCTGACCGGGCTCATCGGTGTCATCCTGGCATCCGGCATGCGACGGCTTGCATGAATCTCAGCCGCACGACTTCCGTTGCTGGCGTTCGCCCACCGTGATCGAGCACTCCTTGCGCTCGCCACCCCGGATCAGCCCGATCTTCAGCAACTGCCCGATGCGGTCGCCGCCCAGCGCGGCATGGACGTCGTCCATGTCTTGGCATGGCTTGCCATCCAGTTCGATCAGTACATCCCCGATCAGCACCCCGGCTTGCTCCGCAGGCCCGCCCGCCGCAAGCGATACCACCAGTAGCCCGCGCCCGGACGCCAGATTCAGCTTCGTCACCCAAGACTCCGACAGGCTCACCGGCTGCGTGCCCACGCCAAGGTAGCCGTGCGAGACACGTCCCTTGCTTAGCAGTTCGCCGCTCACGCGCGCCACTGTCGCTGCCGGTATCAGGATGCCAGCGCCAGGCGCGAGCGCCGATGTGCACAGGCCCGTGACCCGCCCCTGCATATCCGCCAGGGCCGCTCCGGAGAAACCGGGGCGCAGGCCGCCGTCAAGCCGCACGAAGGCGTCGAATTGCCCGCCTCGCCAGGTACGCCATGGACCGCCGGCAGTGCCGACAACGCCGAAATCCGCGCTGGTGCCAAGCCGGTCCACTCGCGCCACCGCGAGCACCAGATGGCCTGCCTTCAGGGAGCGCGCATCACCGGTCTCGACCGGGTTCGACGCCACGCCATCGAGCCTCAGTACGGCCAGGTCGGTGCCAGGGTCCCGTCCCACCAGGACGGCCGCCACGGTACGGCCATCGGCCAGGGTGACTTCAATGCCGTCTTCCTGCCTGAGCGTATGCGCGGCCGTGACCACCACGCCGGGTTGCCAGATGACTCCACTGGAGGGAAAGCGATGCCGCCCGTGCACCGCGACGACACTCTGGCCGACGCGCTCGGCAATGGCTGCCAAGTTGGCGGAAAGATCCTGCAAGGGATTTCCGCTGGGGGTTGAGGTTTCCATGGTGATGACTCCTGCCATTTGCTACGTGAACCGATGCGTCGCGCGCCCGGCCAGCTTGAGGAAGCCAGGCAGGCAAGCGCAGACGAGTGGTTTCACAATGACAGGCGCACGACGGCCGCGCACCACCCGGATGGGTAGCTGGTGCAGGGGGACTCGCGCGCGGCGTATGTGTTTGTACGAGCCTTTGTCTTCTCGTCCATTGCTTCCCCATTCTTCGTCGCACCGGTGCGCCAAGTGTTCGCCAGTATCGCCCCGAGCACCAGGGCCGGCAATCGTCACTTCGACCGGATCACTTCGCGTTTCGCCCGGCGTGCCAAAGCGGCTTTTCGGATACCTGGGCCCCTGGCCGCGCTGGCACATGCCGATGGCGCGGACAAGCCCTGCGGATCCATGCGAAAGCCGGCGGCGCGGCGACGAGCGGCGCTGCCTATGCTAGACAGAAGCGGCAACCCGGCCGGGCAGCCGCGTAGTACCGATTTCGTTTCAGGAGATAACCATGAACAAGGGCTTGAGTGAAGAAGGCATGGATCTGCTCTTTCGCGAGGCTCGCACGCACAGCGCATGGCTGAACCAGCCCGTGAGCGACGAAACCCTGCGGCAGCTCTATGACTTGATGAAATGGGCGCCGACCAGCGCCAACTGCTCTCCCGCGCGCATTCTGTTCCTGCGTACCCCTGAGGCCAAGCAGCGCCTGTTGCCCGCGCTGGCGCCGGGCAATGTCGAGAAAACCATGGCCGCACCGGTCACCGCCATCATCGCCTATGACATCAAGTTCTACGAACTTCTGCCCAAGCTGTTTCCGCACGCGGACGCACGCTCGTGGTTCGCCGATACCCCGGAGCTCGCCCTAACTACTGCGAGGCGAAACAGTTCCCTGCAGGGCGCGTACTTCATCATCGCCGCCCGCTCGCTGGGGCTCGATTGCGGGCCGATGTCCGGCTTCGACAATGCCAAGGTCGATCACGAATTCTTTCCGGCGGACCCCAAGGACAATGCCTTCCAGCTCGAATATTTCCCGGACAGTCACGTGAAATCGAACTTCCTGTGCAATCTCGGCTATGGCGACCCTGCCAAGCTGTTTCCGCGCAGCCCCCGCCTGGAATTCGATGAGGCGTGCAAACTGCTCTGAAGGAGGCAGTACCTAGGCCTGTGGCCGCAGTTCCTGCAGCAGCGTTGGTATCAGCTCGGACACCGTGGGATGGATGTGCATCGCGCGGCTGATGGTGGTATAGGGTGCCTTGGCATACATGATGTCGAGCAGTGAGTGAATCACCTCGTCGCCGGTCACGCCGAGGATCGCGGCACCCAGGATCATGCGGGTATCGGCGTCGACCACGACCTTCATGAAGCCCTGGCTCTCGCCCTTCTCCACGGCTCGCCCGACGCGGCTCATGGGGCGAGAGCCGACCAGCAGCCTGCGGCCGGATTGCCGGGCTTCTGCTTCCGTCATGCCGGCGCGGCCGAGCGGAGGGTCGATGAACATGGCATAGGCTGCGATGCGGTCCGTCAGCTTGCGGGGATCGTTGTCGAGAAGGTTGGCGGCGACGATCTCATAGTCGTTGTATGACGTATGCGTGAACGCACCGCGGCCATTGCAATCGCCAAGCGCCCAGATGCCGGGGACGTTGGTGCGCAACTGTTCGTCTACCTGGATATAACCGCGAGCGTCGGTCTCGACCCCGGCCTGATCCAGCCCCAGGTCCTCGGTGTTGGGCACACGCCCAACCGCCAGCAGCAGGTGCGAGCCGTGGACGTCGCGCGCCCCATCCGAACAATCCAGCCCGACGGCAACATGATCGCCTTCCCTGCGCGCGCTCAGGCAGTTGGCATTGAGCCGGATTTCGATCCCCTCGGCTTCCAGGATCTCCCGCACTGCCTGCGACACATCCTCGTCTTCGCGCTGGATCAGGCGCGGGCCTTTTTCGACAACGGTCACCCTGGCGCCAAAACGCCGGTACATCTGGCCAAACTCCAGACCCACGTAGCTGCCGCCGATGACGATCAGGTGCTCCGGCAGGAAATCCACCGCCATCATGCTCGAGTTGGTCAGGTACGGTACCTGGTCCAGCCCGGGCATGGGCGGAACCAGGGCCCGGCCGCCGACGTTCACGAAAATCCGGTCGGCTTCCAGCAGTTCGCCGTTGACCCGCACACCATGCGCGCTTTCGAAGCGGGCGTGCCCCTGATAGACCGTGCCGTTCTCCAGGCTGCGCATCCACTGTTCCACTCCGTTGCTGGAACGGCCGGAGATCTCGTCCTTGCGTGCCTTCACCTGCTTCATGTCGACGGCGACCGGCCCGCCGATGGTCACGCCGTACTCGGCAGCCCGCCGCGCCAGTTGCGCCGCGTACGCGCTTGCGATGAGGGTTTTGGTGGGAATGCAGCCGGTGTTCACGCAGGTGCCGCCAAAACGCGCGCGCTCGATGACGGCCGTTTTCATGCCCGCGCCGGCCAGCCGCGCAGCGAGTGCGGGGCCGGCTTGCCCGGTGCCGATGATGATCGCGTCGAATCCTTGGGCCATCACGATTCTCCTTGCCTGGTACCGCAAAGCCACAAGCTACTTTAGGTGGTAGGACGCTTCCCTGCCAGCTACGCGTAGGTGTCGACGCCCCGCACCAGCAGCCTGGCCAGCCGGGGCCGTCGCAACTGCTCCAGCCACCATTGCAGGGCGCGGCCTTCGTGATCGCCGCGCCAGCCCACATAGAGCGTGTTGGGCTCGCGCGGGTCGGCGGTGCGCTTCTCTACCAGTTCGCCGCGCTGCAGCAGCGAGCCGACCCGGTGCCTGGGCAGCCAGCCGATCCCCAGGGCATCGCGCTGCGCCAGGGTCTTGGCTCGCATGCTCGGCACGGCCAGCAAGCGCTGTCCGCCCACCATGCCGTAAGCGCGGCCGCCCGTGAGGCGTGATGAATCTGCCACCACCACGGCACGATGGCGGGCGATCTCCTCACGCGTCAATGGTTGGCGGGCGGCCGCCAGCGGATGCCGGGGCGAGACCGCAAACACCCATTCGATCACGCCCAGCTCGAACCACCCCAGGTTAGGGATGGCGGGCGGCTCGTTGGTGGCACCGATGACCAGGTCGGCGCGGCCGTCCCGCAGCGCTTCCCAGGTGCCGGCCAGCACTTCGTGCGTGACGCGCAGCGCCACGCCGGATTCCAGCGCGTCGAACGCGTGCATGACGGGCATCAGCGTCTCGAATTCCATCAGCTCGTCGGTCACGATCCACAACCGGTCTTCCCAGCCGTTGGCGACCTGCCGCACGCGCTGTGTGACGCGCGCGACATCCTGCGCGAGCCGGGCGGCTTCTTCTGTCAGCAATTCGCCGGCACGCGTCAGCTGCAGGCGGTAGCGGCGGCGGTCGAACAGGAGTGCGTCGAAGCGCTGCTCCAGCTGCCGCGCGGCGTGCGACACTGTGGACGGCGCCTTGCCCAGCCTGGCCGCCGCGCGCGACAGGCTGCCGGCCTCGCGGATGGCCTCCAGCAGGGCCAGTTCGTCTTCCGACAACATGTGCGACTCCTTCGAACGTGTTCGTCGGATTGATCGTATGGCAAAGCGCAGCGCCCATACTGCAGTCACGCGATTGTTCAAGTTCAACTTTCCAAACCGGAGGACAACATGAATCGCTTCGAAGGCAAGACCGTTCTGGTCACTGGCGGCAACAGCGGCATCGGCCTGGCGGCTGCCCAGGCATTCGCCCAGGAAGGGGCCCGCGTGGTCATCACCGGCCGCGACGCAGCGGCACTGGAAGTCGCCCGCGCCACGCTCGGCAACGAGGCCATCGCCATCCGCAACGAAACCGGCACCGTGCAGGCCGCGTGACCTGGCTCGCCAGCTGACCGACGCCGGCATCCGCCTGGACGCTGTCTTCATCAACGCCGGCATTGCCAAGTTTGCCGCCGTTGCCGACGTGGACGAGGCACTGTGGGACGCCACCTTCAACGCCAACGTGAAGGGCGCCTACTTCCAGATACAGGCGCTGCTGCCGCTGCTGAACCCGGGCACGTCGATCGTGCTGAACGGCTCGATCAATGCGCGCATCGGCATGCCGATGTCTTCCGTGTATGCCGCCAGCAAGGCAGCACTGATCTCGCTGGCCAGGACTCTGTCGGGTGAGCTGGTCAGCTCGGGCATCCGGGTCAATGTGGTCAGCCCCGGGCCGGTGACGCCGCCGCTGTACGGCAAGCTGGGCCTGGAAGCCGACACCCTGTCGGCCACTGCCGCGCAGATCCAGAGCCAGATCCCGCTGGGCCGCTTCGGCCTGCCGGCGGAGATTGCGTCGACGGTGCTGCATCTGTCGGCGCCGGAATCGGCCTTCATCGTCGGTACCGAAATCATCGCCGACGGTGGCATGATCCAACTTTAAGTCAATGCCTTTGCGGGCCGCGGCGTTGAGCGCGGTCCGCGCATGAGGTCGCCCATCCTGCCTGGAGCAGTACCATGAACCAATCCATTGCCTTTATCGTCCATCTGCCGGGCAAGCCCGAGCGGCGCGCCGAGCTCGAGTCGAAGCTGCTTTATGTCCTCGACCAGATGTCGAAGGAACCGGACTTTATCAACACGTATCTGCACCGCTCGCTCGAAGATCCTGACACGCTTGTTCTCTATGAGAACTGGGCCTGCAGCGAGCAGCATTTCAGGGACCACCACCTGAAAGCGTCCTACCGGCGCGAATACGAGGCGGTGCTGGCCGATCTGCTGAAAGCACCACGCACGCTGGAGTTTCTGACGCCAGTGCGCGACTACCAGAAAGCCGGCAACTGAAGCGGTATTGCCCTATAAGGCAGTTGCCGGTTCCCACCCCCCGCCGAGCGCCTTGAATGCCGCCACGGCGGCGCGGGCTGATTCGGTCTGTGCCTGCGCTCTGGCGTCGGACGTCCGCAGAAGACTCTCGTCAGCATGCAAGACCTCAATCAAGCGGACCACGCCTTTCTGGTAGGCGGCAAATGAGGCATTGCGCGCCTGGGTCAGCGAGGTCTCGCCTTGGGCCAGCGTGCCTGCCTGATCTTCACGCTTGATCAGCGCGGAGAAGGCATTTTCGACATCCTCGGTCGCGCGCAGCACAGCCTGACGGTATGCCGCCAGCGCTTCTGCCTCCTGCCCTCGGGCCAGTTCGATCTGTGCATTGATGCGGCCGAAGTCAAACAGACGCCAGCGCAAGCCAAGCACGCCCGCTGCCTGGCTTGCGCCCGCGGAAAAGAGGTTCCCGCTGGCTACGGTTGTGGCGCTGCCCAACAGGGCACTGAGCGAGAATTTTGGGTAGTACTCCGCAATGGCTACACCGATTCGTGCGTTCGCCGCCGCCAGCCGGCGCTCCGCGACGATGAGGTCGGGCCTGCGTCGCAGCAGATCCGCCGGCGAGCCCGTTCCGGCGAGCTGCGGTGCGGCGGGAATCGCTTTAGGGCCGGCCAGTTCAGCGCGATACGTGCCGGGCGGAACACCAAGCATTACGTCCAGCGCATTCAACGCGGCATCGAGGCCTGTCTCCAGCACCGGGACGGTAGCGCGGACCTGAGCGAGCGCGCCTTCGGCCTGTCGTACCTCCAGTTCGGCGGCAAGCCCTTTGCTGTAAAGCAGGCTCACCGTCGAGAGCAGCTTCTGTTGGGTTTCCACTTGCTGCCTGGCGATTGCAATGCGGGACTGCAGTCCGCGCACGGTGATATAGAGATCTGCAGTTTGCGCGGCCACAGCGAGACGCGTCGCGGTCGCGCCCGCAGTCGATGCCTGGTATTCCGCCAGGGCGGCTTCCCGCCCACGGCGCAGCCCACCGAATACGTCCAGTTCCCAGGTGGCGCCGAGATTGGCCTCGTAGCTGTTGCCATACCTGTCAAAGCCAGGCGTTGCATCGAGCAGCTTCCCAAGGGGCGTCTCGATCGACTGATAGTTTCTGGCCACCTGCGCACTGGCGCTGCCCGAAGGAAGCAAGGCCGCATTGGCCACGCCGAGCCCCGCGCGTGCCTGGGTGACGCGCGCCGACGCTTGCGCCAGGTCCAGGTTCTGATCCAATGCCACTGACACCAGCCGGGTCAGCAGCGGATCGCCGAATCCTTCCCACCACGTGACGAGCTCGGCAGAGGATGACGCATGCCTCTGTTCAACGCCGGACTGGCCCAGGTAGCGGTCGGGGAGCGGGGCGTCCGGTTGTCTGTAGTCGGGGCCGACGGCACAACCCGTCGATACGCCGACACTCAGCAGCAGGGCAAGAAAGCGATGGGTAAGCATGGGTATCACGGAAGCCTAGGCAAACAGGAAGTTGTGACTATATTATAAAATGGTCACTGGTTGTCAACAACCATCTGGAGCGTTAAGCTCGCTGCATGACTGAGACCACACCCACTGCCCTGCCGTCCCGAGGGCCCGCCGACCACAATGTCCGCTCCCAGATCTTGGAGGCGGCCACCGAGCACTTCAGCCTGTATGGCTACGAGAAGACGACGGTTTCCGACCTGGCCAAGGCGATCGGCTTTTCCAAGGCTTACATCTACAAGTTCTTCGATTCCAAGCAGGCGATCGGGGAAGTGATCTGCGCGAACTGCCTGTGCGCCATCACGGACGAGGTCGATGCAGCCATTGCCAACGTCCCAACCGCGTCGGAATGTCTGCGGCGCCTGTTCAAGACCCTGGTGGAGGCCGGCGCCCGCCTTTTCTTCCAGGACCGCAAACTCTACGCCATTGCTTCGGCCGCAGCCCAGGAGCGGTGGCAGCCTGTTCTCAACTATGAGGACCACATCAAGCAAGTGGTCATGCGGATTGTTCTGGAAGGCCGCAAGTCAGGGGAGTTCGAGCGCAAGACGCCACTGGACGAGACTGCCAGGGGCATCTATCTCGTCATGCGTCCATATATTGATCCGCTGCTGCTACAGCACAACCTCGATCTTGCCGCGGAAGCCCATGTCCAGCTTTCCAGCCTGATACTGCGCAGCCTCGCGCCTTAAGGCGCACGTCGCAAGCGGATTCGCTTGTGACCATTGACTAAATTGGTCACACGAACAATAATCCAGGTCCAGTCTCGCTTGAGAGGACCTTATGCTTCAGCGCCGATTTGCCTCATCCGCCGCCGCGTGCGTGTTGCCACTTGTATTGGCCGCTTGCGGCGATACAGCGCCCCCCGATCCGCGCAGCCAGCCGCCGCTGGTCAGAATCGGGACCGTTCAGGACCCGGCCGCCACGACACGTTCATTCACGGGAACCGTTGCCGCCCGGGTCCAGGGCGACCTGGGCTTTCGTGTCTCCGGCAAAGTGCTGGAGCGGCTGGTCGATACCGGCCAGACCGTCAAGCGCGGCCAGCCGCTCATGCGCATCGACCCGAACGACCTGAAGCTGGCGGCGCACGCACAGCAGGAGGCAGTCGTCGCGGCGCGGGCGCGGGCCCGGCAAACCGCGGAGGATGAGGCCCGGTATCGCGACCTGGTCGGATCCGGCGCCGTATCGGCGTCGTCCTATGACCAGATCAAGGCCGCGGCGGAGTCGGCCAGGGCACAGCTCAACGCAGCGGAAGCCCAGGCCGATGTGGCACGCAATGCAACTGGCTACGCGGTTTTGCTCGCTGATGCCGACGGCGTAGTCGTGGAGACGCTGGCCGATGCCGGACAAGTCGTCAACGCCGGCCAGGTCGTGGTACGCGTGGCGCATGCCGGCCGCCGCGAAGCCATCGTTCACCTGCCGGAAACCCTCCGGCCCCCGGTGGGTTCCGCAAGCCAGGCGACGCTATACGGCAATGACACCTTGACCGTGCCGGCGAAACTCCGGCAGCTTTCCGACTCGGCGGACCGGCTGACCCGCACCTACGAGGCAAGGTACGTGCTCGAAGGCGCGCTGGCCGAGGCCCCGCTCGGCGCGACCGTTACCCTCCAGATTCCGGAAATCCGCCCATCGAAGCAAGGCGATCTGCAAGTACCGATCGGTGCCCTCTTCGATCCGGGCAAAGGTCCTGGCGTGTGGGTGCTGGACGAAAAACTCAACCGCGTCACCTGGCGCCCGGTGAAGGTCCGCGGTCTGGATGACGACGCCGCGCGTGTCGCGGGTGAACTCAGGGTGGGGGACCGGATCGTTGCCCTTGGCGCCCATCTTCTGCACGAAGGCGAACAGGTCCGCATCGCAGCAAACGGAAGCGGAGCCAACACTATTCCTGGTCATGGAGTGCAGCAATGAGTGGGTTCAATCTTTCGGCACTCGCTGTCCGTGAACGGTCTGTCACGCTGTTCCTGATCATCCTGGTGTCGCTGGCAGGCGTTATCGCCTTCTTCCAGCTGGGCCGGGCGGAAGATCCCGCCTTCACGGTGAAAACCATGACCGTCATCACGGCCTGGCCGGGAGCGACGGCGCAGGAGATGCAGGACCAGGTGGTGGAAAGGCTGGAGAAGCGC
The DNA here is from genome assembly GCF_058795055.1 of Cupriavidus sp. GW823-FHT06D04. Classification (NCBI taxonomy): domain Bacteria; kingdom Pseudomonadati; phylum Pseudomonadota; class Betaproteobacteria; order Burkholderiales; family Burkholderiaceae; genus Cupriavidus; species Cupriavidus sp. GW823-FHT06D04. Next base: position 132,183 of record NZ_JBXAHL010000013.1, on the reverse strand, counting down.
ATGCAGGAACTGCGCTGGTATGACCGCACGGAAACGTACACGCGGCCTGGCCTGGCGTTCACCACAGTGACCCTGCTCGATAGCACACCGCCTTCGGAGGTCCAGGAAGAGTTCTATCAGGCGCGCAAGAAACTCAGGGACGAGTCGGGTAGCCTGCCTGCCGGCGTGATCGGCCCGATCGTAAACGACGAGTATTCGGACGTGACCTTCGCGCTGTTTGCGTTGAAGGCAAAAGGCGAGCCACAGCGGGTGCTGGTCCGCGACGCCGAAACGCTGCGGCAGCGCCTTTTGCACGTCGCGGGTGTGAAGAAGGTGAACATCATCGGGGAACAGTCCGAACGCATCTTCGTTTCCTTTTCCCATGATCGCCTGGCCACCTTGGGTATCTCGCCACAGGACATCTTCTCCGCCCTGAACGGCCAGAACGCCCTCACGCCGGCCGGCTCGATCGACACCTCGGGTCCCCAGGTTTTCATTCGCCTCGACGGCGCCTTCGACAAACTGCAGAAGATCCGCGACACGCCGGTTGTGGCGCAGGGTCGGACGCTCAAGCTTTCGGATGTCGCCACGGTTGAACGCGGCTATGAGGATCCGGCGACCTTCCTGATCCGCAACAATGGCGAGCCCGCACTGCTGCTGGGCATCGTCATGCGCGACGGCTGGAACGGCCTGGACCTGGGCAAGGCGCTGGACACGGAAGTGTCTGCAATCAATGAAGCGTTGCCGCTGGGCATGAGCCTGACCAAAGTGACCGATCAGTCCGTCAACATCAGCGCATCGGTCGATGAGTTCATGGTCAAGTTCTTTGTCGCCCTGCTGGTGGTGCTGGCGGTGTGTTTCCTGAGCATGGGCTGGCGTGTCGGCATCGTCGTGGCAGCGGCTGTGCCGCTGACGCTGGCCGCAGTGTTCGTCGTCATGGCGGCCACTGGCAAGAACTTTGACCGCATTACCCTGGGCGCGCTGATTCTTGCGCTGGGACTGCTGGTGGACGATGCCATCATCGCGATCGAGATGATGGTGGTCAAGATGGAGGAAGGCTACAGCCGCGTTGCCGCCTCCGCCTATGCCTGGAGCCACACTGCCGCGCCGATGCTGTCCGGCACGCTGGTGACGGCGGTGGGCTTCATGCCCAACGGCTTTGCCCGTTCCACGGCCGGCGAATACACCAGCAACATGTTCTGGATCGTGGGCATTGCACTGGTCGTGTCCTGGATCGTCGCCGTCGCCTTCACGCCTTATCTGGGCGTCAAGATGCTGCCTGAGATCGGCAGGGCCGAAGGCGGCCACGATGCCATCTACGGCACCTTGAACTACAACCGCTTCCGACGCCTGCTAGGGCGCGTCATCCAGCGCAAATGGATCGTGGCCGCCGTCGTGGTTGGCAGCTTTGTGGTGTCCGTGCTGGGCATGGGCATAGTAAAAAAGCAATTCTTCCCGACTTCCGACCGCCCCGAGGTGCTGGTCGAAGTCCAGATGCCTTATGGCACTTCCATCGCCCAGACCAGCGCGGCCACGTCCAAGGTGGAAGCGTGGCTCGCCAGGCAGGCAGAGGCGAAGATCGTGACGGCCTACATCGGCCAGGGCGCGCCCCGGTTTTATCTCGCCATGTCGCCCGAGCTGCCGGATCCCTCCTTTGCGAAGATCGTGGTGCGGACTGAGAACCAGGACGAACGCGAGGCGCTGAAGCTCAGGCTGCGCCAGGCGATCGCCGCCGGACTGGCGCCGGAGGCCCGCGTGCGCGTCAATCAACTGGTATTCGGTCCTTACTCGCCCTTCCCGGTGGCATTCCGCGTCGCCGGGCCGGATCCGGACAAGCTGCGTGGCATTGCGGCGGACGTGCGCCGGGTGATGGATGCCAGCCCGCTGATGAGAACCGTCAATACCGACTGGGGACCGCGTGCGCCCGCCTTGCACTTTACGCTGCAGCAGGATCGGCTGCAGGCCGTCGGCCTGACTTCCAGCGGCGTCGCCCAACAATTGCAGCTTCTCCTCAACGGCCTGCCGGTCACCGAAGTCCGCGAGGACATTCGCTCGGTGCAGGTCCTTGCACGCGCCGCGGGAGACATACGCCTGGACCCGGAGAAGATTTCCGGCTTCACGTTGACCGGTGCGGCAGGACAGCGCATTCCGCTCTCGCAGGTAGGCACCGTCGATGTGCGCATGGAAGACCCGATCCTGCGCCGGCGCGACCGAACACCTACCATTACGGTGCGCGGCGACATCGCCGAGGGGCTGCAGCCACCCGATGTGTCCGCGGCCGTCCTGCAGCAACTGCAGCCGATCATCGCCAGGCTGCCGGCCGGCTACCGGATCGAGCAGGCAGGCGCCACCGAGGAATCCGACAAGGCCACCAAGGCCCTGCTGCCGCTGTTCCCGATCATGCTTGCCCTGACCTTGCTGATCATCATCCTGCAAGTGCGTTCGATCTCAGCCATGGTCATGGTGCTTGCCACCAGTCCGCTGGGACTGATCGGCGTAGTCCCGACCTTGCTGCTGTTCCGGCAGCCATTCGGCATCAACGCCCTGGTCGGCCTGATCGCACTGTCCGGCATCCTGATGCGCAACACGCTGATCCTGATCGGGCAGATCCACCAGAACAAGCGCGCGGGACTGGCGCCGTTCGACGCTGTTGTCGAAGCCACGGTGCAACGTGCCCGGCCAGTGATCCTGACCGCGCTGGCGGCTATCCTGGCCTTTATACCGTTGACGCATTCAGTGTTCTGGGGGACGCTGGCTTACACGCTGATCGGCGGCACCTTCGCCGGCACGGTGCTGACGCTGGTGTTCCTGCCAGCGATGTATGCCATCTGGTACCGGATCAGGATGCCTGCCAATGCGAACGAGATGACGCCCGCGGATTTGAACGACAGCGGCGTGAACACGCCCGCGGCCACCACTTGATCCGACAGGCCGCGGCCGTCAGCGCGAGGCCGCGGCCGGTTGGTGGCGACAAAAAGCAGTGTGGGCGCTACCGCGCCCACAACTGCTAGCGAGGCGCCGCGGCGCCGTTACGCATTGACCGATATCGCGCATGCGCCGCTGGTATCTGCCGGCACCTCCCGTACGGACTTGGCGCGTTCGACCCTCAGGTCATCGGGCAAGCGGACGTGATTGCGCGCTGCCACCACCTCGGCAAGGATCGAAATGGCGATTTCCGGCGGCGTACGGCTGCCGATATAGATGCCGGCCGGGCCATGCATACGGGCCAGTTGCTGGCTGGTCAGGTCGAATTCCTTCAGGCGTTCGCGGCGCGCCTGGTTGTTGCGACGCGAGCCCAGCGCACCGACGTAGAAGGCCCGGGTGCGCAGCGCCTCCATCAGCGCCAGGTCGTCGAGCTTGGGGTCGTGTGTCAGCGCAACCACCGCACTGCGTTCGTCCAAGGCCATCTCCACCACCGTGTCATCCGGCATGGTGCGCACCATGGTAATGCCGGGAACGGCCCAGGACTCGGTATATTCTTCGCGCGGATCGCACACGGTCACATCGAAGCCGAGCCCGACGGCGATCTCACAGAGATACTTCGAAAGCTGCCCGGCGCCAATCACCAGCATGCGATAGCGTGGCCCATGGATGGTTGACAGCGACTTGCCGTCAAAGGTCAGGCCGTCAGCGGCCGCCGCCGGCCCAAGCGTCGCGATGCCGGTGGCGATATCGAGCGTACGTGTCACCAGTCGGCCGCCCTCCACCGCCTGCAGCAGTTCGCGCAATCCGCTCGCCGCAGATACCGGCTCCGCCACCAATTCGATGGTTCCGCCACAGGGTAAGCCAAACCGGTGTGCTTCCTCGGCGCGCTGACGCCGTACCGGATCACCTCGGGACTACCGCAGCGAATGCCTTCGCGGCGGGTTCGGTCAATGATGTCGTCCTCAATGCAGCCGCCCGACACCGAACCCACTACCAGGCCGTCGTCGCGCACGGCCAGCATCGCGCCGGCCGGCCGTGGCGACGAACCCCAGGTATGGACGACCGTCACCAACAGGCAACGGTGTCCTTGCTCGTCCCAGCGGACACTGCTTCTCAAGACTTCGAGATCCACGCTTTCCATGATGCTTCCTGCCGTCCAGCCTGCATCCGCTGCCCCGGGTCAAACGTAGCAGGCTGAGGTCCAGTCAATAACCCGGGGCCAGGCGCCAGATCACGCTTCGCTGGCAACGGTTGCCTGCTCCGACGGCTTCGCCGCGCCCGCCCTTCCCTTCGCGGCGACTGCGATGGCCGCAAGCAAGGATGGCACGGCGAGGATGCTGAGGATCGAGCTCATGCCCAGGCCAAACTGCAGCAGCGTGCCACCGGAAACGGCTCCGAGAACGCCACCGAAACGCCCCATACCAAGCATCCAACCTACCCCGCAGGCACGGCCCTGGGTCGGATAGAACGAAGCCGCCAGCGCGGGCATGGATACCAGGCCGGCCCCCATGAAAAGCCCGGCGATCGGCGTCAGCAGCACCAGGTATGCACCACTGGTCGCGTGTCCCATCGCCAGCGTGAATACGGCGGTGAAGAAATAGGCGAAGCCGATGACGCAATGGGGATTGATGCGATCCATCAGCCAGCCGCAAGCCATGGCGCCCAGCGTGCCGCCGAGCGGGAACAGCGCAGCGATCAAGGAGGCCTCGGCCAGGGTCGCACCGGCTTCCCTGACAAGGGTCGGCATCCAGCTGGTCACCAGGTAGAAGACCAGCACACCCATGAAATAGGTGGTCCAGAGCATGAACGTTCCCATCCGATACTTTTGCGACAGGATGAGCCCGAGCGGCGAGCGCAACTTGTCGGCCTGATCATCCGGCAAGGTGAACCGCGACGCGTGGACTTCCGCCGAACCTGCCAGCCGTCTCAACACCTTTTTGATCTTCTGCGCCGGCCAATCGCGCAGCACCATGAACCGGATCGATTCCGGCAGTGCAAGCGCAATGATGGCAAGGACCAGGGGGACTATTCCGCCGACGATGAACACGCTGCGCCATCCGAATGCGGGAATAATGACCGCCGCCAGGAAGCCACCGCCCGCGGCGCCTAGCGTAAAGCCGCAAAACATGCTGTTCACCAGGAAGGCCCGACGCCTGGCGGGGGCATACTCGGCCAGCAGCGTGGTCGCGTTGGGAATCGCGGCACCTAGCCCCATACCCGTCAGGAAGCGCCAGCAGGACAGCTCTGCGGCGGAGACAGCGGACGCAGTGGCGAGGCTGAACAGACCAAAGGCCGCCACCGATACGATGAGCACAGGCTTGCGTCCGAACCGGTCCGCACAGGGTCCGGCGACCAGCGCGCCGAGTGCAAGGCCAACCAGCGAAGCGCTCAGCACATTGCCCAGCACCAGCTTCGAAACGCCCCACTCCGTGGTCAACGATGGCGCCACGTAGCCGATCGCAGCCGTGTCGAAGCCATCCGCCGCCACCACCAGAAAGCAAACAATGAGGAGCATCCATTGATAGGGCGAGAATCTCTGGTTGTCGATGAATGCCTGGACATCTATGGTCCCCGGCGAGCCGGATTGCTGTGGTTTCATGCGCTTTGTCTCCGTTATCTGAGCACGTGGCTCCATGTCATTGATGGTCTTCTCTGCTCGTGAACCTTGCGCGCCGCCCTCACATTCCTCTCCCTCCCTTTCAAGGCGGCGCTTATAAAATGACGGTCGTCATATCACGTGACGAACGGCCGCAGTGGCCATGACGCTCCCATGCCGCTCCCATGCCGCTCCTAGTCAAGCGTTTGCCCCGCCCGGCGATGTATCCAGCGTCTACATGCTAGTCAGGCGGACCGGCATGGTCAAGGAGGAACACGCTGCTGCTGCCTTGGTGCTATCCCTAGTGAATCACGTGGCGCGCGCCCGTTGGCCCCCACATGTAACGACGCGGCCGACAACCCCCGCGGCAAGCACCCGATGCAATGATGATCGTAATGTTATATATTGCAGAGACACACACGCCCGACTCTTCCTGTCACCTGATCATGCGCTACTCGCTCGACCAAAAGGCTGAAACCCACAAGCACATCGTCAAGGCTGCCTCGACGCAATTCCGCAAGCACGGTGTCAACGGCATCGGCGTAGCCCAGTTGATGAAAAGCGCCGGCCTGACCCATGGAGGGTTTTACGCGCACTTCGAGTCCAAGGACGCCCTGGTTGCCGAGGCCATCGACGCAGCCTTCGACCAGACCATGGAACTCCTACAAGAGGCGACGTCGGTGGCATCGCCCAGGCAGCGCAGGCAAGCCGTCGTGCAGGCGTATGTGAACAAAAGGCACCGCGACCATCCCGGATCGGGTTGCGCCATCGCGGCGCTCGGTGCCGATGTGTCGCGCCTGGATACCAAGACGCGGCGGCGTTTCGAGGCGCGCGTGACATCGCTCATCGAAGCCATTGCAGGGGGCGATGATGAGACAGCACGCAAGGATGCCATTGTCACGCTGGCGGCCATGGTCGGCGGCATGGTGCTGGCGCGCTCCGTGCGCTCGGAAGCGCTATCCACCGAGATTCTGGACGCACTCCAGACCTCCCTGTAGTGCGGCCGCCCTTGCACCAGCGCCGGAGCCGATATGAGCCAATCCCGCTTCCTCAAGATGCCATGTCCCGTTGCACATGCCTCGGCGGTGCTGGGCGAGCGCTGGGTCATCCTCATCCTGCGTGAAGCGTATTACGGGGCGACGCGATTCGAGGAGTTCGAGCGCCGGCTCGGCATTGCATCCAACATCCTGAGCGCCAGGCTTCAGGCAATGACCGATCACGGCCTGCTGATACGCAGGCCGATCGAAGGCAGCACACGCTGCGCCTACTTCCTGAGCGACAGCGCACGCGATTTCCTGCCGACCTACCTGAGCCTCAAGGCGTGGGCAGAGCGATGGGTGGCGGAACCGAAGCGGCGCGCCAAGCTTTTCGTGGACAAGCACACGGGAAACGAGATCGTGGCGCCACCATTGACGCGCCCCGATGGATCGCCGATCCCCTTCGAAGACGTCCAGGTCATCGACGCCCAGATGCGGTAGCTGCCAGCTGCCGTCCGCGGGTCACCGGATGGGTTAGCGCTAATATGGAGGCCTGACGACATCGCGACCCGCCATTTCATGACCACCTCCACCACGCGCCCGGCACGCCAAAGCTATCACCATGGCAACCTGCGGGAAGAAATGATCCGCTGTGGCCGGGAAATCCTGGCCCTCAAGGGCGTCCATGGACTGACCCTTCGCTCCGCGGCAAAGCTGGCCGGGGTCTCGCACGGCGCGCCGCGCAATCAGTTTGCCGACAAGGAGGGCCTGCTTGCCGCCATCGCCGCCGAAGGATTCCGTGAACTGGTCGCGGTGCGGCGGGCCCGGCTCTCGCCGGAGATGAGCGCCGAGGCGCGGCTGCTCACGATCATGGACGGCTATATCGAGTTCGCCGTCAAGCATCCCGCGCTTTTCTACCTGATGTTCGGGCCGCAGATCGAGGACAAGGAGAGGTACCCCGAACTGCTGGAGGCGGGCAGCGCGTCTTACCAGCTCCTGTCGGGTGCAGTCCAGGACTATTTCCGGGAAAACAATCTTGCCGAGCAGTTCGACGACATGATGGTGCGCTGCGCGTGGTCGGCCATGCACGGTGTGAGCATGTTCTTCAGTGCCAAGCCGACCGGACCCAGCCCGCGCCCACGCGTCGCGCTGGCCCAATGGCGGCAGAGCGTACAGCAATTCGTGCTGACCGGCCTGTTGGCAGCAGGCCAGAACAAGGCCGCGGCGGCCGGTGCCGCCGCAAGCAAACCGAAGGCGAGGTCACGCAGCGCAGCGCAGGCGTAAGCCTCCCCCGGAGTTTCAGTCTCCGCGGCGCGGCTCCAGCGCATCGACCAGCGCCCGCTTCAGCATCACCCGGCCAAGCTGCAGCCGGTATGCCCCATCGGCGAAGTTGTCCTCCAGCGGCGTCACGTTGGTGAACGCGGCTTCGACAATGGCATCGACCTTGTCCGGCAGGTCGGCGAAGCTGCCTTCCAGCAAAGCCCCCGCCTCCCAGGCGCGGAATGCCGCATCCGCAACGCCAGTGATGGCAATCCGTCCCCAGGTATAGCCATCTTTTGCAACGTTGATGGCAACGGCCGCCGCAGCCACCGCATAGCCCGACGACGGATGACGGAACTTGCGGTATGCGACCCGGCCCGGTGCCGGCAATGGCACATGGATGCGCGTAAGGACCTCGTCCGGCTCAACGGCTGTGGACATGAAGCCGGCAAAGAACTCGTGCGCGGGAATGCGCCTGCTGCCTTGCCCGCCTGCCACTTCTATTTCGGCATCCATCGCAAGCGCGACCGCCGGCCAGTCGGCCGACGGATCGGCGTGCACCAGCGCGCCACCGATCGTGCCACGGTTCCTGACTGTCGGGTCGGCAATCACCGTGGCGGCGAGTGGGAACAGCGGGGCCAGCCGCTTTAGTTCCGCGCTCGCCTCCAGTTCGGCGTGGGTCGTGGCGCTGCCGATGGAAACGGAGTCCTCATGGACCACGATGCCACGAAGTTCAGGCAGGCGACCGATATCCACCAGCAGTCCAGGCCTCGCCAGCCTGAGCTTCATCATCGGCAATAGCGTATGACCCCCGGCCAGGATCTTCGCCTCGGGGTTCTGGGCAAGGATGGAAAGTGCCTGTTGCACACTGCTCGCCCTAAGGTATTCGACTTCGTACGGAATCATGTCGCGCTCCGGCTCTCTTGGATGGCTCGCCAGACTTTCGGCGGCGTCAGCGGCATATCGAGATGGGATATGCCAAATGGCTTCAGTGCATCGCATACCGCCGCGACGACCGCGGGCGGCGCACCGACGCAGCCCGCCTCCCCGATGCCTTTGACGCCGAGCGGATTCGACGGCGCCGGAGAGACATGGAAGCCGGTACGCATGCGAGGGATCTGCTCGATACGCGGAAAGCCGTAGTCAAGCAGCGAGCCGGACAGCAGTTGCCCGGAGTCGTCGTACGTGGCTTCTTCGAACAGGGCCTGGCCGATGCCCTGTGCGATGCCTCCGTGCATCTGGCCATGGCAAAGCATCGGGTTGATCATCACACCCACGTCGTCGACTGCCACATAGTCCAGGATCGTCACCACCCCGGTCTCCGCATCGACCTCCACGACCACGGCATGGCAGCCATTCGGCGCTCCCAGGGCGACCGGCTCATAGAAGACGCGCTCGTCCAGCCCTGCTTCGAAATCCCGGGGCAGCTTGTGCGCAAGGTATGCCATCCTTGCGACCTGCGAGAACGGGATGACGGTCGGATTTGCCGTGCTTGAGAAATGGCCATCTGCATAGTGCACGTCCTCTTCCGGGATTTCGAGCATGAAGGCGGCGATCCGCCTTGCCCTGGCGAGAATCTTGCCCGCTGCCACATAGGCAGCGCTGCCGCCTACGGGCATGGAGCGTGAATTGAACGTGCCATGACCCGCCAGCACGCGATCCGTGTCGCCCTGCACGACATCGATATCTTCCATCGGCAGTTGCAGGGCTTCCGCAACGATCTGCGCGAAGCTGGTGGCATGGCCGTGGCCTTGCGGCATCGAGCCGCTGAACAGCGTGACCTTGCCGTCGGAATGCACGCGGATATGCGCGCTCTCCCAGCCGCCGCGGTTGAACCCGACCTTTTCCAGCATCGGCGAAATGCCCATGCCGACCAGCTCGAGATAGCAGGTCACCCCGATGCCGATGTATTTGCCCTGCTCGCGCAGCGCCACCTGCTCCTCACGCCAGCGCCGGTAGCCGATCAGCTCGGTCGCCTTGTTCAGGCAGGCTTCGTAGTCGCCGGAGTCCCATTTGCCGCGCGCGCCGTCATGCGGCAAATAGGGAAACTGATCGGGCTGCACCAGGTTGCGGCGCCGCAACTCGACCGGATCCATGTCCAGCTCCCCCGCTACAGCGTCCATCAGCCGCTCGATGATGTATGCGGCTTCTGGCCGTCCGGCGCCGCGATAGGCATCGACCGGCGTGGTATTGGTTGTCACCAGATTCACTTCCGCGTCGACTGACGTTATCTGGTAGTTGCCCGTGATGTAGTTGACCGTATTGATGGTAGGGATCCCCGTCGCCATGTTCGACAGGTAGGCGCCGAGGTTGGCGAACGACCGCAAGCGGATCCCCAGCACTTTGCCGTCGCTGGTAACGGGCGCCTCCACATACTCGGTATGCGCGCGGCCATGGGTGGTCGCGACGAAGTTCTCGCTGCGCGTCTCCGTCCAGCTCACCGGAAGCCCGAAATGTCTGGAGGCGAACGCCACCAGCACCTCTTCCGCATAGAAGTGCATCTTTGCGCCGAATCCGCCACCGATATCGGGCGCCACGATCCGGACCCGGTGCTCGGGCCAGCGCAGGGTCTCCGCCAGCCAGCGTCTCGACATATGCGGAACCTGGGTCGGGACGATAAACGTCAGGCGCTCGTCGACCGGGTCGAAGTTCGCGCACAAGGCGCGCGGTTCGAGCGGGCTTGGAATCAGCCGCTGGTTGACCAGCCGGATCGAGACTACCCGGTCGGCCCGTTTCAATGCATCCTCGTAGCTGCCGCCCTTGAGCCGGAAAGTGCCGATGCGATTGCCGGGCACGTTATCGTGAAGCTGGGGCGCGGTGTCTGACAGTGCTGCTTCCGCATCGACGACAGGCGGCAACGCTTCGTAGCCGACTTCAACGAGCTCCGCGGCGTCCGCGGCAATCTCACGGGTCCGGGCCACCACCATCGCCACGGCTTCCCCTACGTACCGCACCCGCTCGGCCGCAAGCGGAGGGTGCGGCGGCACCTTCGAATTGCCCACGACCCAGTTCGGCCGGATGTCGCCAACCTTGCCCTGGATGTCCGCATAGGTCAGAACACCGATCACGCCGGGAAGCGCGCGTGCGGCCGAGGTATCGATCTCGCTGACAACGGCATGAGCATAGGGCGATCTGACGAAGGCCGCGAAGGCCATGCCCGGGAACTGGTGGTCATCCGTAAACCTGCCCTGGCCGCTCATCAGGCGCTTGTCCTCACGGCGGCTGACCGATTTTCCAATGTACTTCGTTGCACTTCCGTTCAGTGCTTCGCTCATCTCAGGCCTCCTCATGTGTGGCGGACGGCGTTCGCTGCAGCCTGGTCGCGGCAAGAAGAACAGCATCGACGATGTTCTGATACCCGGTGCAGCGGCACAGGTTGCCGTGCAGCGCTTCCCTGACATCGCTTTCGGCCGGCGCAGGCTGGTGCGCAAGCAGCGCTCGTGCCGCAAGCAGCATTCCCGGCGTACAGAAGCCACACTGCAAGCCATGAAGTTCGTTGAAAGCTTGCTTGAGCACGGCTGTCGTGTGGTCGTGCTCCATGCCTTCAATCGTGTGCAGCTCGCAGCCGTCAGTCTGGGCGGCAAGTACGGTGCACGACTTCACTGTCGTTCCGTCCACAAGCACCGTGCAGGCACCGCACTGGGAGGTGTCACAACCGATATGAACGCCGGTCAGGCGTTTCTGGTCCCGCAACAAGTGCACCAGTAGCCGCCTTGGCTCTATCTCGGTGGTACCTGTTACGCCATTGATGGTGTTTTCTATTTTCACAGTCGCCTCTGTGTCTCCGTTAGCGCCTTCAGCATAGGCACCCGTGGTGCCTATAGTATTACGATCATCATACTAAAGGGGCAAAAAAAAATCCCGATGCTCCTCCCAGATCTGCCGAAGCTCATTCAGCGGAAGTTGCCAGCGAACCACCGGGACTTGCCTCCTGGCTTACCAGCTTTTCAAAGCGGGAAAAGAACTCCGCCAGGAACTTGTTCGCCACCGATCCCACCAGACGGGACCCGATCTGTGCGAGCTTTCCTCCCATCTGCGCTGCGGCCACGTAGTGCAGGGAAGTGCCGCCCTCGACGTCTTCCAGACGGATATCGGCGCCCAGCTTGCCGAATCCCGCGACGCCACCGCTGCCGCTGCCTTCGATGTGATAGCCGATGCCCTCCTGGTGGCCGGTAAATCGGGCCGTGCCCTTGAAGCGTGCCTTGATCGGTCCGACAGCCGCAACGATGACTGCGTCATAGTCACCGTCATCCCCCTGCTGGTATTGCTCACATCCCGGCAAACACCGCTGGAATGTCGCCGGATCGTTCAACCGTTTCCAGACCTCTGCCCTGGAAGCCTTGATTACCTGTGCGCCAGTGAATTCCAATGTTTCCCCCTTTCGGTTTCTGCTACTTCCGTCACAGCGGCCGGCCCGGGACCGCGAAGCTCCGCGCCGCTTCGTCACCGCATGGCCGAACACCAATCTATCCAGCGTCTATATCGTAGGGAGCGCGTCGGCGAGCGTCAAGGAACGGGAAGCCGTTTACGCCTAGTGGTAACCCTAGCAACGAAAGCCGTTTCGCTCATCTGGCTGGCACTGCAGTGCCCATACAGGAACAGCTGGTAAACCCGAAATTGCCCAAAGACTTCTTGACGCGGCCAAGACCGCAATCCTAGGATGTAGACAGTGGATACACCGAGCACCAGTGCGAACGCGACTAGCGCGGCAAGGCAGGCCAGGCGTTCAGCCCTTTCAACTCTGCCCACCTTCGTTCCAGTCCCCGGCGCACGCTCCAATGTATCCACTGTCTATATTCGATTCAGCCGACTTCGAACGCCGGCCCCATCCACCTCAAAGGAGAACCCATGTCTCGTGCAGTGATCGTTTCATTTGCCCGCACCCCGATCGGCAAAGCCACCCGAGGCGCCTTCAACATGACCCATGGCGCCACCATGGCGGGCCATGCCATTCAGCATGCCGTCCAGCGTGCGGGGATTGACGGCGCGGAAGTCGAGGACATCATCTTCGGCTGCGGCCAGCCCATCGCCGCCACCGGTGGCAACGTCGCCCGGCAAGGCGGCATCCGCGCGGGCCTGCCGGTGTCCGTCAGTGGCACGACGCTGACCCGCTTCTGCGCATCCGGCTTGCAGGCAGTCGCCTTTGCCGCACAGCGTGTGCTGATCGACAAGGTGCCGGTAATGGTGGCGGGTGGCGTCGAATCGATCAGCCTGTCACAACCGGTCACGCTGAAGGTTGCCCAGCAGGAAGCGTGGCTGGCCAAGAATCGCCCCGATGTTTACCTGCACATGATCGATACGGCTGAAATCCTCGCCGAGCGCTACGGCATGTCGCGGCAGCGCTCAGACGCGTTCGCGCTGCGCAGCCAGCAACTTACTGTGGCAGCTCAGAAGGCCGGCCGCTTCGCGGACGAAATCGTTCCGCTGGCAACGGTCAAGTCGGTGAAGGACAAGGTGACCGGCGAGACTTCGACGGCGGAGTTCCTGCTCGAGGCGGACGAAGGTGTCCGTGCCGACACCACGCTGGAAGGACTGAGCGTGCTGCCTGCCGTAAAGGGCGAGGGTTACCAGGTGACGGCCGGCAATTCGAGCCAGTTGTCTGACGGGGCCGCGGCGCTGGTGGTGATGTCCGAACGTGAGGCCGAACGGCGTGGCCTGGAACCGCTGGGCTACTTCGTCAGCCTGGCCACCGCTGGGGTGGAGCCGGACGAAATGGGCGTCGGCCCGGTCCGCGCAGTCCCGCGCCTGCTGGAACGCAACGAGCTTTCCATCGATGACATCGACCTGTGGGAACTCAACGAAGCCTTTGCCTGCCAGGCGCTGTATTGCATTGACCAGCTTGGCTTGCCGCTGGAGCGCGTCAACGTCAACGGCGGCGCGATTGCCGTCGGTCACCCGTATGGCATGACGGGCGCGCGCCAGGCCGGCCACATCTTGCTGGAAGGACGCCGCCGCAAAGCCAAGTATGGCGTCGTGACCATGTGTGCCGCCGGCGGCATGGGCGCGGCAGGCCTGTTCGAGTTCATCCACTAAGCATGCAAGAGCGACAACGGAGACACCGATGACCGACATCACCGAATACGACACCGTGTTTATCGACCGCGACGGTCCATGCGCCGTCGTCACCATGAACCGGCTGGAAAAATACAACGCGCTCAACACCGGACTGCGCACCGACCTTTACGCGGCGCTGTCGTCGCTGATGACCGACCGGACGGTCCGCGGGATCGTTCTCTGGGGCGGCACCAAGGCCTTCGTGGCCGGCGGCGATATCCCTGAAATGCTGGCGCGCCGCCCGATTGAAGCCTTCGTCCCGACCAGCGGCGCGCCCGACCTGTGGGCGCTGATCCACCACAGCACCATCCCCGTGATCGCCGCCATTGCCGGGCCTTGCTTTGGCGGTGGCCTCGAGCTCGCGATGGCGTGCGACCTGCGCGTGGCTGCGGACAACGCCCTGCTCGGGCAGACCGAAACCAACGTTGGCCTGATACCGGGACGCGGGGGTACCCAGCGGCTGACCCGGCTGGTTGGCGCGACGCGCGCCAAGGAAATGATCTTTACCGGCGAAATCATCAAACCGGACGAGGCTTACCGCATCGGCCTTGTCAACAAGGTGGTGCCTGCGTGCGAATTGCTGGCAGAGGCGAAGGCCTATGTGCACCGTATTGCCGAGAAGTCTCCGCACTCGATCGCGATGGCCAAGCTGATGATCAACAACGGCCAGGATGCCACGCTCGATACGGCGCTGATGCTGGAACAGCTGGCCTTTGCCACGCTCTTCAGCACTGAAGATATGCACGAAGGCGGCGCAGCGTTCCTGGACAAGCGCCGTCCGGTCTACCGGGGAGTATAACCATGACCCAGCTCAACACACGTGTGCAGGCTGCGGCCACCCTCGCGCGACCAGACCCCTACCGCCCCCGGCTGACAGTGACCGCGCTTGCCGATATCCGGCGCTTCGAGCAGACACCGCTTTCCGACCGGCGCCTGCCCGACAGCACTTACGAGCTGCTGCGCCTGGCGCGCGACCGTGCGCCCGAGGCGCCGGCGCTGCATTACTTCACCTCCGGCGACGAGTTGGCCAGGTCGGTCACCATCACCCATGCGCAGATGTTCGGACGCATCACGCAGACCGCCAACCTGCTGCACTCGCTTGGCCTGGGCCCGGATGACGTCATCGGGGTGCTGATGCCCGTGACGCCGGAGTCGCAGTACGCGATCTGGGGCAGCGAAGCGACCGGCATCGCCTGCCCGGTCAACTGGATGCTGGAGCCCGAGATTATTGCGGCGCTGCTGCGCAATGCCGGAGCCAAGGCGGTGATCGCCTATGGCCCCGACCCGGATATCGAAGCCTGGAACAAGGCCATGCTGGTGCGGCGTGAACTGCCTGACGTGAAGCACTGGATCAAGGCGGGCGGCGGTAAGGCAAGCGAGGAAGGTATCTTCGACCTCGACGCCAGCGTTGACCGTTTCGATGACGAGGCGCTTGACAGCAGACGGGTGTTCTCGCCGCAGGATACGGCTTCGATGTTCCATACCGGTGGCACCACCGGCACGCCCAAGCTGGCGCTGCACACGCATGGCAACGAAGTGTCGATGGCATGGGTCAGCGCGATGCAGATCGACGTGCAGCCTGAGGACGTACGCGTCTGCGGGGTGCCGATGTTCCACGTGACAGGGGTGCTTACCAATTGCCTGATGCCGCTGGCCCGTGGCGCATCGGTGGTGCTGCTGACGTCCAGCGGCTGGCGTGATCCGTCGGTGATCCGCAATCTCTGGCAGATCGTCGATCACTTCGGGGTCACCGCGCTGGGCATGGTCCCCAGCGTGGTCAACATGGCGCTGAATATTCCGATCGGCGACGCCGACATCAGCTCCCTCAAGGCGGCCAGCTGCGGTACGGCGCCGCTGTCGGTGGCCGTCGCCGAGGCGTTCGAGCAAAAGACTGGCGCGATGATCTTCGAGGGATACGGGCTGACTGAAGGCACCGCGCTCAGTGCAACCAACCCGCGCTATGGCCAGCGGCGCATCGGCTCCATCGGCCTGCCCATGGCCTACCAGGAGATGAAGGTCGTCAAGGTCGCCGCTGGACACATCCAGCGCGAATGCGAGCCGGGCGAACCTGGCATCGTGGTGGTGCGCGGTCCCAACGTCTTCGGCGGCTACCTGAACCCCGAACAGAACAAGAGCATCTGGTTCGAAGGCGGCTGGTTCAATACCGGCGACCTGGGCTATGTGGACGAGGATGGCTACTTCTGGCTGACCGGCCGGGCCAAGGACCTGATCATCCGCGGCGGCAACAATATCGATCCGCGCATGATCGAAGAGGCGCTGTATCGGCACCCCGAGGTATTCGATGCCGCCGCGGTCGGCCTGCCTGACGCGCATGCCGGGGAACTGCCGGTCGCGTACATCGCGCTCAAGCCGGGCAGCACCTTCCCGCTCGGCCGCATCAAGCACTACGCCTACGAGGTGATCCCGGAACGCGCCGCCGTGCCCAAGCAGTTCTACCTGGTCGACGCCATCCCCAAGACTGCCGTCGGCAAGATCCAGAAGAACACGCTGCGCAGCGACGCAGTACTGCGGGCGCAGCGGCAGATGCTTGCCGAGGTCAACGCGGATACGCCGGTGCCCCTGGTTGATATCCGCATCGAAGACCGGGGCGACCAGGGCATCCTGTCCACGCTGGTGCTGCCCGCCACCCTGAGCAACGAAGACCGGGAGATCGCGGTGGCAACCATCGGCAAGGCGTTCTCGACGCTGACCATCAAATACGCGGTGGTCTACGAATAGCCCGTTCACCGAAGCAGGGCCTCGCCAGAGGCAGTGCAGGCCGGTAGCGCCTCACCCCGACGTATCCGTCACCACGGGTATGAGCTGCCGGCTTGCAGAACCAATAATGGAGACAACCATGACTATCCAGCTTTCGCGCCGGCGCCTGCTGCAGGCGGCGTGCGGCGCCGTGCCGGCAATGCTTGTGCCGTCCTTGCTGCGGGCTGAAGCGCCCTATCCGGGCAAGCCGATCGTCGTCAAGGTCGCATTTCCCGCTGGGGGTCCGGCGGACGAATCGATCCGCGCGGCAGCCGTCGTGATGAAAAGGAGCCTGGGGCAGAACGTTCTTGCCGACAACCTCCCTGGCGCAAGCGGATCGATCTGCGCCATGAACGTGCTGCGCGGCGCCAACGATGGCTACACCTTGCTGGGCACGACCGGCATCGACTTCCTGGTCGCGCCACTTACCATCGCATCGGCGAAGTATTCGCCGGAGAAGTTCAGGCTGGCAGGCTTCAGCGGGATTTCGGACTTCATCCTGGTCTCGAATCCCTCGTTGTCGTTCAAGAACGTCGACGAGGTCATTGCCTACGCGAAGAACCCGAAGAACCGCCCGCTGTCGCTGGCGCATTGGGGCCCCGGCTCGGGACCCCACCTGGTCGGGGCCGACTTCCAGGCCCGCACCGGCGTGCGCTTCCTGGAAGTCCCCTACAAGGGCGCGGCGCCGGTCACCAGCGACATCGCCGGTGCACAGGTAGACCTGACTTTCATTCCCATGGGAGGTCCGACTTACGGGATGATCAAGGCCGGCCGCTTCCGGCCGATCGGTGTCGCCAGCAAGGCCCGGCATCCGTCGTTGCCCGATGTGCCGGCGCTGTCGGAATACAAGGACCTGGCCGACTTCGAGTACAGCCAGTGGGCGGGCGTGCTGGCTCCGCCGAATACACCGGATGCCGTGATGGCACGGGTGGTGGAGGCCATGAATGCGTGGGTGGGCAGCCCGGAAAACCGTACCCGGCGCGCCGTCAATCTCCAGCGCGCGATCGAGCCGATGACCATGGCCCAGGCGCAAGCCTTCCTGAGCAACGAACACGCCAAGCTGACCCGCATTGCCAAGAGCCTCAAGCTGGCCGGGCAATAAGACCGGTAGTAATGCGGTCAGCCCGCCTGTGCCGCGGCTATGCCGAATCGCCGCGGCGCAAGCTGGCAAAATCCGCAGGACGTTTCCCCAGGAAGGCGGCAATGCCCTCCGCGGCTTCGGCGCTGCCCTGGGCCACGGCCATCGCGCCCCTTTCAGCCTCGAGTTGCTCATCGAGCGAGCGCTCGTGCGCATGGCGGCACAGCGCCTTGATTGATCCCAGTGCCTGCTGCGGGCCCTGGGCAAGCCGCACCGCCAGCGCGATCGCCGCCGCGCCGGCCTGGCCCGCCTCAACCAGTTGATTGACGACGCCGAAGTGCTGCAGTTGCTCGGCCGTGATGCGGTCGCCAGTCAACGCCAACTGCGTCAGCACCTGCCGCGAGAGGCTCTGCGCCAGCAGGCCGGTGATGCCGCCATCCGGTGTCAGCCCGACCTTCACATAGGCGATCGAGAACGCTGCGCCGGCGGAAGCCACCAGCAAATCGCAGGCCAGTGCCAGCGAGAA
Organism: Cupriavidus sp. GW823-FHT06D04; assembly: GCF_058795055.1. Lineage (NCBI taxonomy): Bacteria > Pseudomonadati > Pseudomonadota > Betaproteobacteria > Burkholderiales > Burkholderiaceae > Cupriavidus > Cupriavidus sp. GW823-FHT06D04. Next base: position 114,031 of record NZ_JBXAHL010000013.1, on the reverse strand, counting down.
GCCCGCACCTGCCGCACCGCCTTCGACCGCTGCGACGATCGGCTTGGGAAAGTCGCGCAGCTTGCACACCACGTCGTGCAGATGCCCCAGCCTCTCGATGCGTTCCTCGTAGGTCAGTTCGCGCCGCTTGCTGATCAATTCCAGGTCGCCGCCCGCACAGAAGTAGTCGCCGGCCCCGGTCAGCACGATCGCGCCAACCGCCGGATCCTCTGCGGCATTGGCCAGTGCGGCGCGGATATTGTCGTAGAGATCCGCCGCGATGGCGTTGCGTTTGCCCGGATTGTTGATGGCAAGGACCAGCACGTTGCCTTCCGTGCGCTGCAACAGGGAGGAAAAGGTAGTCATGTCGTGATTCGTGATTTCCATGAATGGGCGAAGACTGCTCAGCCAGCAGTCTGGTGCGCAGCGCGCTGGCGCTGATAGACCTGCAGGTGGCAATATGCCGCACGGCTCAATGGAAGCTCATGCCCGTACCCGGCTGCGCGCTTGATGAGGTCGCCGACGATGGCGTCGGCTTCTATGCGTGGGGCGCCCTGCGCAATATCCCGCATCATCGAGGCAGCCCAGGTCGATGCTTCGTCCAGCAGTCGGGCCTGCATGGCAGTGACAACGGGTTCAGGGATGGCATGGCCGTACAGTTGCGCCACCGTGCGGCACTCCGCAATCGCGTCAAGCATCAGGCGGCGGCCATCCTGGGTCTTCATGATGTCCGCCACGGTCCCGCGCATCAGGCATGTCATCACTGCGCCTGCGGCAATCATGACCCACTTGTTCCACAGCTCCTGCCCGATGGCGCCCGATAGCTCACGCGTACCCGGCGCCCCGGACACCAGCGCATGGAAATCCGCGGCCAATGCCGACGCCTGCGCGGCGCGCGGGCCGACTACCAGCTGGTCCATGCGGCCGGCGTGCACGACGGTTCCGTCCGCCGCCAGCGTTGTCGCGATGTATGCGACTCCACCAAGCACGCGCTGCCTGCCAAAGCACTGGTCGAGCCGGTCATAGGCGTCAAGGCCGTTGAGCAGAGGCAATACCGCAGTGTCCCGGCCAACGGCCGGGCTGATGGTCTGGATCGCGTCGGCAAGGTCGTAGGCCTTGCATGCCAGCAGGACCAGGTCGAACTGCGCGGCGACCTGACCGGACAGGACCATTTTTACCGGGCGATGGAAGTCGCCGAGTTCGCTACGCACGGCCAGGCCAACCCGTTCCAGTGCCCGCGCGCGGCCGGGCCGCAACATGAAGGTGACATCTGCGCCCGCTTCGATCAGGCGCGCGCCATAGTAGCCGCCCATGGCCCCGGCACCGAGTACAAGGATCTTCATGATGCCTCTGCCTGCGCGGCGGCTGCGGGGCGTCGCTGGACGATCAGGTTGGCGGTGAAAACCTGCACTGGCTCGTCGGCCTGGTTGAAGGTTGTGGTACGCACCTTCACGATGCCCTGGTCGGGGCGCGATTTCGAAATCCGCACTTCCAGTATCTCGCTCTCGATATGCAGTTCATCGCCGGGGCGTACCGGTTTTGGCCAGCGCAGTTCCTCGAAGCCCGCGCCGAGGATGCCGCCTGCGGGCCGGAATTCGCCGTCGACCAGCAGGCGCATCGTCAGCGCAGCGGTATGCCAACCGCTCGCAGCCAGTCCACGAAATAGCGTGTCGCGGGCGGCTGCTTCATCGAGATGGAAAGGCTGCGGGTCGAACTCGGCAGCAAAGGCCTTGATCCTTTCAGGCTCGACGGTCAGACGTCCCGAACCGTATTTCTGGCCCGCCGCGAGGTCCTCAATGTATTGAATGTTCATTTTTGCTCCTCCAGAAGATTTGCCGCTGATCTCACCGATGCATGCACGCCCGTTACGGGAACAGACGGATCAGGCCAGCGCCTCGAGCGCCAGCGCAATCCCTTGTCCGCCGCCGATGCACAGCGTGACGATGCCGCGCCGTATGCCGTCGGCCCGCATGGCATGAAGCAGCCGAGTCGTCAGCACCGCGCCGGTCGCACCGATCGGATGGCCGTGGGCAATGGCGCCACCGTCGACGTTGATGATGTCGTGCGGCAATCCGAGCTCCACCGCGACAGCCAGCGGCACCGCGGCAAATGCTTCGTTGATCTCGATGCGTTCAATGTCGCCCAGCTCCCAGCCGGCGCGTTGCAGCGCCTGCCGCACCGCCGGGACCGGGCCCAGCCCGAACATGCCGGGCTCCACGGCCCCGACACCGTAAGCGACCAATCGTCCCAACGGCTCCAGCCCCCTGGCTTCAGCCAGCGAACGTTCGGCAATGATCATGGCCGCTGCGCCGCTGTTGAGCCCGGGCGCATTGCCGGCGGTAATCGTGCCGTCCGGGCGAAACGCCGGCTTGAGCCGGCCAAGCGTATCGAGGCTGGTATCAGGACGGTTGGCTTCGTCCACTTCGAACATGGCCGTACCGCCCTTCCCCTTGATGGTCACCCCGGCAATCTGGCCGGTGAATCGCCCATTCGCCTGCGCCAGCGCGAAATTTCGCTGCGAACGCTCGGCCCAGCGGTCCTGGGCCTCGCGGGTCAGCGCGTAGCGGGCGACAAGGTCCTCGGTATGCCATCCGGAGTGCTCACCGGAGAAGGCGTCAAACAGGCCGTCGTGCAGCATGCTGTCGTACAGGACGGAATCGCCCATGCGCTGCCCCCAGCGGCCGGACGGCATCAGGTAAGGCGCACGGTCCATGTTCTCCGTGCCGCCGGCGACAGCGATGTCGACATAGCCGAGCCGCACCTCGTCCGCGGCCGTTGCAATCGCCTGCGCTCCCGAGCCGCAGACGCGGTTGACGGTCATCGCGGGAACCGAAACTGGCAGCCCTGCGCCGATGGCAGCCTGCCGGGCCGGGTTCATGCGGTTGCCGGCCTGGATCACGTTTCCGAACACCACGCTGCCGACCTCGCCTGGATCGATTCCCGCCCGTGCCACGGTTGCCCGTATCGCCGCGGCGCCGATATCAGCCGCCGGAACGGCCTTCAGTGAGCCGTTGTAGGCGCCAATGGCGGTACGCACCGGTTGGCACAGCACGACATCTCTTGCATGCATCGCATTCTCCCTACCAAACAACCAGTTTCAATCGGCCGCACGCACTCCATGCGGTATGCGCCCGGTGGCCGGGCCTTGAAGGTTGGAACAAGAATTAGCTGCGCGGGAAATCCGGCTCAGGCTTCTGCCGAGCGCGACAGCCGCTGGCGCACGCGGTCGCTGGCGGCGGGGCCGGGCGCAAGGTAATAGTCGGCATCGGTGACCGGGCGCCCGTTGGCGGCGTCGACCAGCACAGGCTCCACGCGCGCGCCGGTGCGCCGGTTGGCCAACTGCACGCTCTCGCCTTCGGGCGCGAGATGCTTGTTGCCCCAAGCCAGCATCGCCAGCAGCACCTGGCGGAAATCGCGCCCGCGCTCGGTCAGGATGTACTCGGAGCGGGGTGGCCGGTCGCAGTACTGGCGACGCTCCAGCATGCCTTCTTCAACAAGTGAGTTCAGGCGACGGGTGAGCATATTGGGCGCGATAGCCAGGTTTTGCTGGAACTCGTCGAACCGGGTCACGCCGTAAAAGGCTTCGCGCAGGATCAATACGCTCCAGCTGTCGGCAACGCGGGCCGCGGTGCGCGCGATCGGACACGGCGTTTCGCCCAGTGGCTTCTTCTGCATGATTGGCTTCCTCGAAAGACCTACTTGCTATCGATTTGATAGTTAGTCTAGAGTAGTCACTATCAGCATGCAAGTCCGGTTTCCGCTTGTGCTGTATTCCGCGCCTATCAGGCACTGCAAGCACGCGTCTGCCCACACCGTCTGTGTGGAGGACGCTGCCCCAGGTGCTGATTCCGCACGCTGCGCGCCCTCAACCATTTACTTCGCATGCGAACCACCTATATACTTCGCATGCGAACTTAATCGCGATGCGTGCACGGCAGGCGTGCAACTCTCACCTGGAGACCGACCAATGACCCCGGAAATCCGCGTTGACCTCACCGGCGGCGCGCTGACCCTAACGCTTGCCCGGCCGGACAAGATGAACGCCTTGACGAACGAGATGTACGGCGCACTTGCCGATACTATCGAGCAGGCACAGCAGAACCGGGCTATCCGGGTATTGCTGTTGCAGGGGGACGGGAACACCTTTACCGCCGGCAATGATCTCGGCGAATTCGCGGCGATCGCCTCGGGAAATGGCCCCAGCGAACGTCACGTGCATCGTTTCCTGCGCGCCCTTGCCAATTCGACCGTACCGATTGTCGCCGCGGTCAATGGCAAGGCCGTCGGCGTCGGGACCACCATGCTGCTGCATTGTGATTACGTCGTGCTCGGCCAGGACGCGCAACTGATCACGCCTTTCGTCAATCTCGCACTGGTTCCCGAAGCGGCTTCGAGTTACCTGCTCCCGCTGCGGATCGGACACGTCAGGGCCTTCGAGATGTTCGCGCTGGGCGAGCCGCTTGACGCGCAAACCGCCGTGGCATGGGGCATTGCGAACAAGGTTTGCGCCAATGACCAGCTGCGCACGGATGCGCGCCGGATGGCCGAGAAGATTGCCGCCAGGCCGGCGGGCTCCCTGAGCGCAATGAAACAGCTCATGCGTGATGCGGAAAAACTGCTTGCGCAGATGAACAGCGAAAGCGCCAGGTTCGAGGAGCGGCTGGCCAGTGCGGAAGCCCGGGAAGCATTCTCGGCCTTCGCCGAAAAACGCAAACCAGACTTCACCAGGGTTGCCGGGCAGTAAGTCGACTGCCTCGCTTTCCGGCCGCTGCCAGGCTACGCCTCGCCCTCGTCCGCGGCCGGAAACTTTGTCTGCAGGCTGGTCAGCCAGCGCGCCACCACGTCGATCTCGGCGGCGGTGAAACCTTCGGTCAGCCTGGCATTCAATACCTTCATGCTCGCCTTGGAACGCTGGCGCGCCAGGCGCCCTGCCTCCGTCAGCCACAGGCGCGAGGCACGGCCATCGTTCTCGTCCGGCCGGCGCTCGATCAGGCCGGCCCTTTCGGTCCGCTCCGCCAGGCCGCTCATCCCAGGCGCACCCAGGTCCAGCGCCGCGGCAGCCTCGCTCGTCAGCGCGCCATCGTTGCTGCCCAGGAAGAAAAGCAGTCCGGCCTGGGCTGATGTCACGCCACCCGCGGCAGTGCGCGCTTGTGACCAGCGGTGCAGGCGCCGCTGGCCCACGTTCAACAGGTAGACGAGGCGATGTTCCATGTCTGGTGCGCTATAAATGATGAGATTTCGTTCGCATGCGAATATTATCATGCGCCGGTGTCCCGAATAGCGTGAAGCGCAGCGCCCGGCCTGCACTTGCATTGATGCGAAGCTGTCGCCGTGCCGCCCTCCGTCACACGGCGGCCGACTCCGCGATGCGCCGCGCACGGGCGGCACGCTTGAGGGCTTGCGGCGGCTCGCCGAAGATCCGCAGGAACGCTCGCCGCATGCGCTCCGGGTCGGAGAAGCCGGTCTTGCTCGCGATGCGCTCGATTGTCAGCGCGTCGGCTTCCACGAGCACGCGGGCCATGTCGGCGCGCAAGCGCTCGATGGCACGTGCCGGGGATTGGCCCGTGCTCTGCCGGAACTCGCGGCTGAAATGTCGCGGGCTCATGTTGGCGGCGCTGGCGAGCTGCTCCACCGACAAATCCTGGTGCAGATGATTCCTGGCGTAGGTCAATGCCGCTTGTATGCGGTCTGACTTCGATTCCAGTTCCGACAGCATCGAGAACTGCGACTGCCCCCGGCACGGCGGTGATGAACGACGAGCTTCTTCGCGACCGCCCGCGACACATCGGTCCCGAGGTCTTGCTCCACCAGCGCCAGTGCAAGGTCGATGCATGCCGTCATGCCGGCCGATGTCCACACCGTTCCGTCCCGAACAAAGATTCGGTCCTCCTCGACGCGCACCGCAGGAAAGCGCTGCTGGAGCGTCCTGGCATAGAGCCAATGCGTAGTAGCCCGCCGGCCGTTCAGGATGCCGGCCTCGGCAAAGATGAATGCCCCTGTGCAGATGCTGGCCATGCGCCTGGTCGGCTCGAGTGCCTCGCCAAGCAAGCGCAGCAGCCTGGGCGATGCCGCCGGCACGGAGGAAGCGCCCCCAACCATCAGCGTGTCGTAGGCCAGCGGATCCATCGCGGTGGTCTGGATCGCCGCGCCCATTGAACTCTGCACGGCCCCGCCGCTTTCCGAGACCACATGGATTTCGTAGGCGGGAACCCGCACTTCGAGGTTCGCCATCTCGAAGACTGACGCCGCCGCCATATCGAGCATCTGAAAGCCGGGGAAGAGGGCGAGTCCGATTCGGTTCATGTTGTCCTGAAACGAGGGAAGTTCGTCGTTCAGGACAAAGGCTAGGACCCTATGCTGAAACTGTCAATCCACTCCCGATGGACTTCTCCCAATGAGCGCTATCGACCATGCACAAGGTACCGAATGAACATCATCGCGTTGGCCTGCACAGCTGTCCTCGGTCTGCTTCTGTTCTCACTCGGACTCGCCACCTCGGTGCAGCGGTCCAGGATCGGCGTGCTGAGCGGCTACCCATCCGAGCCTGATCAACTGCTGGCACGGCTGATTCGCGCTCACGGCAACACCACCGAGTACGCGCCGTTCCTTGCGGTGCTCTTCCTGTACCTCGGCACTCAATATCCGCCTGGCTGGGCGGTCTGGTGCATGGCAGGTGCAACCGCCTGCCGCGTGCTCCTGGTGGTTGCACTGCTTGCCTGGCCCTCCATGTCCCGGCCGAATCCGGCCCGCGCGGTTGGTGCCCTGGGAACCTATGCCTTCGGGACAGCCCTTTGCGTGGCCGCCCTCACCGTCTGACCCGGGCTGCCGATGCCGGCAGGGCGGCCACCGTCCAATTCCATTAGTACCTGACCCTTAAGGGGGAATCGCATGAGGACATTGAAAACGTTCATCAGGACTGCAGCGCTTGTTGCCACCGTCAGCAGCCTTGCAGCCGCTGCGAGCACAGCCGCAGCCGCACCGGCTGCGGACAGCCGCACTACCACGGTGGTGTTCGTGCACGGCGCCTTTGCCGACGGATCGGCCTGGGACAAGGTCATTGCCCTGCTCCAGTCCAGGGGGCTTCATGTTGTATCGGTCCAGAACCCGCTGTCTTCCCTGGCCGACGACGTGGCCGCCACGCGCCGCGCGCTCGACATGCAGGCCGGACCGGTCGTGCTGGTGGGGCATTCCTGGGGCGGTGCGGTGATCTCTGAAGTCGGACAGCATGAGCGCGTCAAGGCCCTGGTCTATGTCGCAGCGTTTGCACCTTCGGAAAACCAGTCGGTGGCGGACCTGGCCAAGGACTACCCGAAACCCGAGGGATCCAACTTCATCGTCGCTGACAAGGACGGATTCCTGACGCTGACACCCGAGGGGATGTCCAAACACTTCGCCCAGGACGTGCCGGCGGCCCAGACCCGGATCATGGCGGCGACACAGGGACCCATCAGCGGCAAGAGCTTCGAGGACAAGGTCACGGTTGCCGCATGGCGGACCAGGCCGTCCTGGTACATCCTCAGCGAGCAGGATCACATGATCCAGCCCGCCTTGCAGAAAGCGATGGCACAGAAGATCTCCGCCCGCATCGTGACACTACCGACGAGCCACGTACCGCAGCTGTCAAGGCCGAAGCAGGTTGCGGACGCCATCTACGCCGCCGCGGTGTATCAGCCGAAACCCGACGTGCACCCGCCAAAACCACGCCGCTGACCGGATTCCACTTTCCCTCTACCTGGTATCGATATGAAACTCCGCGTAACACGCACTGCACCTGCCATCGCCACGCTCGCTTTATGCCTGGCTCAATTGGCCTTGCCAAGCCACGCCCAGGCGTTGCCGGCCGCCGAAGGCGGCGCAATCCCGCAACGCGCGGCGGCCGAAGACGCATCCATTCGCCCCTTCCACGCCAGCTTCCCGCAAGCGGCACTGACCGACCTGCGCCAGCGTATCGCCGCCACGCGCTGGCCGGACCGCGAGACGGTATCCGATCAATCGCAGGGCGTGCAGCTGGCGAAGATCCAGGAACTGGTGCGCTATTGGGGCAACGACTACGACTGGTTCAAGGCAGAGCAAAAGCTGAACGCCTACCCCCAGTTCGTTACCAGGATCGACGGACTCGACATCCACTTCCTTCATGTGCGATCGCGCCATCCCAATGCGCTGCCGCTCGTCATCACCCACGGTTGGCCGGGCTCGGTCTTTGAACTGCTGAAGGTGATTGGCCCGCTCACCGATCCCACCGCCTATGGCGGCAGTGCCGAGGACGCCTTCGATGTAGTGATTCCGTCGATGCCCGGCTACGGCTTCTCCGGCAAACCCGTCGGCACCGGCTGGGGCCCCGACCGCATTGCAGGCGCGTGGGATGTGTTGATGAAGCGGCTGGGCTACACACGCTATGTGTCACAGGGCGGCGACTGGGGCTCGGTCGTGGCGCATGCGCAGGGCCGCCAGGCGCCACAGGGATTGCTCGGCATTCACGTCAATATGCCCGCCACCGTGCCAGCGGACGTCGCCCGCGCGCTGAAGAACGGCGAAGCGGCGCCGGCCGGCCTGTCCGCCGCCGAAAAGTCAGCCTTCGAGTCGATGAACAAGTTGTATACGCTGGGCGGCGGCTATGCCGCGATGATGGTGACCCGCCCACAGACCGTGGGCTATGGCCTGGCAGATTCCCCCGCAGGGCAGGCGGCATGGATGTATGACAAGTTTGCCGCCTGGACCTTCAGCGGAGGCAATCCCGAGCGCTCGCTGACCAGGGACGAGATGCTCGACGACATCACGCTCTACTGGCTCACCAACAGCGCCACGTCGTCCGCGCAGCTATATTGGGAGAACAACACCAACAACTTCAACGCAGCGGAGCAGATGACAGGACAGATCAAGGTGCCTGTAGGCGTGACGGTATTTCCCGGCGAGCTCTATCAAGCCCCGCGCACCTGGGCCGAGCGCGCCTACCCCAGGCTGACCTACTTCAACAAGGTCGACAAGGGAGGCCACTTCGCGGCATGGGAAGAGCCGCAGCTGTTCGCTCAAGAGCTGCGCGCAGCGTTCAGGTCTCTGCGCTGAGCGCGGCAGGCGGGCGGCGGCGGGTGCTGGGGCATGGCAATGCCCGCAGCGCCCGGGCCGCCCTTGTTTCGTGCCCGCTTATCCGGGCGCATGGTCCGGGGCATGCCGGACCATGCGCACCGATGGCCTGCGCCACCCAGCTCCGATGCCAGCGCCGACAGCGTCATGGCAGCCAGTATCAGCAATCTGCGCATTGCGCCCCTCATGCGTCAGCGCCTGTCTACATCGAGCACCGCCTGCGCAAATGCGGTGGGCGCTTCCTGCGGCGGGTTGTGGCCGATCCCGCCCGTCAGGTTCCGGTGCTCGTAGCGGCCCGTGAACTTGCTGGCATAGGCGCTCGGCTCGGGGTGCGGCGCGCCGTTGGCATCGCCTTCCATGGTGATGGTGGGCACGCCGATGGCGGGCGCCGTGGCGAGCCGCTTCTCGAAGTCGTCGAACCTGGCTTCGCCGCTGGCCAACCCCTGCCGCCAGCGGTAGTTGTGGATGGTGATTTCCACGTGGTCGGGATTGTCGAAGGCGGCGGCGCTGCGGTTGAACGTCGCATCATCGAACTGCCATTGCGGCGATGCCAGTTTCCAGATCAGCCTGGCGAACTGGTGCGTGTACTTCTGGTAGCCGGCGCGGCCCCGATCGGTGGAGAAATAGAACTGGTACCACCACTGGAGCTCGGCCTCAGGCGGTAGCGGCTGCTTGCCGGCTGCCTGGTTGCCGATCAGGTAGCCGCTGACCGAGACCAGCCCCCTGCAGCGGTCCGGCCAGATCGCCGCCATGATGTCGGCGGTGCGCGCGCCCCAGTCAAAGCCGGCCACTACGGCATTGCGGATATTCAGCGCGTCCATCAGCGCGATCATGTCGGCGGCTATCGCTACGGGCTGGCCGTTGCGCATGGTGTCGGCAGACAGGAAGGACGTCGAGCCGAAGCCACGCAGGTGGGGAATGATCACCCGATAGCCGCGGGCCGCAAGCAGCGGTGCCACGTCGACAAAGCTGTGGATGTCGTAGGGCCAGCCGTGCAGCAGCAGCGCGACCGGCCCTGTGGCAGGGCCGGCCTCGGCGTAGCCGATATTGAGCACGCCGGCGTTGACGTGCTTGACCGGCGCGAAGCTGGCATGGGTGCCCGGCGTGGTCAAGGGCAGCGCCGGCGCCTTCGACACACCGGTTTGCGCGCGGGCGGCCTGCGGCAGCCCGAACGGCGCGGAGGCCAGCGTCACTGCCGCTGCACCCAGAAAGCCTCGACGAGGTAGATCGACTGTCTTCGACATTTTCTTCTCCTGTTTGCGTGATCAATGTGAGCACGAGTCTAGGCGGCCACGGCACGCGGCATGTGTCGGATTTCAGGGGATTTGTATCGCTGTGTATTGATCCGCGATGGCGACATACTTGGATACAAAGCAGCCCGGCTGACGGACTGCCACGCCAGTCAAGCGGACTCTCCCTGCGGCACGCCTTGCGGCATTGGCCTGTTGCCCTGATCTGGAAGATTGCAATAAGCATTACCTGCACGAGCGCACGCCACACCGTTGTCGCGCGGGCGCTCCCCCGCATAAGCCACCGTGGCGCTCGCCGCGATCAGCGCGGCAGACAGGAAGCGCTTGCACAGACTGATTGTCATGGTCATTCCCTCATCAATGCGCGTCTGCCGACGGACCCTTCGGCGCTCCAACCTTGCGCATCAGCGGCACCATGGCGGTGGCGATCGCGAAGCAGACCAGGATCAGCAGGAAAATGTCGCCAAAGGTCTGGGTCTGCGCCTCGCGCCAGGCCAGCGCCCACAATTGCCTGAGGGCCGCGGTCTGCGCATCGAGGGCATCGTGCCCGACCGCCACGAACTGGTCGCTGATCCCTTGCAACAGGTTGCCCATGGCTTCATTGCGGATGTTCAGGTGCTCTGCCTCGCGCAGGAAGTGCATGTTGCCGCGGTTGTTGAGGGCGGTCGCGCAGGCCGCGATGCCGATGGCCCCGCCCAGGTTGCGCATCAGGTTGAACAGCCCGGACGCAAGCTTGAGCCGCGCCGGCGGCAGGCTGCCCAGGGTCAGTGTCACCGTGGGCGCCACCGCGAACTGCTGGCCCATGCCGCGCAGCGCCTGCGGCAGCAGCAGCTGCGCCGCGCCCCAGTCGTGCGTGATGGGCGCGAAGTACCACATCGACACCGCGAACAGCCCCAGGCCGATCATCATCAGCCAGCGCAGGTCGACCCGGTTGGCCAGGAAGGCATAGAGCGGGATCGACGCCATCTGGAACACGCCGGTGGAAAACACCGCCAGCCCGATATCGAGCGCGCTGAAGCCGCGCACGCGCCCCAGGAACAGCGGCGTCAGGTAGATGGTGGCAAAGATGCCGATGCCGGTGACAAAGGAAAAGAAGCAGCCAAGCGCGAAGTTCCGGTCCTTGAGCGCGCGCAGGTCCACCACGGGGTTGGCATAGGTCAGCGTGCGCCAGATGAAGCCCACGCCCGACAGGCCGGAGATCCAGGCGGTGGCCAGGATCACGTCGTCGCCGAACCAGTCCCAGCGCGGCCCTTCCTCCAGCGTGTATTCGAGGCAACCCAGGAACAGCGCCATCAGCACCATGCCCAGGTAATCGGCACCGCGCACCAGCGACCAGTCGGGCCGGTCGACCTTGACCAGCAGCGGCACGGCGACGGTGACGAAGATGCCCGGCACCAGGTTGATGAAGAACAGCCAGTGCCAGGAATAGTGATCGGTGATCCAGCCGCCGATGGTGGGCCCCAGCGTCGGCGCCAGCGAGGCCAGCCCGCCGACCGTGGCAGCGGCGATGACACGCTGGGGGCCGACGAAGAAGGCAAAGGCCGTGGTGAACACCATCGGGATCATCGAGCCGCCCAGGAAACCCTGCAGCGCCCGGAACACGATCATGCTGTTGATGTCCCACGCCACCCCGCACAGCAGGCTGGCCACCGTGAAGCCCGCCGCGGAGGCGGCGAACAGCCAGCGCGTCGACATCACGCGCGACAGCCAGCCGGACAAGGGAATCACGATGATCTCGGCGATCAGGTAGCTGGTCTGCACCCACACGGTTTCATCGGCGCCGGCCGAGAGCGCGCCGCCGATATCGCGCAACGAGGCGGAGACAATCTGGATATCCAGCAAGGCGATGAACATGCCCACGCACATCGTGCTGAAGGCGAACACCTTGGCGGCAGTGGACATCTCGTCCGGCATCGCCACGGCGGACGCAGGGGTGGTCAGGGTGGCCGTGGTCATCACTGCACCTGCTTGCCTGGCTGCGTGTTGACCTGGGCGATCACCGACAGCCCCGGGCGCAGGACGCCAAGCCGGGCGTCCTGCTCGTCCAGGCGGATCCGCACCGGCACGCGCTGGACGATCTTGGTGAAGTTGCCGGTGGCATTCTCCGGCGGCAACACGCTGAACTGCGCACCGGTGGCCGGCGCCAGGCTGGCGACGTGGCCATGGAAGACCCGCCCCGGCAGCACATCGGCTTCAATTTCGACCGCCATGCCGGGGCGCATGTGCGCCAGTTGCCCTTCCTTGAAGTTGGCGTCCACCCACAGCCCGCTGGCCGGCACGATGGACAGCAACTGGCTGCCGGCACCGGCAAAGGCGCCGACGCGGGCGCGCCGGTTGCCCACGGTGCCATCCACGGGCGCGCGCAGTTCCGTATAGCCAAGATTCAGCTTCGCGATGTCGCGCTCGGCGGTCGCCTGCGCCAGTGACGCCTGCGCCTGCTGCTTCTGCGTGCCGATCACGTCCAGCTGGCGCTGCGCGGCCAGCAGCGCGGCACGCGCCTTCTCGCCATTGGCCTGGGCCTGCTTGTAGTCCGAGTCAGCCTTCTGCGAGCTCTGGATGGAGACAGCCGCCTTCGCCACCAGGCTGGCGTAGCGCACCTGGTCGTCGCGCGCCCGTACGGTGTCTGCATTAGTCGCCGAGATGCCGGCCTTGGCCTGGGCGATGACCGCCTCCTGCAGGCGCGCGGTGGCATCCAGGTTTGCCAGCAGTGCCTGTTGCGCCGCCACGGCGCCTTCGGCCTTGGCCAGTGCGGCGCGGTAGTCGCGGTCGTCGATGCGCACCAGCACATCGCCCGCGTGGACCGTCTGGTTGTCCGTCACCGCGACTTCCGCGATGTAGCCCCCGACCTTGGCGCCGATCACCGTGACATCGCCGCCAACGTAGGCGTCGTCGGTACGCTGCAGGTGGCGAGCCGATGTCCACCAGTGGTAGCCGTATCCGATCGCGGCCAATCCGGCCACAACCAGCGCGCCGGTCGCCAGCAGCCGCTTGGGGCTGGCCTTGGATTTCGAAGCGGGAACGGGTTCGGTACCCGCCCGTTCAGTCAGCGTATTACTGCTCATGGCACTTCCTTTCTGCTTTCAGGACTTATCCCGCCTGCGAGGCGGCATGGGTGGAGGGTTCGGTAGGGTTCGGGAGAGTTCGGGTCAGGCTTCGGCCGAGCGGTCCAGCCGGCGCCGCAGGCCGTCGGTAGCCGCCGGCCCGGGGGCGATGTGGAAATCGGGGTCGGTGACGGGGCGACCGCTGGCGGCATCGACCAGTACCGGCTCGACACGCTCGCCAGTGAGTCGGTTGGCCAGCTGCACGCTTTGGCCCTCGGGCGCGAGATGCTTGTTGGCCCAGGCCAGCATGGCCAGCAGGACCGGGCGGAAGTCATGGCCGCGCTCGGTCAGGATGTACTCGGAACGCGGCGGGCGGTCGCAGTACGGGCGGCGCTCCAGCATGCCGTCCTCCACCAGCGAGTGCAGGCGGCGGGTCAGCATGTTGGGGGCGATGCCCAGGTTCTGCTGGAACTCATCAAAGCGCGTCACGCCGTAGAACGCTTCGCGCAGGATCAGGACGCTCCAGCTGTCGGCAACGCGGGCCACCGTGCGAGCGATGGGGCAAGGCGTATCAGCAAGCGGCTTTCTGTGCATGACTGGCTTCCTCGGAAAATGTGGTTGCTATCAATTTGAAAGTTAGTCTAGAGTAGTAACTATCATCATGCAAGTTAGTTTTTGGCTTGTGCTTTATTCGTCGCTGTTGAAAGGTGTCCGTCATGCCCCAAAGTCCATTCCGTCCCCCGCTCCGGCGCACCCGCGCCGGTATCGCCCGCCTCCTGCCCACCCTGCTTGCGGCCAGCGCCGCGGCCGCCCTGGTGGCCTGCGCTGCCGGCCCCGATTACCACATGCCGGCCTCGGATATGCCTGCGGCCTACCCGCACGCAGCGGCGCTGGACGCCCGCGAGGCCCCGCAGCCCGCGCCGTCACTGGACAGCTGGTGGCTGGGCTTTGACGATCCCGCGCTGACGCGCGTCATCCAGCGCGCGCTGGAGCAGAACCTGGACCTGGCGGCGGCGATTGCGCGGGTCGACCAGGCGCGCGCCGCGGCCAGCCACGCCGGCGCTGAACTGCTGCCGCAGGCCTCGTTGTCCGGCAGCGTGGCCACGCAGCGCCAGTCGCTGGAGGGGCCTTTGGGCAGCCTCGGCAAGAACGCGCCGGGTTTTGACCGCAACAAGACGGTGTACAGCGCTGGTGTGGGGGCAAGCTGGGAGATCGACGTGGCCGGCGGCCTGCGGCGCGGCGCCGAGGCCGCCAGCGCGGAGGCCCAGGCCGCGGAAGCCGAGCACATGGGCGTGCGCGTGCTGGTGGCCGCCGAAGCGGCCGATGCCTACTTCCGTGTGCGCGGCGCGCAGCAGCGCATCGCCATCGCGCAACAGCAGGTGCGGACCAATGCCAAGCTGCTTGAACTGGTGCAGCTGCGGCTGGCCGACGGCATTGGCGCCGAGCGGGAACGGGCCCAGGCGGAAGCACAGCTGGCACAGACCCGCGTGACCATCCCGCCGCTGCAGATCGAGCTGGAGACACAGCTGAATCGGCTCGATGTCTTGATGGGCGCGCATCCGGGCACCTATGCCGCCGAACTCCTGACGCCAACCGAGCGCACCGCCGTGCCGCAGATCGCCGTGGCGCAAGGTCCGGCCAACCTGCTGCAACGCCGCCCGGACGTGATTGCCGCGGAGCGCCGGCTGGCGGCATCCAGTGCCCGCATCGGCGTGGCCACTGCCGAGTACTACCCGAAGCTGTCGCTGTCAGCGCTGCTCGGCTTCGAGAGCCTCTCCGCCGGCAAGCTGTTCACCGGGTCCGCCTTCCAGCCCGCCGCGATCGCGGGACTGCGCTGGCGCCTGTTCGACTTCGGCCGGGTCGACGCCGAAGTGGCGCAGGCCAAGGGCGCCAACGCCGAGGCCCTGGCCACCTACCGCAAGGCCATGCTGCGCGCCACCGAGGACGTGGAGAACGCGATCATTACGCTGACCCAGCTGGAGTTGCAGGGCAAGGAGCTGACCGTGGAAGTGGCTGCGCACGCGCGCTCGCGCGGCGCCGCCGAGGACGCCTACAAGGGCGGCGCGGTCAGCCTGTTCGAAGTGCTGGAGGAAGACCGCCTGCTGCTGGCGGCGCGCGACCAGCAGGCACGTGTGGGCGCCGACAATGCCCGCGCGGCGGTGGCAACGTTCCGTGCGCTGGGGGGCGGCTGGTAACGTAGCGGGCGGCGGCTCAACCCACCCTGAGCCGCGCCTCCAGGCCACCGCCCTCGCGATTGCGCAGCGTCAGTGAGCCGCCGATGGCCAGCGCAAGCTGGTGCGCAATCGCCAGGCCCAGGCCGGTGCCGCCGGTCTCCCGGTTGCGCGATGCCTCAAGCCGGACAAACGGCTGCAGCACGGACTCGAGCTGCTCAGCCGGGATGCCGGGCCCGCGGTCGAGCACGCTGATGGTCACCGCGCCGCCGTCCTCGCGGTGCACGCTCAGCTCCGCCGCCCCGCCGAACTTGAGCGCGTTGTCGGTCAGGTTGGTCAGGATGCGGCGCAAGGCGTGCGGGCGCGTGTCGAGGGTACCGCCGGCACGCTGCAGGATGGTGACGGCCTTGCCGGTGTCCTGGTAGTCGTAGACCAGGCTCTCGACGAACGAGCCGATGTCGATCCGCGACCGCGTCTCGCCATCGCCATGCATGGCGCGCGCGTAGGCCAGCCCCTCCTTCACCAGCGTCTCGATCTCGGTGAGGTCTTGCACCAGCTTGCGCTTGTCTTCAGAGTCTTCCGTCATTTCGGCGCGCAGCTTCATCCGCGTGATCGGCGTCTGCAGGTCGTGGGAGATCGCGGCCAGGATCTGCACGCGCTCTTCGACAAAGCGGGCAATACGCTCGCGCATGGCATTGAATGCGCGCGCGGCACGCACCAGCTCGGTGGGCCCGGTCTCGCCCAGCGGCTGGGTCCTGGCATTCGGGTCGAGCGCGTCGGCGGCATTGGCCAGCGCCACCAGGGGGCGGATCGCCAGGCGCACGGCAAGCCAGCAGCACAGGACCAGCAGCAGCAACTGGATCCCCAGCACATAAGGCAGCCATTGCGCCACCGGCGTCGGCTTAGGATGCACGTCGATGGTCAGCGGGCTGCCATCGCTGAGGGTCAGGTGGGCCTGCATGCGCTTGCCCTGGCCGGGGATGGACTCGACCCTGACCGCGAAGCGGCCGCCGCTCGCTTCCATGATCCGGTCGGCAACTTCCGTGGCCTGCGCGGTCATCTCCGGCACGCCTGGCAGGCCCGGCCCCAGGATGTATTGGTAGGCGCCGCGATTCACGTGGCGCAGCCACTGCGGGCGCTCCGCCGCGGGCAAGCGGTCCAGGATGGCGATCGAGGTGGAGACGTCAGTCTCCAGGGTGCCGAGCATGATCTTGCGCGCGGTGATGTAGCGCTCGGCAAACAGGACGCCAAACGACAAGCCGTGGGCGACGATAAGCCCGGCCAGCAGGATCAGGAACAGCCGCGAGCCCATCGTACGGGGCCAGGGCAAGGCACGGAGATTCACTGGCGTGCCTCCCGGATCTCCACGGGCGTCGAGAAGACATAGCCCTCGCTGCGCACGGTCTTGATGTAGCGGGGCTCGCGCGCATCGTCCCTGAGGTGCTGGCGCAAGCGGCTGACCAGCAGGTCGATCGAGCGTTCGAACATTTCCGCTTCGCGGCCCTGCGTCAGGCTGAGCAGCTGGTCGCGGTTAAGCACGCGCTGCGGATGGTCGACAAAGACGCGCAGCAGCCGGTATTCCGCGCCGCTCAGCGCGACGATGACGCCATCCTGGTCAATCAGGTGGCGCGCGGTGGTGTCGAGCTGCCAGTCGCCAAATGCAAGCAGCTGCCCGGCCTCGGTGATCTGCAGGTTGGGCGGAAGCATCCGGGTCCGCCTCAGCACCGCCTTGATGCGGGCCAGCAGCTCGCGTGCGGCGAAAGGCTTGGCAAGGTAGTCGTCGGCGCCCATTTCCAGGCCGACGATGCGGTCGGTCTCGTCGCTGCGCGCGGTCAGCATCAGCACCGGGGTGGCCTTGTGCTTGCCTGCCCGCAGTTCACGGCACAGCACCAGGCCATCGTCGCCCGGCATCATTACATCCAGCACGATCAGGTCGACGCTGTTGACGTCCAGGAACGACCGCATGTGCCGCCCGTCAGGCACCACGGTAACGCGCAAGCCGTTCTTGGTGAGGTAGGTTGAGATCAGTTCACGGATCTCGCGGTCGTCATCCACGATCAGGATGTGGTCGGTGTGTGCGTCCATCGGCGTCACCTTGGCAGATTGATTGAAAACCGCCAGGCGCGGCGCCGGGCACCGAAAGATTAACGCAATACGGCGCGACGGGTATTCCCCCGTCGCGCCGTCGGGAACCACCCGCGGTGCGCCGGCGCGCGCCGCGGGGGTGTCCGCTCAATGCCCTGCGCTCTGGCCGCCGTCTACATGCAGGATCTCGCCCGTGACGAACGGTGCGCTGTCGAGATACAGGACAGCATCGACGATATCGCGCATCTCGCCCATATGACCCACCGGGTGCAGCGCGCCCAGCCCCGCATGGGTTTCGGGCGGATGCATCGGCGACTTGATGATGCCGGGCGAGACAGCATTCGCGCGGATGCCGGTCTTGGCGTACTCGATGGCCAGCGACTTGGTCGCGGCGTTCAGGCCACCCTTGGTCAGCGAGGCCAGCACCGACGGCACCCCGCTGATCGCATGGTCGACCAGGCTGGTCGTGATGCTGACCACGTGGCCGCTGCGCTGCTTCTCCATTTCGGCGATGGCCAGCTGCGTGATATGGAAGAAGCCCGTCAGGTTGATGCCGGTGGCGGCCGCGTAGTCCTCGTCGGTATAGCTGGTGAACGGCTTGGCGATGAAGATGCCGGCGTTGTTGACCAGGGTATCGATGCGCCCGAACCTTGCCACGGCCTCGGCGATGACGCGGCGCGCCGTGGACGGATCGGCGATATCGCCGGCGACTGCCAGGATGTCCTGGTCGTCCGACTGCTTGATGGTGCGCGCGGTGGCGACAACGCGATGGCCACGTTCCCGGAACGCCTTGACCAGTTCAGCGCCAATGCCTTGCGATGCGCCCGTGATGACAACGACTTTCTGTGCTGCGCTCATTTTCTTGAACCTCGATGTAGATTGAATCGGCTTGCTTGCCGATCGGGCCGGCGGCTCCGATGGGTTCCAATCTAGGCAATTCCCTTTCGCATTCGAAGACCTCGGCGGCACAAACAGTCTTGCGCCACAAGCACAAATAGAGCGGGACGAATCCTCCGGCGCCCATGGCAAACGCAGCCTCGCGGTCACTTCGGCGCCAGCCACAGCCCGGACATCGACTTCTGCCAATGGCGCACATATGATGGATACATCGCTTGATCCGGTGCGAGACATGAAACGGCAATTCGACGACCTTCAGCTTGGCAGCATCGAGCTGTTCTGCCTGGCCGCGGAGCTGGGCAGCTTCACCGCGGCGGCAGTGGCCGCGGGCGTGACACCGCCCGCAGTCAGCCGCACTGTGCAAAGGCTGGAGGAGCGCCTGGGGGTGCGGCTCTTCGTGCGGACCACGCGCCAGATCCGCCTGACCGACGAAGGCCGGGTGTATTTCGAGCAGAGCCGCGTCGCACTGGCGCAGCTGGTGGATGCGGAGCGGCAGATCAGCGGCCAGCAGGCAGCCCCTGCGGGGCGCTTGCGGATCAGCCTGCCGACCCCTTACGCGCACTATCGCGTGCTGCCAGTGCTGCCGGCATTCCGCGAGCGCTACCCCGAAGTCGAGATCGACGTGCACATCAGCAACCGCAATGTGGATTTCGCCGATGACACCTATGACCTGTCGGTGCGCGGGCGTGCGCCGGATGACTCGAACCTGATCGCGCGCAAGCTGGAAGACGCTGAGCTGGTGGTGGTGGCAACGCCTGGCTATCTGGGGCGTGCCGGCACGCCGCAGTCATTGGAAGACCTGCTCAGGCATGAGTGCATCCAGTTCGAGCGCCCTAGCAGCGGCCGGCGGATCCCATGGACGTTCCAGGTCAACGGCGAGGACACGGATATCGTGACCGCCGGCTCGTATGCGGCGTCAGAAGACATCCTGGGCGGGGCCACGCTGGTGCGCGCCGGCGCGGGCCTGTTCCAGACCTACCGCTTCGTGGTGGAACAGGACCTGCGCGACGGCACGCTGGTGGAGGTGCTGAAGGACTACGGCGGCAGTACGCGCCCCTTTGTGCTGCTATACCCGTCCGCGCGCCACGTCTCGCGCCGGGTACGGGCGTTCGTCGACTTCCTGGTCGAGAAATTCTCAGCGTAACGGCACAAGCCGCGCTGCTTATTCAGGCCGGATCTGGGCAATGACCACGAGGATCACGGCCGCATTCGCCGGCTGCTGGAAGTGCGAGGAAATGGTTCGCGCGTGGCCGGCCTTCTCTACCAGCACCTCGCCAAACAGGTCGGAGGCACCGTCGAGCACCGCCGGCTGCCCGAACCAGCCGTGCGCGCTGGAAATGTGCCCGTCGACGCGGACGATGTGGTCCAGGCGCTCGAAGCCACCCAGATAGGCATGGATCTGCGCCAGCACGTTGAGCGCCGCCAGCTGGGCGGCACGCTTGCCCTGCCCGACATCCAGGTCCTTGCCGACCTGGCCTTGCCAGACCACCTTGCCATCCTGCAAAGGCAACTGCCCGGAAATGAACAGCAGGTCGCCGGCCTGGCTGACCGCGGTATAGCTGCCGAGGGGCTGCGGGGGCTGCGGCAGCACCAGGCCGCGCGCTGCGAGACGTTCTTGCACAGACATGCTGGCTCCAATCAGGTGAGGGTCACGCGACCAACTCTATGTGCGCGCCGGCCTGGGATAAAGGCATGGCGCGGAACAGGAATTGGTACCTGGGGTAACAAGTCGGATGCCCGGCTGCCTTCCATGCCCCTGTCGGCACGGCCGCCCCTACGCAGTCTGCAATTCGTCGCCGCGCGCCATGCGCCGGATTGCCTGCGGCGGTTGGCCGAACGCCCGCAGGAACGCACGCCGCATGCGCTCGCGGTCACCGAAGCCGGTATCCCGCGCGACCACATCGATGGCATGGCGGCCGCTTTCCATCATCAGCCTGGCCGCCTCCACGCGCAGGTGCTCCACGGCCTTGGCGGGGGTCTGCCCGGTCTCGTCACGGAATGCGCGCGCGAACTGCCGCGGGCTCAGGTGCGCCGCATCCGCCAGTTGGTCCACCGAAAGTTCCTGTTGCAGGTTCTGCCGCGCGAAATCCAGCGCGGCACGAATGCGGTCCGAGCGCGGTTCCAGGTCCAGCAGTGCCGAGAACTGTGACTGCCCGCCGGCGCGTCGGTGATACACGACCAGCGACTTCGCCACATCGCGCGCAACCGCGGCGCCCGCGTCTTTCTCCACCAGCGCCAGCGCCAGGTCGATGCAGGCCGACATGCCGGCCGAGGTCCAGACCGGGCCATCGATGATGAAGATGCGGTCCTCTTCCACGCCGACGTTCGGGAAGCGCCGCCGCAACTGCTCGGCGTAATACCAGTGCGTGGTGGCGCGGCGGCCATCCAGCACCCCGGCCTCCGCCAGGTTGAAGGCACCGGTGCAGGTGGCGCCGATGCGCCGCGAAGTCCGCGCCGCACGTTGCAGGAACTTCACCAGCGCGGGCGCCGTGGGCAGCACGTCGTTGTCTCCCACCACCAGCACGGTATCGAAGCGGCGCCTGCCGAACGGCTCGGTGCTGACGAAAAAGCCACCGGAACTCAACACCGGTCCGCCATGCTCGGACAGCAGGTGGACCTGGTACAGCGGCTCTCCGAGCGAGCGGTTGGCGAACTCCAGCACTGTCGAGACCGCAAGGTTCAGCACCTGGAAGCCGGGATAGAGGGCAAGGGCCACGTGATGCATGTCTAACTCCTCATGGCAGTGAAAGGCATTCTGCGCGCACGGCAGAAAAGGTGGCATCTATGACATTGGTGTCATGGCCATTGTGCTCCTAATCTTGGTTTCACGCAGCCGGCCGATCCGGGCCGACCGCCACGAATCTCCCTCCCTCACTGAATCCGGAGCTTTGACATGACCACGCACAACCATCCCGGCACCGCCCTCATCACCGGTGCTTCTTCCGGCATCGGCGCCATCTATGCGGAGCGCCTGGCGCGCAGGGGCCACGACCTGATCCTGGTGGCGCGCAACCGCGCGCGGCTGGAAGCACTGGCCCGCCGCATTACCGACGATACCGGCCGCTCGGTCGAGATCGTGACCGCGGACCTTGGCCAGGCAGCCGACGTACGACGCATCGAAGAGATCCTGCGCACGGATGCAAGCATCACCACGCTGGTCAACAACGCCGGCTTCGGCGGCGCTGCACCGCTGCTGGAATCGGATGTCGACACCATGCAGGCAATGATCGAGCTCAACGTCACGGCCCTGACCCGGCTCACCTACGCCGCCGCCCCGGCCTTCGTCGCGCGCGGCGAGGGCACGATCATCAATATCGCCTCGGTCGTGGCGGTCGCGCCCGAGATCCTGAACGGTGTCTACGGCGGCACCAAGGCGTTTGTGCTGGCCTTTACCCAGTCGCTGCAACATGAGCTTGCGGGCAAGGGCGTGCGCATCCAGGCGGTCCTGCCGGGGGCCACCCGCACCGAGTTCTGGGACACCGCCGGCCAGCCGGTCGAGAACCTGCCGCAAGCGATAGTCATGAGCGGCGACGACCTGGTCGACGCGGCCCTGGCAGGGCTGGACCAGGGCGAGGTGATTACCGTGCCGTCGTTGCCCGACGTGGCCGACTGGAACACGTTCGAGGCAGCACGCGCCGCGCTCGGCCCAAATCTTTCGCGTGACCAGCCCGCTACCCGGTACGGCGTTGCCCGGTAACTGACGGCTCGCGGACGCGCGCGGCCTTTACACCACCTTCCGCCGGGCGCGCGGTATCCGGAAGCGCTCCGGCCGCCGCGCGCCTCCTCCCTGCCATCTACGCCAGCAGGCGCCTCCCATGGTCCTTTTGTACCGCTATGTATCAGGCACAGGGGACGATACGTGCCCTGACAGAAACAGGGTCTCCACGCTATAGCGCAGATACACCGGTTTCCTTTAATGCATCTCGTGGACCGACGGCATGCGTCAACAAGACGATCCCCCGGCCGCGCAGTTCAACCCAGACCTCAAGGAAACCGACCATGATTACCGATCTCACCAAGCGCATTGTTCTCGCCCTCGCCCTGGCAGCTGCCGCCGCCGGCGCCCAGGCCGCCGGTCCCGGCGCACGCGATCCGTTCAGCGAAGGCGCACGTTCCGTGCAGGACGCACGCAACGCATTCACCGACGGCGCCCGCGCCGTGCAGGACGCACGCGACCCGTACACCGAGGGCGCGCGCAATGTCGATCCGTACGATAAGGGTGAACGCATCCTGGCCGGGTGGGACCGCACGGGTCCGTCCGCTGATCCGGCGCGCAGCTTCGATCCCTACCAGGACGGCGCCCGCGCCTGACTGCCGGCTTTGGCCTCGGCTATGCCTCTTCGCGTGGTGCTGCCGTGGAACCCCGCACGATCAGTTGCGGCGTCAGTTGCACGGTGACGGCATCGGAGGCTGGCTTGTCGATCTTCCTGAGCAGGAGGCGGGCAGCCTCCTCGCCCATTTCGTGGACGGCAATGCGCACGGTGGTCAGCGGCGGCGTCAGGGCGTCGGCGAAAGGCATGTCGTTGTGGCCCACCACCGAGACGTCCTCGGGGCAACGCATGCCGCGCTCGCGCAGGAAGTCGTAGCAGCCCATCGCCACCAGGTCATTGCCGGCGGCGATGGCGGTCATCTGCGGGAATGCCGCGAAGAGTTGCTCGCAAGCGAGCCGGCCGGCTTCACGCGAATAGCTGGCGGCTTCCATGACTTGCCATTCGCCGCGGCGCAGGCGGTGGCGCTTTACCGCCTGAAGGAAGCCCTCGCGACGCAGGAAGCCGGTCGACAGCGAGGCTGGCCCGGCAATATGCCCGATGCGGCGGTGGCCCAGGCCGACCAGGTGGTCGACCGTCTGCCGCATCGCCAGCAGGTTGTCGCTCACCACGCAGGACACCCGGCCCGTGTCTTCGCCGCGGTTGACCGTGACCACGGGGATATGCTGCTTGAGGCAGTACGCGAGGATCGGATCGTCCCGTTCCGCGGTGGCGAGCACCAGTCCTTCTACCTGCTGGCCGATCATCTGGTCGATGACAAAACGCTGCCGGCTTTTGTCGGTACCGGCATTGACCACAATTGGCACGTAGCCTTGCTGCGCCAGCACGGATTCAATCCCGGCCAGGATCGGCGGAAACACCGGGTTGGAAATATCCGGCAGCACCACGCCCACCAGTCCGGAACGCTGGGTGCGCAGCCCCGCCGCGATGCGATTGGGGCGGAAGCCGCGGGCCTCGGCAACCGCCAGGATGCGAGCCGCCACTTCCTCAGCCACCAGGTGCCGCGTGGCCGGGTTCATCACTCGCGAGACGGTCGAGTAATGCACGTCGATCTCGGCAGCCAGGTCTTTCAGGGTGAGGCGCTTGCGCTCGGGCATGACGGCAGTTGGCGGGGCGGCAGCCCGGGGAGAGTTGGAATACGCCATTCTAAGCCACCCCCGCGCCGTCGCCGCTCGCCTTCGGGCTAGCGCTACTGCCCCGCCTTCACGCCGGATTGCCTGACCACCGGCGCCAGCTTGCCGATCTCCGCCTGGATATAGGCGGCAAACTCCTGCGGCGACGAGCGCTTCGGCTCCGCGCCCTGGGCGGCCAGGCGCTCGCGCACATCCGGCGCGGCCAGTGCCTTGCCGATCTCGGCATTGAGCGCATCGACGACTTCCTTCGGGGTGCCGGCGGGCGCCAGCACGCCGAACCAGGAGTCGAACGCGTAGCCGGGGAAGCCGGACTCCGCCACCGTCGGAATATCCGGCAGCGCGCTGGCGCGCCTGGCCGTGGTGACCGCCAGCGCCCGCAGCTTGCCCTGTTTGACGAACGGCATGGCCGATACGCTGGGCGCGAACATCATGTCGCCCCGGCCAGCCATGACGTCGGTCAGCGCTTCGCCCGTGCCCTTGTACGGGATATGGACGATGTCGATGCCGGCCTGCATCTTGAACATCTCGCCGCTCAGGTGCGTAGAGCTGCCGGAACCCGCCGAGTCGAAATTCAGCGCTCCCGGCGTCGCCTTGGCGGCGTTGACAACGTCCCGCACCGATTTGTACTTGCTGCCGGCATTGACCACCAGCACATTGGGGACCGTCGCCACCAGCGAGACCGGTGCGAAGTCCTTCACCGTGTCATACGAGAGCTTGGGATACAGCGTGGCGTTGATGGCGTGCCCGACCGAAACCAGGATCAGCGTGTAGCCGTCCGGCGCCGCCTTGGCCACGCCGGTGGCGCCCAGGGTGCCGCCAGCGCCGGGGCGGTTGTCGACGATCACCTGGTAGGTGCCGCCCTCGCCCATCTTGCTGCCGATGATGCGCGCCAGGATGTCGGTGGCGCTGCCGGCCGAGAACGGCACCACCAGCCGGATCGGCTTGCTGGGGTATTGCGGTTGCGCGTGGACGGCGGGCGCGGCCGCCAGCATCAGCGATGACGCCAGCGCCAGCACGGTGCCTTGGATGGATCGAATCATTCTGTGTGTCTCCTCACTTCAGAAGCGAGCGCGGGCACCGCGCATCGCCGTTGAATGCGGCGCGCCCATGCGGGCGTGCCGTTCTGCCTCAGAAGAAGTGCCGCATGCCGAGCGCGACCGTCTGCGGGTCTGCACCCGCGCTCACGCCCAGTTCATTGATGGCAAAGTCGTAGATCGCATTGCGCTTGTTGTTGATGCGGCTGTAGTACGCATACAGCGCTGTGCGTTTGGACAGCGGATAGTCGTAGCCGACCGTGATCTGCGTGGCGCCCGTTTCCGCGCCGCTGCGGAAGAAGCCCACGGTCTCGGTCGCATTGCCCGCGCCATTGCTGGCAAGGCCAAAACCGACGCGCACGCTGCCCGGCCCGAGCTTTTGCACCACCGAGGCGTAGTACCCGTTGCGGGTCAGGTCACCGGTCGCGGTGCGGTAGTGGAGCCGTTCATAGAGCAGCGCCACGGTGGTGGTCGGGAACTTGTACGAGACGCCCGCCTTCATCGCGTCATCGTTGCGGCCGGCGGTCTGGTAGTGCTGGTGGACTTCATAGGCCAGCGCCACGTTGAGCGGGCCGTTGTCGTAGGCGGCCGAGAACGAATACAAGCCGGGATTGCGCGGTACGGTGGTCTTCTCCTCGTTCACGCCCCACGCCGCGGCGCCGCTGAAGCCGGCGAACGACGGCGTCTTGTAGACGATGATGTTCTTCTGCCGGCGGTCGAACGAGCTGGTGTCCTGCACGTTGTCGGAACTGGACGTGGAGCCGTTGCCGATCAGCGCCATATAGCCGGCAGTGGTCGGATAGTACGGGTCATAGGCCAGCGTCGATTCGGTGTATGGCGTCTGCCAGTGCCCCAGGAACAGCGTGCCAGCATCGCCCTGCAGCCCCACCCGCGTATTGCGCCCGGCCACCTGGCCCTGGCCGGTATCGAGCGAGAAATTGCTTTCGATCTGCCAGATCGCTTTCAGGCTGCCGCCCAGGGCTTCTTCGCCACGCATGCCGAAGACCGAGCGGTTGTTGGTCAGGCGCCCCACGCCGCCAAGGCGGGAACCGTCGGTCGCGGTGTTGGCATAGGAATACTCCAGTGCCGTATTGATGCGCCCGTACAGGGTCACGGCTGACTGCGCGCAGGCCTCACCGCCACAGCCTGCGGCCATGGCCAGCACGAGCAGATGGCTGCGCTTTCTGATGGGTTGCATTTGCTTTGTCTCCCCTGGTTTGTCGTGGTTGTTGTCGGCGGGCCGTCTGCTCCGCTCTTTTTTGCAATCGTTTGCAGTTCGGCCCGAGAAAATCAGCCCTTGGGATACGGCATCGCCAGCAGCAGCATCGCCGGCCGGTTACCCGGGTTCGACACCTGCCGCGCCTCACCCGGCGCCAGGCACACGGAATCGAACTGGGCCAGCGTCACGACCTCGTCGGGCGTGGCGATGCGGACTTCGCCTTCCAGCACGACGTAGTGCTTTTCCACCGGCGAGGCATCCATCGACGTATGGCCGCCCGGCAGCAGTACCGAGACCCCCATCCACAAGGCTTCGGACGGTCCCGCTTCATGCCCTTGCAGGCGCAGGCAGTGCATGCCTTCATGATTCGCCGGGAAGTAGGCTGGCGCCTTTGCGAACCGGGTCGTGTTCATGGCTTCAGCACCACGCGTTCGGTCGCGCCCTGCAGGACCGCCCGGTAGGCCTCCTTGGCGTTGGAGAGCGCATAGGTGTAGTCGGAAAGGACCGGGAACGGCCGCAGCGCACCCGAGGCAAACATCGGTGCGAGCTGGTCAAGGATGCCCGCGCAGGCGTTGCTGTCCAGCGCAAGGGTGTCGACGCCCACATAGGTGTGCTGGCCACGATAGAAGGCGAAGATATCGAACGGCACCGGCTTCTCGATGGTCGAGATGAAGATCTGCGCCGCGCCGATCGCCATGGCCTGGTTGGCCTGTTCGAAGTAGGGGCTTCCCACCGTGTTGTAGACGATATCCGCACCGTGCCCGTCGGTCTCTTCGCGCACCACCGCGGCGATGGATTCGCTGCTGGCATCGATCATGCGCACGTCGCCGCTGGCATGGCCACGATACGCCTCGGCGGTGCGCTCCACGGCAAAGACGCGCGCGCCGAGCGCCGTGGCGATCTGGATCGTTGCCTGCCCCACCTTGCCGTTGCCGCCACACACCAGCACGGTGCTGCCAGCCTGCGGCATGCCCGCGCGGCGCAGCCCTTCATAGGCGGTGATGAACGGCACCCCCACGGCGCCGGCTTCCAGCAGCGACACCGACGCCGGCTTGGCGCGCACCGCGCTGGCCTGGATGCGCAGGTACTTGCCATGCGTGCCGTCGCGGCGGATGCCGAGCTCGCCGCCGCTGCCCCAGACCTGCTGGCCCAGCAGTTCGGTGGGACCGTCGACGACCAGGCCTGCATAGTCGCGGCCTGGCGTGCGCGGCCAGATCGCATGCGGCATCATGCCGAGCGTTGCCTTCACGTCGCTCGGGTTCACGCCGGCGCTGGCCACTTCGATGATGACCTGACCCGGCGCCGCTTCCGGACGCGGCACGCCGAGCAGCTCCAGCTGCAGGACATCGATATTGGCGGCTTTTTCGCTGACTCGAATGGTGTTCATGGTGATTCCTTCCTGAAATGTTTAGTTCTGTATGGCGGGGATCAGGCTTCGCGCAGCCCAAGCGTGCGCCGGGCCTCGGCCGACGATGCAATCTCGCCGCCGAGCGACCTGACGATGTCACGCGCCTTGGCGACCAGCGCCGCGTTGCTTGGCGCCAGCACGCCCTTCTCAAGATAGATGTTGTCTTCCATGCCGACGCGCACGTGTCCGCCTGCAAGCCATGCCTGGGCCACGATCGGGAACTCCGCGCGGCCGATGCCGAAGGCCGACCAGTGGGCGCCGGCGGGCAGCATGTTGCGCGCGTAGAAGATGGTTTCCGGCGTGGGCGCAAAGCCGTACTTCACGCCCAGCACCAGGGTCCACAGGCCGGGACCGTCCAGCACGCCTTCACGGATAAAGTCGAGCGCCATGTTCAGGTCCCCGGAATCGAAGATCTCCAGCTCGGGCATGACGCCGGCCGCGCGGATCACGCTGGCCATCTTGCGCACGTTGGTGGGCGTGTTGATGACCACGTCGCCGCCTGAATTCATGGTGTTCAAGTCGAGCGAGCAGACGTCCGGGCGCAGCGCCGCGATGTGTTCGACGCGCTTCGAGGGATGCAGCAGCGTGGTGCCGGGCGCGGCCACGCGCGGCTCGTCCTCGCTCGGCACGAAGCGGCCACCGGGTCCGGTGGTGAGGTTGATGATCAGCGAGCGGTTGCGCTTGCGGATGCGGTCGATGACATCGGCGTAGTAGTCGAGCGACATCGACGGGCGCCCCGTTTCAGGGTCGCGCACGTGGATGTGGGCGGCGGCTGCGCCGGCCTCGGCGGCTTCCAGCGCGGCGTCGGCAATCTGGGCCGGCGTGACCGGCAAGCCGGGGTGCTGCTCCGGGGTGACGATATTGCCGGTCACCGCGCAGGTGATGATGGTCTTGCGTGCGTGCATGAGCGAAGGTCAGTAATGGAAATGCTATTGGGTAGACATGGAGGGGCCTGGCCTATCCAAGCTGGCGGCCGCCGTCCACGACGATGGTGGTGCCAGTGGCAAAGCGCAGTGACGTCGCGCAGGCAGCGATGGCATCGGCCACGTCCTGTGCCTGGCCGACGCGCTTGAGCGGCGTCGACTTGGCGGCGCGCTCGTTGAAACCGCTGTCGCGTCCCGGCACGAAGGCGGTATCGACCACGCCCGGTGAAACGTTCAGCACGCGGATATGCGGCGCCAGCGCGCGCCCGAGCGACATCGCCATGACATCGAGCCCGGCCTTGGCAGCGCAGTACGCAACATTGCTGCCCTGCCCCGTACGGCCGGCGATCGACCCGACATTGACCACCAGCCCGTCGCCATTGGCGCGCAGGTGCGGCGCGAACGCACGGATCGCGGCAAACTGACCGCGCCAGTTGACGGCAAACAGTTCATCGATCAGCGCATCGTCCAGGGCGTCGAGGTCGGCGTGCGGGATCGCCCGCGTAAAGCCCGCGGTGTTCACCAGGATATCGACGCGGCCGTAGTGATGGCTGACCTCGTCGGCCAGCGCGCGCAGCGAGGCGCTGTCGGCAATCTCGGCCACGGCGGCAAGATGGTTGCCGGCCGGCAAGGCCGCCGCGGCACTGGCCGCCTTGTCGGCGTCGCGCCCGGTCAGCACGACGCTTGCGCCAAGGCGCGCCAACGTTTCACCGGCGGCAAAGCCGATGGCACCGGTGCCGCCGAGGATCACGGCCACCTTGCCGGAAAGAGAAGTAGCACTCATGGTTTCAATGTGGGAATGGGTCAGGGGAAGCCGATTCGGCCTTCAGTCGATCGGCGGCTTCGGGAAGGTCTGCTCGCCGGGCTCCAGCGTGAAATCGAACGCCAGCGTGTAAAACGGCGCCGGCACATCGCCCCACGGGCTGGGGCCTTGGTGGTGCAGCCGGAGATCGCCAACCAGTTGCCGATGCACGCCGAACGTGACATCGGATTCCAGCTTGTCCGGCGCGTCGGCAAACACCTGGGTGACGAGCGTCCGGTAACCCGGCGCCGCGACGATGAAATGGATATGCGCCGGCCGGTACGGATGGCGCTGCTGCTCGGCCAGCAACGTGCCTACCGGGCCGTGGGTCGGCACCGGATAGCCGGCAGGCCGCACCGTGCGAAAGTGATAGCCGCCGCTTTCATCGGTATGGAAGCAGCCGCGCAGGTTGCGGTCGGGCTGGGTCGGATCCTGGTTGTCATACAGTCCCACCGGCGACGCCTGCCAGATCTCGACCAGCGCGCTTGGCAGCGGCGTGCCATCGGTCGCCCGCACGGTGCCGCTGACCAGCAGCGGCAAGCCAGGCGCGTCGTCCTGCACCACGCAGTCACCGCAGTCATAACGCGGCGCGTTGGCGCGATAGAACGGGCCGAGCAGCGCGCCGGGCGTGCGCCCGTCCCTGGTGCTGTTGTTCATGACGGTCACCAGCGTCGACAGCCCCAGCACGTCGGCAGCCAGGACAACCTCGTTATGTTTGGCATTGGTCGCATGGCCCAGGCTGGCGATATACCCCAGGGCAAGCTCGAATTCCTCGTCGGACAGCCGCACCTCGGACAGGAACCCGTGAAGGTGCCGCACCAGGGAATCCATGATGAAGCGCAGGCGGGGATTGGTGGTATTGGCCATGGCCGCCTGGACCACGCCTGTCACCGAGTGTTCGTCCTCGATCAGCGCCAGACGCTCGCCTTGTGGCGCCTGCCGCTCGCTGGAAGTTTCCATGTTTTGCCTCCTTTGCAAACGTTTGCATTATCGGCGGTTTCGACGGATGGTCAAGGTCGAAGTTAGTCACCGCCACGACTTGCAACGGCTGCCGTTCAACCAGAATCACAATCAAAACAAGGGAGTACGGACGATTTTCGGGAGAAACCCTAGGTGCATGCCAAGGCGCAGAATGTGGCGCATAGGCCTGTCCGAGTCCCCTGCCGATGCGGCTCCCCAGCCCGTTCGCGCATGAATTTGTACCCGTCTGTATCACGCAGCCGCAACGATACGTGTTTCGACGGAGACACCTCTCACGCGCTACGGGCCAGATACATCGATCGCCTTAAATGCATTCCGTGGCCCGGCGGCGAACCTCAACGAAGCCAGTCCCTGCCGCGCAATACCGAACCCAAACCTTTAAGGAAGACGATCATGACTACCCACAACATCGCCAAGCGCTTTGTCTTCGCCATC
Source organism: Cupriavidus sp. GW823-FHT06D04 (assembly GCF_058795055.1). Classification (NCBI taxonomy): domain Bacteria; kingdom Pseudomonadati; phylum Pseudomonadota; class Betaproteobacteria; order Burkholderiales; family Burkholderiaceae; genus Cupriavidus; species Cupriavidus sp. GW823-FHT06D04. The sequence goes on along the minus strand of NZ_JBXAHL010000013.1, from coordinate 83,324 downwards.
GCCCTGGTTGCCGCCGCTGCCGGTGCGCAGGCCGCCGCACTGCCCCAGCCGGGCGCGCGAGACCCCTTCACCGACGGTGCCCGCTCCGTGCAAGAGGCACGCAGCCCGTACAGCGACGGCGCGCGTGCCGTCGACCCGTTCACGGACGGTGCGCGCAACGTTGATCCGTACTACGACGGCGCACGCACCCTGTCCGGCCTGGACCGCACCGGCGTGTCGGCGGACCCGGCGCGCAGTGTCGACCCCTATCTTGACGGCGCCTACGCCTGAGCCCCAACTCTCTGAATGACCAAGGAACGCATCATGACCCGTATCGAAAAAGTGCTGTACACCGGCAAAGTCCACATCACCGCAGGCGGACGCGACGGCGAAGCCCACAGCGATGACGGCCGGCTGAACCTTCAACTGTCCTCGCCGGGCACCAAAGGCCAGGGCACGAACCCGGAGCAACTGCTCGCCGCGGGATGGTCGGCGTGCTTTATCGGCGCGATCGGGCTGGCCGCCGGCAAGATGAAAGTGAAGCTGCCGGCCGAGCTTTCGGTCGACGCCGAGGTTGATCTGGGCAGCGCTGGCGAGGCCTATTTGCTGCAGGCCCGGCTCAATGTCCATATCCCCGGCATCGACCGTGAAGTGGCCCAGGCACTGGTGGATACCGCGCACCGGACCTGCCCGTACTCGAAGGCCCTGCACGGCAGCATCCACGTCGAAACCAGGCTGGTCTGACGCACACGGTGACCTGCCTGAGGCAACCGGGCAGGTCATTTTCCACAACCAAAGCGAGCCCTCTGTCCGGTGCAGTCGCGTTCCATGCGACGTTCTAACGTTTGCGCGCGTAGAGACTCGGTGGCTGGCCGACGTGCCGGCTGAACGCGGTGCTGAAGGTACTTGCCGAGCCGTAGCCGACCCGTTCGGCAACCTCGGCGATCCCGAAGTCATGGCGACGGAGCAGGTCCTTCGCCACAGCCATGCGCCAGGCGATCAGGTATTCCATCGGTGGCATTCCAACGGCGCGGGTGAAGCGCTCAAAAAAGGTCGAGCGCGACAACGCGGCCTTCTTTGCGAGTTGGGCCACCGTCCACGTGCGCGCGGGATCGGCGTGCATCTGCCGCATCGCTGACGCGAGTCGGGCATCGGCCAGGCCACGCAGCAAGCCCGGGGGTGCGTCCTCCCCCGACGTTGAGCGCAGCGCTTCGATCAGCAGCACCTCCACCAGGCGCGTGAGCACGAGCTCGCGGCCCGACCTCCGTTCACCCGATTCCTCGCCGACGAGCCGAACGATGGCCGAAAGCCGCTCGGCGCCGCGCACATGCACCAGCGCCGGCAACAGCGACACCAGCAGCGCGGCATTGGACGAGTCAAAGACAAAGTAGCCGCCGAGCAGTCGCACATCGGGACGTCCACCGCGCCTGCCGTGACGGACTTCGCCCGTCGGCGCAGACGTCACCTTGGGGTCGATGCGCTCGGGCGCCACCGGCTCAAAACCCGACAGGGTGAAGCCCGGCGTTGCCGGCAGGAGCACGAAGTCGCCTGCCTCAAGCGTGATGGCATGGTGGCCGTCGACGGCGAGACGACAGCTGCCCTCGCGCACGGCGCAGAAGCTTGGCTGGCCGAAGTCAGCGTAGCGAACACCCCAGCGGCCGGCGCCGCTGATGGACTTGGAGAACACGGCACGCGGCTGCAGCAGTGAGATGACTTCTGACAGGGGATCGCTCATCGCCGGACGATTGCAAATGAAATCTGGACTTTTCATTGTAGGCAGTCCGTCGCAGCCCCGCTATCGTTGCCGACATCAAAACCACCACCGAAATTCCCATGAAAACCGTGTTGATTACCGGCTGCTCCTCTGGCTATGGCCTTGAAACCGCGCGCCACTTCCACGCGCAGGGCTGGAACGTTATCGCCACCATGCGAACGCCGAACGAAGAACTCTTGCCCAGATCCCACCAGATCCGCATGCTGGCGCTCGACGTGACGAAGCCCGATAGCATCGCCGCCGCGCTTGAAGCAAGCGGGCCCATCGACGTGCTCGTCAACAACGCGGGCATCGGCCTGTTTGGCGCCTTTGAGGCCACGCCGATGGCCACGACGCGCGAGGTGTTCGAGACCAACACCTTCGGCGTGATGGCGATGACCCAGGCGGTGCTGCCGCAGTTCCGGGCGCGCGGGTCGGGCGTGGTGGTGAACGTGACCTCGAGCACTACGCTGGCGCCGATGCCGATGGTGGCCGTCTACACCGCGAGCAAGATGGCCATCGAAGGCTTCACCGCGTCGCTCGCGTTCGAGCTCGAAGCGTTCAGGGTGAGCGTGAAGCTGGTCGAGCCGGGCTACGGTCCGACCACGCGCTTTACCAGCAACGGGGGACCGCGCATGGAGGGCCTGATCCCCGAGGCGTACGCGTCTTTCGCGCAGCGCATCTTTGCTTCACTCTCGCAACCGGCAGCGGTGACGACCGAGGCCGAGGTGGCCGAAGCGGTTTGGCGTGCCGCCAACGACAGGTCCGGGCTGCTTCGGTTTCCGGCAGGTGCCGATGCGGTAGCGCTGGCTCATTCGGGATAAGCGGCAAGGGAGTCTGGCCCTTCGCCGGTTCGCCGCACGAGGTATCGGAGCCCAATTACGGCCTCGCACAATCGGATGGCCCGCAGGCTGGCATATCCCGACACGCCCGAGGCATAATCGTGAAACTGGTTTCACCGAGACCCGAATCCTATGCCGCGCCCTGTTATCCGACCTGTGTCCGACCAGAAACCCGCAGAGAAGCTCACCATCCAGGACGTTGCCGACTATGCGGGTGTCTCCAAGGCAACCGTATCGCGCTACCTGAACCGGGGCGGCGAGCAGTTGTCCGCGGACGTCGAGGCGCGCGTCGCCGCGGCCATCCGCGCGCTCGGCTATAGCCCCAGCCCGATGGCGCAGGGGCTCAAGCGCGGCAAGTCGCGCCTGATCGGGCTGGTGGTTGCGGATGTCTCCAATTCGTTCTCGGTGGCCGTGCTGCGCGGCGTTGAGAAGGCCTGTCGCGACGCCGGCTATATGGTGATGCTGTTCAACCTCGGCAATGACGAGCAACTGGAGCGTGAGGCCATTCGCTCGCTGTCGGCGTACCGGGTCGAGGGTTTCATCCTGCACACGCTGGGCCACGATGCCGGCGCCCTGGCCGATGCGGCGCAATTGGGCAAGCCAGTGGTACTGGTCGACCGCAAGGTCGGTGATGCCGAAGTCGACCTGGTGGCCCTGGACAACCTGACCGCCGTACAGGAAGCCGCCGGCCACCTGGTCGAAGCCGGCTACCGGCACCTGCTGTTCATCAGCGAGCCGATCAAGGCCATCAGCTCGCGCAATGAGCGCGCGCGCGCGTTCCAGGCCTTTGTCGCCGAACACGCGGACACGGTTGGCGGGACCGTTTTTGAAGCCCAGCGGGGTGACGACGATGCCCTGGATGAAGCGCTCCGCGCGCTGCGCCGTGGCGCCGGACAGGCACCCGTTGCCGTGCTGGCGGCCAACGCGGTGATCTCGCTGCGCGTGGCCGCATCCGCCGCCAGACTGGGGTGGCAACTTGGCGCCGACCTGGGCCTGATCGGCTTCGATGATCCGGAATGGGCCGCATTGGTCGGCCCTGGCCTCAGCGCCATTTCCCAGCCCACCGACGATATCGGGCGCGTCGCCACCAACTGCCTGATCGAGCGCCTGCAAGGCGCGCAACTGCCGCCGCGCCGGGTGCTGTTGCCCGGCACCCTGGTCACGCGCGGATCCACCCGCCGCGCCTGATTGCAGAGCCCTTCCCCGCCGGCGTCCGCCGTGCCCGCCTGATCCACGCCTGCACCCGCTGCGCACGTCCAGCGGGTGCCTGACGTGCCTGTTTCCGCATCCGCCAAACGCGGTTTTTGCCCGTAAGGGTTTCCACTGCTGGATCTCTGAAACCGGTTTCCTATAATTCTGAAACCGGTTTCAAGACGGTGCTTGCCAAACGCTGCGACGCCAGCGACACATTCCATAACAGGAGACATTGATGAACGTCCAACGCTTGTTGCGCCGCGTAGCCGCGCCCGTGCTGACTCTGCTGGTCCTGACCAGCGCCGCTTTCACCGCCCAGGCGCAGACCGTCGCCGAGATCGTCAAGAAGGGCAAGGTCACCATCGGCGTGGTGACCGGCGCGCCGCCCTTCGGCACCACCGACGCCACCGGCAAACCCGCCGGCTATGACGTCGACGTAGCCAACCTGCTCGGCAAGTACCTGGGCGTTCCGGTCGATATCGTTCCCCTCACCTCGCCCAGCCGGATTCCGGCGCTGGAGGCCGGCAAGGTCGATTTCCTGGTCGCCACGCTGGCGCCGACGCCCGAGCGCGCGCGGGCCATCATGTTCAGCGCGCCCTACAGCGCGTTCGAGCTGACCATCTTTGCTCCCGTCGCTGCCAAGTACGCCAAGCTGACGGAACTCGGGAAGAAGAAGGTAGGCGTGACGCGCGGCACCACGCAGGACACCGCGCTGACCCGGCTGGCCGTGCCCGGCATGAACATCGTCCGCTTCGAGGACGATGCCACCTGCGCGCAGGCCCTGATCAGCAACCAGGTCGAAGCCATTGCCCTGCCCAATACCACCGGCAACGAGATCATGAAGGCGCGCGGCGCCGGCAAGTTCGACGCCAAGTTCGCATTCTCGGTGCAGCCCAATTCGATGGCCGTGCGCCGCGACGCCTTCGAGCTGCGCCAGTGGCTCAACACCACCATCTCCTACGTCAAGCTGAATGGCGAACTCGACGCCATTGCGCAGAAGTGGACCGGCAAGGCGCTGCCCGCGCTGCAAGCGTTCTGAACCAGGCCGTCTGAGGTTGCGCGCCGGCGCCAGCCGGCGTGCCAGGAGACCCGCATGAACTATCAATTCGAATGGACCCCGGTGCTGTCGCAGCTGGATCGCTTCGCGGAAGGCGCGGCGATGACGCTGGCGCTCAGCTTCGGCTCGATCCTGCTTGGTACCGTGGTCGGCACCGCCGGCGCCATTGCGGCCGCATTCGGCGGTCCGTGGCTGCAGCGTGCCACCCGGGCCTACGTCGAGGCGATCCGCAACACGCCCTTCCTGATCCAGCTCTTCATCATCTTCTTCGGCTTGCCAACCGTGGGCCTGCAGATCGATGCCGTCACCGCCGCGGTGATTGCCATGACCGTCAACCTCGGCGCCTACTCGACGGAAATCATCCGGGCCGGCCTGCAGGCGGTGCACCGCTCGCAGCTTGAAGCCGCCGCCGCGCTGGGCATGACACGCTGGCAGCTGATCCGCCACGTCGCGCTGGTGCCGGCCTTCGAGAAGGTCTATCCGGCCCTGACCAGCCAGTTCACGCTGATGATGCTGACGTCGAGCGTGGTGTCGACGATCTCGGTGGAAGAGCTGACGGCAGTTGCCAGCCATGTCGATTCGCAGACCTTCCGCACCTTCGAGAGCTACATCCTGGTCATGTTCGTCTATATCGGGCTGGCACTGCTGCTGCGCGCAATGTTCGGCCTGATCGGCAACGTGGTGTTCAAGCGGCGCCGCGTGGTGGCGCGCGCACGAAAGCTGGCCCGCACGGCCCGGATCGCGCCGCTGGCGCAAACGGAACTGACGGCAGCGGTTGCAGGGAGCGCGAAATGATCACCGAGTTCTCCTGGAATCATCTTGAAATCCTGCTGCTGGCGGCGCGCTGGACGCTGTGGGTGACTTTGCTTGCCTTCATCGGCGGTACGCTGGCCGGTTTCCTGGTGGCACTGGCGCGTACCTCCAGAAGCCCGCTGCTGCGCCTCGCCAGCACGGCCTATATCCAGGTCGTGCAAGGGACGCCGGTGCTGATCGTGCTGTTCCTGAGCTACTACGGACTCTCCGTGCTCGGGTTCAAGCTGTCGCCGATGGTCGCTGCCATGCTGGCGATGTCGATCTACGCCAGCGCCTACCTTGGCGAGATCTGGCGCGGCTGCATCGAGGCCGTGCCGCAAGGACAGTGGGAAGCCAGCGAAGCGCTCGCCCTCACCCGCTGGCAGCAGCTGCGCTACGTGGTGCTGCCACAGGCGGTGCGGCTGGCCTTGCCGCCCACGGTGGGGTTCTCGGTCCAGCTGGTCAAGAACACCTCGATCACTTCCATCATCGGCGTCATCGAACTGACCCGCGCCGGCCAGCTGATCAACAACGCGACCTTCCAGCCCTTCGCGGTCTTCGTCGTCGTCGCACTTATCTACTTCGCGCTCTGCTTCCCGCTGTCGGCGGCAGCCCGGCGCATGGAAAGGACGCTCCATGTCAATCGTTGAAGCACAAGGCGTGCACAAGTCGTATGGCGCCGTCGAAGTCCTGAAGGGCGTTTCGTTTGCGATCGAGCCGGGCCAGGTGGTCGCCATCATCGGCCGCAGCGGCTCCGGCAAGAGCACCATGCTGCGTTGCCTGAATGGCCTGGAGACGATCAACGCCGGCAATATCACCGTCGCCGGGCACAAGCTGGATCACGACCGGAAGCGCTTGCTCGACCTGCGCCGCGACGTGGGCATGGTGTTCCAGAGCTACAACCTGTTTCCGCACCTGACCGTGGGCCAGAACATCGCCCTGGCGCCATCCATCGTGAAGAAGCTCGCCGCAGGCAAGATCGACGGCATCGTCGACCAGGTGCTGACCCAGGTCGGCCTGCTCGACAAGAAGGACTGCTACCCCGAGCAACTATCGGGCGGCCAGCAGCAGCGCGTGGCCATCGCCCGTTCGCTGGCGATGGAGCCCAAGGTGATGCTGTTCGACGAGGTCACCTCCGCGCTCGACCCCGAGCTGACGGCGGAAGTGCTTCGGGTCATGGAGAACCTGGCCGCCTCCGGCATGACCATGGTGCTGGTCACGCACGAGATGGAGTTCGCGCGCCGCATGGCGCATACCACCATCTTCATGCACCAGGGCAAGGTCCACGAGGCGGGTCCGTCGAAGGCGCTGTTCGCGCAGCCGCAGACAGCGGAACTGCAGCAATTCCTCAGCGCGGGAGCACTGAAATGAGCCAGTGGCAAGCAGATGGTTCTTCGCGCCCGCCGGTGCTGATCTCGCTGACGGCCTATGGCGCCGACCTCGCCCTGCGCGACGGACAGGCTGCACTGGCACGGATTGCCGCGGCAGCCGGCGCGGACGGCGTGGAATTCCGCGGCGAACTCCAGCGCGGGCACAAGGATGAAGTCATTGAACAGCGCGAGGTCGCCCAGCAGCATGGACTGAGCGTGGTGTGGTCCAGCCCGGAAGGCCTGTGGAATGACGCAGGCAGCCTCGATGCTGCCGCGCTCGACCGCGCCTTCGCCACCGCGCTGGCGCTCCGTGCGACCCGGGTCAAGATGTCGCTTGGCGGCTATCGGGAAGGCATGGCGCTGGAAGCACTGCTTCCCTGGCTGCGGCACGATGGCATCGAACTCGTCGTGGAAAACGACCAGACCGCCCAAGCCGGCACCGTGCCGCCGCTGCGCGACTTCTTCGCGCGTACCAGCGCGCTCGGCCAGTCCGTGCCGATGACCTTCGACATGGGCAACTGGCACTGGACCGGCGAAGACCCGCTCGACGCCGCGCAGGTCTTCGGCGCCGGCGTCGGCTACGTGCACTGCAAAGGCGTGCAGCGCACGCCCGCCAAATGGATCGCGGTGCCGCTTGACCAGTCGGCCGCACCATGGCGCAGCGTCTTGCGCCGCCTGCCCACGCACGTTGCGCGTGCGATCGAATTCCCGCTGCAAGGCGAAGACCTGGTGCAGGTCACGCGCCATCATGTCGAAGTACTGCGTTCGGTGGAGATTCCCGCATGAGCACCGATCTTGATGTAGTCACGCTGGGCGAGGCGATGCTGATGCTGGTCGCCGGCGAAGCCGGGCCGCTCGAAACCGCGCAGACCTTCCACAAGCGCACCGCCGGTGCCGAGACCAATGTAGCCATCGGCCTGTCGCGCCTGGGCCTGAAGGTCGGATGGGCCAGCCGGCTGGGCGACGACTCGATGGCCCGCTACCTGCTCGGGGAAATGCAGCGCGAAGGCGTGGATTGCAGCCAGGTGGTGTGCGAGCCCGGTGAGCGCACCGGTTTCCAGTTCAAGGGCCGGGTCGACGACGGCAGCGATCCGCCCGTCGAATACCACCGCCGCGGCTCGGCGGCCAGCCGCATGAACCCGGAGCATCTGGACGGCAGGTGGCTGCGGCGCTCGCGGCATCTGCACGTCACCGGCGTGTTCCCCGCGCTGGCCGCAGGCACGCAGGCTGCCACACGCCAGGCCATCGCCACCATGCAGGCCGCCGGCCGCACGATCTCATTCGATCCCAACCTGCGGCCCACGCTGTGGGCCTCGCCCGAGCTGATGCGCGAGACGCTGAACGACCTCGCGCAACAGTGCAACTGGGTGCTGCCCGGCATCGAGGAAGGCCGCTTCCTCACCGGCCATGCCGAGCCGGAACGCATTGCCGCCTTCTACCGTGCGCGCGGCGCCAGGCTGGTGGTGGTGAAGCTTGGTGCCGACGGCGCCTACTTCGATGGCGAGGCCGGCACCGGCCATGTCGAGGCATTCAGCGTCGAGCGTGTCGTCGACACCGTTGGCGCCGGCGATGGCTTTGCCGTGGGCGTGATCAGCGCGCTGCTGGAAGGCAGGCCGGTGGGCGACGCCGTCCGGCGCGGCGCCTGGATCGGCGCGCGGGCTGTGCAGGTGCGGGGCGATACCGAAGGCCTGCCGACCCATGCCCAACTGGCGGCTGCCAGTTTGTGAAGCCAAAGCAAGGATTTCCCATGCGCAAGAAGGTACTGGTGTTCCGTCCGATTCCTGACGACCTGCTCGCCAGGATCGAGTCGGAGCATGACGTGATCGTGGCCGACCCGCGCCAGCCGGCACAACGGCCGGCCTTCCGCGCCGCGCTGGCAAACGCCCATGGCCTGATCGGCTCCAGCGTGAAGCTGGGCGCGGCGGAACTGGCCGAAGCGGGCCAGTTGGAGGTGATTTCGAGTATTTCGGTGGGCGTCGACAACTACGACCTCCCCTGCCTGCACCGGCGCGGCATCACCCTGTGCCATACGCCCGGCGTACTCACAGAGACCACCGCCGACACCGTCTTCGCGCTCATCATGGCCACGAGCCGCCGCCTGGTCGAACTGGCGGCCCATGTGAGCGAAGGCCGCTGGACCGCCAATATCGGCGAAAGCCTGTTCGGCTGGGACGTGCACGGCAAGACCCTGGCGATCCTGGGCTTCGGCCGCATCGGCCAGGCCGTGGCACGCCGCGCGGCGCTCGGCTTCGGCATGGAGGTGCTCTACGTCAACGAGACTGCCGCGGAGCCGTCCGACCTGGTGGGACGCGCCACCCGGATGGAGCTCGACGATGCGTTGCAGCGAGCCGATATTATCGCCGTCACGCTGCCCCTGACCGAAAGCACGCGCGGCCTGATGGGCCTGCGCGAGTTCGCGCTGATGAAGCCGGGCGCCATCTTCGTCAACGGCGCCCGCGGCCAGATCGTGCAGGAAGACGCGCTGCTCGCGGCGCTCGACAGCGGCCACCTGCGCGCGGCCGGGCTGGACGTCTTCGCCACCGAGCCGCTGCTTCAGGATTCACCGCTGCGCAGCCATCCCAGGGTGACAGCCCTGCCCCATATCGGCTCGGCCACGCATGAGACCCGGCGCGCCATGGCCGAACTCGCCACGCGCAACCTGCTGGACGCGCTCGCCGGGCGGCAGCCCGCCGCGCCCTTCGACCTGGCGGCCTTTGCCGTCCAGGCAGCCGCCTGATTTTCCCCGCAAGGACACCCCGCAATGCCCGGTTCCATTCCCACGCTGTGCGGCTCGATCATGGGCGAGCCCTTCACCTTCAATGTGCGCATCCACAATGCCGCCTACCGGGCGCTCGGGATCGACTACACCTTTGTATGCTTCGGGGTGCAGGACGTGCCCGGCGCCGTGCAATCGATCCGCGCGCTCGGCGTGCGCGGCATGAATGTCTCGATGCCGCACAAGCAGGCCGTGATCGCGCATCTCGACCATCTCGACGAGACCGCCCGCGCCATCGGCGCGGTCAACACCATCAACAATATCGATGGCGTGCTGACCGGCTACAACACCGATTGCATCGGCGCCGTCCGGGCGTTCCAGGAAGTGACTGAAGTGGCCGGCAGCCGCATTGCGCTGCTGGGCGCTGGCGGCGCGGCGCGGGCGATGGCCTATGGCCTGCGCGAGGCCGGCGCCAGCGTGACCGTGTTCAACCGCACCACGGCGCGCGGCGAGGAACTGGCCGCCTCACTTGGCCTGCGCTTTGGGGGCGGATTGACGGACTTCCGCGCGGCGGACTTCGACATGCTCGCCAACGCGACCGCCGCGGGCTTTCGCGCACCCGATGTCAACCCGGTCGCCGGACAGCTCGCGGCACACCTGATCGTCATGGACGCTGCCTTCATCCCGGTCAGGAGCAAGCTGATCCGGGATGCCGCCGCACTTGGCTGCCGCACCATCGACGGCACGCGCATGATGCTGCACCAGGCGTGCGCCCAGGTCGAGTTCTACACCGGCTGCGCACGCGCGCCGATCGATGCGATGGAGACCGCGCTGCTTGAGGAGATTGCCCGCCTGTCTTGAGCCCCCCTGCCGCCCTTGGCACTTCTGGATCGATGCGGACGCGCTGCCTCACTTGCGGAGGTTGGTCTTGGCCACCAGTGCCTTCATCACCGCGTTGTCTGCCGCGATCATCGCCTTGAAGGTCGCCGCGTCGGCATAGGCAATGCCCAGGTTCTGCCGGCGCAGCGCCGCCACGAAGACAGGATCCGCCACCGCCTTGCGGCTGGCGGCCGCAAGGGTTTCGAGCACTTCAGGTGGCGTGCCTTTGGGCGCGGCCAGCCCGCGCCATGTGCCGATCGAAAGGTCGATACCACGCTCACGCAGCGTCGGAACGCTCTCGAAACCCCTGACACGCTGCTCCGCCATCACCGCGAGCGTCTTCACTTTGCCTGCGGCCACATAGGCCGATACCTCGGCGGGACTGACGGCCACCGCGTCGATATGCCCGCCCATCAACGCCACCAGGGCCGGCGCCGCACCGGAGAACGGCACATGAGTGAACCTGACGTGCGCCTTGTCCTCCAGCGCCGTCGCCGCCAGGTGCCAGATCGAGCCCGGGCCGGAATTCCCCACCTGCACCTCCCCCGGGTGCGACTTGGCGAATTCCAGGAACGCCTCGATGGTGTTCCAGCGCGAGTCGGCCTTGACCGTGATCGCGGACGGATCGGCATTCAGGCGCGCGATCGGCACCAGCTCGGCGGCGTCGAGGGTGGTCGGCCCGAGATGCGGGACGATCACGGCTTCGGCGATGATGATGCCGAGCTTGTAGCCATCCGGCTTGGCGCGGGCCACATCCGTCATGCCGATGGCACCGCTGGCCCCTGGCTTGTTCACCACAGTCAGCGGCTGCGGCAGATACTTTCGCATGGCTTCGCTGAAAGCCCGCGCAACCGTGTCGGTACCACCGCCCGCCGCGCTCGGGACCACGAGTTCGACAGGATGATCCGGGTAGGGCGCCGCGCGCGTCTGGCCGACGACGGCAAGTGAGGCCAGCAGGGCGGCCATGTGAAACAGCTTGCGGGGCGATCGCATCTATGGCTCTCAATTCAGGGGGGGCGGAGAAGTTGATTCCGTGGGGGGAAGGCTCGGACACACGACGTGAAAGACTATCGCATCCCGGGTATGGGCTCTTGTCCGAGAGCGCGGATTTTGCCGAAACCGTTGGAAGGGACGGGTTGGTATGCATCGGGCCTACCGCGGCTTCGATCCGGCGCATGGGCGACAAGGTCAGCGCCAAACGCGCCATGATCGAAGCCGGTGTCCCCGGCGTTCCGGGCTCCGAGGGCGCACCGACAGATTCTACGCCAGCCCCCCCTGATGGAAGAGACCTGCGCGCTCGTCGACCGCACCGTCGAAGCCGGCGAGAGAGTGGGTTGCTTACCTCCGTGTCGGTTCAGTGCGGTGAACGCCGGAGAGCGCGGCGTGCCAGGCGCGCAGCTTGCCGACAGCGGTACGCTGGTTCGCTAACGGGCTGACTCCTTCCTTGCCGCACGCGTGCGAGCGGCCTTGCGGGCCGCTTCGGAGCGACCGGCAGCTCCCTTGGTGCTGGCGGCCTTCTTCGCGGCAGCCGAGCGATCGGTCGCCGTGCGCTTGCTTGCTGCGCTCTTGGCCTGGGCAGACAGCGCCTTGGGAGAAGCACCGGCGGTGCTCTCGCGCTTGAGTGCCTTGAGCGCAGCCTGGGACCGCTTGGCCGTGCTTTCTGAACTCGCCCGTCGCGGTGCGGCCTTGGCGGCAGCAGCCTTGGTTTCCGCCTTGGTCGCACCCTTCTTCGGCGGCACAACGACGCCAGCGCGGCGTGCCTCCGACAAACCGATCGCTATGGCCTGCTTGGCCGAGCGCACGCCGTGCTTACCTTTTCGCACGGCTTCGATCTCGTCGTGAACGAAATGGCCGGCCTGGGTGGTCGGCGACTTGCCTGCTCTCTTGTCTGCCCTGGCTTGGGCAATGCTCGATGCCCTTGGCATGGTCGTCTCCATGGCAGCCGCGGTCATCCGGCACGGGCCATGGCAGATGCAATGTCCGCGGCACTGTTCAGGGCCCGCCATCTGCCGGCGGGTTAAAAAATCCCTCGCAAATGTCGTTCCAGGCGTGCAACAGGCGCGCCACCGCCACTCATAGAGGCGACGGTTGTACTGCCGCGTGCGAAATCTGCACACCTTGGGCCAAATCTACCCTGCGAGACGCGGTCTACACCAGGCAACGCGGCGCCTGGAATTCGATTACGTCCTTGATGACATCGCGCATCTCCGTGATCAGCACGCGCGCGTCGTCGCGACGCCATTGCACGACATAGTGCAGCGGTTCCAGCGCGCCGCCCTTCTTCAGGATCTGCAACACCCCGCGCGCTTCCAGCGCTTCGGCCCACTGCTTTGGCATGAAGGCGAAACCCAGCCCCTCCGCCACCATGCCGACCACGGCGCCCCAGCTGTTGCACACCAGGCGACGGTTGACCGCCATGCCACGGGTGGCCAGCCACTGGTCGAGTACCCGGGTGCCGCCCGCGCCGACCGGCAGGGACAGCAGCAATTGCTCCGCCATCAGCCGCCGCGGATCGTCGGTGCCGGTCTGGTCGATAAAAGACTCGCTCGCGACCCAGACAAAATCGACCTGTGCGATCCGTTCCGACGCAAGGCTGCTGCGCGAAGACGGCCCGGCGATCACCGCGAGGTCGAGTTCGCCATCTTCCAGGCGCTGCTCCAGCACTTGACCGATATCGACGTAAGGCTCGAGCTGAAGCTCGGGGTGCCGGATGGCCGTCTGCCGTACCAGCCGGGGCAGCCAGGTCAGGCCGCTCAGTTCGCCCAGGCCCACGCGGCAACGGCCTTGCAGGCCACGGCTCTGCCCCGCTGACTGCTGCAACTCGGCGGCAACCCGCAGCAGTTCGCGGATACGCGGCAGCATCTGCTCGCCCTGCGCCGTCAGCTCGGCGCGGCGGCCGCTTCGGTCGAACAGCTGCACGCCGAGGGAGGTTTCGAGCTCGGCCACCCTTTTGGACAGCGAAGACACGGACAGGTGGCAGCGCTCGGCGGCTACCGAGAAGTTGAGGCAGGTCGCGGCCCAGTAGAAGGCTTCGAGTTGCTTGAGGGTCATGGAATCCGCGCCGCGGGCGGCGATTATCAGTTTCCTAAAAGCGAAATTATAGCTTCGTTATTTTTCGCTTTTATCGATTCCTTGCGGTTGCTAGATTGAAGCCTCGTCGTCGCCCTGCCCCCCTATATCGATCATGTCAGCTCTTCATGCCCCTGCTGCAGACAACGCCGCTGACCGCGCCACAAATGCCGTCAGCACCGCTTCCGCGCCGCGCGTGACGACCGCGACCGCAAGCGGCGCAGGCACCTTGCGCAGGCAAGTGCTTTCGCTAAACGACCTTGAACCGCTCGCCCGCCGCCGCCTGCCCCGGCCGCTGTACGCCTATGTCAGCGGTGCGGTGGAGGACAGCGTCTCGCTGGCGGAGAACCGCCGCGCCTTCGCCAAGATCGCGCTGCGGCCGCGCGTGCTTGCCGGCGTGGCCACGCGCGAACTCGGCTTCGAGCTGTTCGGCCGGCGCTATGCCGCCCCGTTCGGCATTGCGCCCATGGGTATTGCCGCGCTGTTCGCTTACCGCGGCGATATCGTGCTGGCGCAGGCCGCGCAGCAGGCCGGGGTGCCGGCGATCATGAGCGGTTCATCGCTGATCCGGCTGGAAGAAGTGATGGCAGCCGCGCCCGGCACCTGGTTCCAGGCCTACCTGCCCGGCGACATGGCGCAGATCGACGGGCTGTTGTCGCGCGTCGAGGCGGCAGGCGTCGGGACGCTGGTGATCACCGTCGATACGCCCGTTGCGGGCAATCGCGAGAACAACGTGCGCGCTGGCTTCTCGACGCCGCTGCGCCCGAGCGCAAGCCTGGCATGGCAAGGCATCACCCACCCGCGCTGGCTGCTCGGCACCTTTGCGCGCACGCTGCTGCGGCACGGCATGCCGCATTTCGAGAACGCCTATGCGCACCGCGGCGCGCCCATCCTGTCGTCGCGCGTGCTGCGCGACTTCTCCGACCGCGCACATTTCACCTGGACGCACCTCGAAGGCATCCGCCGGCGCTGGAAAGGCACGCTGGTGGTCAAGGGCATCCTGACCGCGGAAGACGCGCTGCTGGCGCGCCGCCACGGCGTGGACGGGATCATCGTCTCGAACCATGGCGGCCGGCAACTGGACGGCGCCATCGCGCCGCTGCGCGTCCTGCCCGAGATCGTTCACGCCGTGCCCGATCTGCCGGTGATACTCGACAGCGGCGTACGCCGCGGCACCGACGTGATCAAGGCGCTCGCGCTCGGCGCGCGTTGCGTCTTTGTCGGACGGCCGTTCGCCTATGCGGCGACGGTCGGGTCCACCCCCGGCGTGGCGCACGCCATCGACTTGTTGCAGGCCGAGATCTCGCGCGATATGGCGATGCTCGGCCTGCCCCGGCTGGCAGACATCGGCCCTGCCTGCATCCGTCCTGCCGCTTCACTACCCCACATGCCCCCTCACCCGGAGACTTATCGATGAGCACGCTTCACGGCTTCCGCATCCACCCCAAGCCGGCGCCGACCGTCAGCAACGCGCTGCTGGAACGCTACGGCAGCTTCCCGGTGGCCAATGTCAGCGACGCAATGAGCCGCACCGTCGGCACCACGCGGCTGCGGCCCCATCACCGGCGCGATGGCGTCATGGCCGGCCGCGCCCTCACCGTGCGCACGCGCCCGGGCGACAACCTGATGGTGCACAAGGCCCTCGACCTCTGCGGACCCGGCGATGTGATCGTCGTCGATGCCGGCGGCGCCGGTCCCAATGCCATCATCGGCGAGATCATGCTGGCGCTGGCGATCGCGCGCGGCGCAGCGGGCTTCGTCATCGACGGCCTGATCCGCGACAGCGATACGATCGGCAAGGAGACGTTGCCCGTCTATGCGCGCGGGGTCTCGCACCGCGGTCCTTACAAGGACGGTCCCGGCGAATTGCATGTACCCGTCTGCATCGACGGCATGGTGGTGCGCCCCGGTGACCTGGTGCTGGGCGACGGCGACGGCCTGCTGGTCGTTGCGGCCGAGGATGCCGAGGAAATCGCCGCGCGCGTGGAGAACGTACAACGCACCGAAGCAGCGGTGCTCGAGTCGATCGCGCAAGGTCGCGCCGATCGGAGCTGGGTCGAGCGCACGCTGCGCGAAAAGGGGGTGGCCGTATGAACGCGCCCGTCCTGCCGATGCCTGCCGCCGGCACGGTGGTCCGTTTCGACCACTGGCTGGACGCGGCCTTTGACCGCATCATTACGGCCACGCCAGGCCTGACGCTGCATACCTGCGCCCGCGAAGGCGCCGACGCGGCCGCCTGGGACCGGCTGTCCGGCGCTCATGTCTACCAGATCTCGGCCGCCAAGGACGAGATCCCGCGCCGCTGGTTCGCCGACGCCGCGCTGCTGGCGCGCTGCCCGAACCTGCTGGCGGTGTCGTCCAGCGGCTCCGGCTGCGACACCATCGACATCGATGCCTGCACCGAGGCCGGCGTCGCGGTGCTCAACCAAGCCGGCGGCAACGCCGACTCGGTGGCGGAGATGACGCTGGGCCTGATGCTCGCGGTACTGCGCCGCATCGCCGAATCCGACCGCAGCCTGCGCGCGCACAACTGCGAGAGCCGTGAGGACCTGATGGGCCACGAACTGCGCGGCCGCACGCTCGGCCTGGTCGGCGTGGGCCACGCCGGCCGCCGCGTCGCCGCACTCGGCCGCGCCTTCGGCATGCGCGTGATCGGGTGCGACCCGGCGCTGGATGCAGCGGAGCTGGCCGCGCGCGGCGCACAGGCGGTGTCGCTCGAGGAATTGCTGCGCAGTGCCGACGTGGTCTCGCTGCATTGCCCGCGCGACGCCACCACGCTGCGCATGATGGATGGCGCCGCCTTTGCCGCGATGCGGCCGGGCAGCATCTTCGTCAGCACCGCGCGCGGCGGCATCCACGATGAGGGCGCGCTGCATGCGGCGCTGGCCAGCGGCCATCTTGCCGGCGCCGGTCTGGACGTGTGGGAACAGGAGCCGCCACCACGCTCCCACCCCTTGCTCGCGCTGGACAACGTCGTCGCCACCTTCCACACCGCTGGCGTTACTCACGAGGCACGACGCAGGAACGCCGAACTGGCCGCCACTCAAATCGTCACGCTGCTGGCCAGTGGCGAGCGGCCCGAGCGGCTGGTCAACCCCGAAGTCTGGCCGCGTGCGCAACAGCGCATCGCGGCAGCGTTGCAGGCTGCCGCCGTGTCATCGGTCACACCTTAGCCCGCAATTCCGCGGACTATTCTTTACACATAACACGCTGGCATACCAGACCGGCGAGGAGACACCAACCATGCACCCGACCCAAGACCAATGGCGCCGGCGCTTTCCCCTTCGCCTGGTCGGCGCGCTCGCACTGGCGTGCGGCCTCGCCGCCACGGCCGGCGCCAGGGCAGAGGCGCCCTATCCCAACCGCCCTATCCAGATGATCGTGGCCTACGGTCCCGGGGGCGGGACGGACCTGGTGGCACGCCTGCTGGCCCGCCACCTCGAGAAGCAACTCGGCGGCGCCACGGTGGTGGTACAGAACAAGCCCGGCGCGGGCGGCGCCATCGGCTTCGCTGAACTGGCACGGTCCGCGCCGGACGGCTACACCATCGGCTTTATCAATACGCCGAACCTGCTAACCATTCCCATCGAGCGCAAGACCACCTTCACCTGGCGCAGCTTCGACCTGATCGGCAACCTGGTCGACGATCCGGGCGGCTTCACGGTACACAACGGCAATCGCATTGACTCGCTGGCCGCGCTGGTGCGCCATGCCAAGGCGCATCCGGGAGAGGTGTCAGTCGGCACCACCGGCGTCGGCTCGGACGACCACCTTGCCATGCTGCTGTTCGAGAAGGCCGCGGGCGTCAAGCTAACCCATGTCGGCTACAAGGGCGCAGGCGACGTCCGCGCGGCGCTGGTCGGGCAGCAGCTCACCATCGGAGCCATCAACGTGGGCGAAGCGCTGCAGTACCAGAAAGGCGGCTCGCCGATCAAGTTCATCGGCCAGATGGGCGCAACACGGGCAGCACTGGCCCCGAACGTGCCCACCTTCCGCGAACAGGGCTTCGACATCGAGCTGGCTTCGCTGCGCGGCCTGGCGGCGCCCAAGGGCCTGCCTGAGCCGGTAAGGAAGAAGCTGGTGGATGCCATGGCGCGTGTGGTCGCCGATCCGCAGTTCCGCCAGCAGGCCGAGGCGATGTATGCGCCGCTGCGCTACCTCGCGCCAGCGGCCTACAGCGCGGAGCTGGAGCGCGGCGAGGCGGGCTTCCAGAAACTGTGGAAGGAGATGCCGTGGCAGGAAAACTGAGCGTGCTGGCGGCTATCGGTTAGTGCTCTTTGCAGGCTTGCGCCCGGCATCCTTGCGTGGCCTCAGCGAGGCGTCATCTGCTGGCAATGCGGGGATCGCCGGATACTGATCGAAGGTCTGCTTGACGAGCTGCCGCAACCAGACGATCGCGGGATCGTGGTGAAAGCGCGGGTGCCAGTACTGGCTCAACGCGAACGGTGGCAAGGCAACCGGCGGTTTCACCACGCGCACCACGCCATATCGGCTGAAGACGTTGGCGAGCTCCTCGGGCACGGTGGCGATCAGGTCCGGCTCCCGGTCCATCAGCAGCGGCACGCTCAGGAAGTGGGGTGTGTAGACATAGACGCGCCGCTTCAGTCCGTGGCTCTCAAATGCGGCGTCATAGGCCGGGCTCGAGCGCCCCGCCAGGCTGACCGCAATGTGCGGCATGGTCTCAAACTGCTCGACAGTCAGCGTGTCGCCAACCGTCTTGTTGCGGCTGCTGACGATGGTCACGAATCCATGCATGAACAGCTGCTGCTGGAACAACGCCTCGGGTGCGGTACGCACTGAGCCGAGCACCAGATCCGCCTCGCCCGAGGCGAGCAGCGCCTCGATCTGCGGCATCGGTACCTGCAAGGTGCGCAGCGAGCAGCGCGGCGCGATGGCGCGCAGGCGCTGCATCAGCGGCGGGAGGAATACAAGCTCGCCCATGTCCGTCATGCATAGCGTGAACGTGCGCTGCATGGTCGCCGGGTCGAAGCTCGACTGCGGCAGCACGCGCGTCTGCATGGTCGTCATGACGTCGAGGATCGGCCCGGCCAGGCCCTCGGCCTTGGTCGTCGGCGTCATCCCGTGCGCGGTCTTGACAAACAGCGGGTCATCGAAATAGCTGCGCAGCCGGTTCAGCGCATGGCTCATCGCGCTTTGCGTCAGGCCTAGCTGCTCGGCCGCACGCGTCACATTGCGCTCGCGGAGCATGGCGTCGAACACGGCAAGCAGGTTGTAGTCGAACGGAGCGTTATGCACGGCGTACATCCTTACTATGTTATGCATGCGATTGACGCATAGTGAGCCCCTGCCTAATCTCCTGTCAAGGCGGCCCCAGAGAGGCCGAAAATCGATACAGGAGACAGAGGATGTTTGTCAGGAACACCTGGTATGTGGCGGGCTGGGACAAGGAAGTCGGGGCCAGCGACTTGTTCAGCCGGACCATCATCGGCATCCCGGTGCTGATGTATCGGGCCGAAGACGGAACGCTGGTGGCGATAGAAGACCGCTGCTGCCACCGCGGTGCGCCGCTGTCGGTGGGTCGGCGCGAAGGCGACTGCGTGCGCTGCATGTACCACGGGCTCAAGTTCGATCCAACCGGCCAATGCATCGAAGCGCCGGCGCAGCAGCGGATCCCGCCGCAAGCGCGCGTGCGGACCTTCCCCGTGGTCGAGCGCAATAGCTGGATCTGGATCTGGATGGGTGACGCGGAAGCGGCTGATCCGGCGCTGATCCCTGACACCCACTGGTTGGACGACCCGGCGTGGCGCAGCCTCGATGGCTACATCCACTACGACGTCAACTACCTGTTGATCGCAGACAACCTGCTGGACTTCTCGCACTTGCCGTTCGTGCATCCCACCACGCTTGGGGGCAGCGAGGACTACGCGGGCGTGCAGCCGACGGTCGAGCGTCTCGAAGATGGCGTGCGCATTACCCGCTGGACCATCGATACCGAGGCCCCGCCATTTGCGAAGCAGGTCAAGGACTGGCCGGGAAAGGTCGACCGCTGGAACATCTACAACTTCACGCTGCCGGCAATCCTGCTGATGGACTCCGGCATGGCGCCGACCGGGACCGGGGCACAGGAAGGCAGGCGCATCGACGCCGCGGAATTTCGCGGCTGCCAGGCACTGACGCCGGAAACCGAGAACTCCACGCACTACTTCTTTGCCCATCCGCATAACTTCGCGATCGACCAGCCGGAGGTCACCCGGTCCATCCACCAGGCCGTAGTGGCCGCGTTCGACGAGGACCGCGACATCATCACCGCGCAGCAGCGCTCGCTGGCACTCGCGCCCGACTTCAAGATGATACCGTTCTCCATCGACGCGGCCCTGTCCCAGTTCCGCTGGGTGGTCGCGCGCCGGCTGGAAGAAGAAGCCGCCCAGCGTGGGCGGGTGCGGCAACTAAAGGAGGCATGACGTGATGGAACTGGTTGTCACCGGATTGCGCACGGAAGCGGAGGGCGTGCTGGGCGTTGAGTTGCGCTGCCCGTCGCGTGCAGCGCTGCCAGGCTTTGATCCCGGCGCACACGTTGACGTGGCGCTTCCCAACGGCCTGACGAGGCAGTACTCGATTGCCAGTTCGGCTGCCGATATCGGACGCTATTGCCTTGGCATCGGCCTGGCGCCGGCATCCCGCGGCGGATCGCGCTATGCACATGAGCAACTGCGAGTGGGCGATCGCCTGCAGGTCGGCACGCCGCGATCGTTGTTTCGCCTGGAAACGTCCGCGCCAGGGCATCTGTTTATTGCCGGCGGTATCGGCATCACACCGATCCTCAGCATGATCCGCTGGTGCGTCGAGCATGGACGCGAGTGGCGCCTGTTGTACTGCGTACGCTCGCGCGGCGGCGCCGCCTACCTCGATCGGCTTGCGTCCCATGCCGATCGCGTTGTCGTGCATGCCGATGACGAGCATCGCGGCGAACGGGTCGACCTGGGCGCTGCGCTGCGTGAGATGCCTGCCGGCTGGCACGTGTACTGTTGCGGCCCGGGACCGATGATGAACGCCGTGTCGGATTGTGGCCGGGCGGCCGGGATCGAGTCCGGCGCCGTACACTTCGAACGCTTCGGCGCCGATGCCGACCGGAGCGACAAGCCAGACCGCGCGTTCGAAGTCAGCTTGCTGCGGCATGGCGGGCGTTTCACCATCCCCGCCGGTGACAGCATCCTGTCCGTGCTGGAAGCGAATGGCCTGTGCCTGCCCTCAGCGTGTCGCGAAGGCCTGTGCCGGAGTTGCGAAGTTCCGCTCCTTGCCGGCGCCGCGGACCATCGCGACTATGTACTGAGCGAGGACGAGCGGGCCGCGAACCGGTCCATCCTGATCTGTGTTTCCCGGGCGCAAGGCGCAGAGCTGGTGCTGGATCTCTGACGACTGGGAGACCGCGGAAGAAAAAACGACCCGCTCGAAGGCGGGTCGCAAGGTCCAGGAGACCACGGAAGCAAAACCTCAGAACGACCGCGGCATCCCCAGGATGTGCTCGCCGACGTAGGAAAGAATCAGGTTGGTCGAAATCGGCGCCACCTGGTAGAGCCGGGTCTCGCGGAACTTGCGCTCGACGTCGTACTCCGCCGCGAAGCCAAAGCCGCCGTGATACTGCAGGCAGGCGTTAGCCGCTTCCCACGACGCGTCCGCGGCCAGCAGCTTCGCCATATTGGCTTCGGCGCCGCAGGGCTGGTGCGCGTCGAACAGCTTCGCCGCCTTGAACCGCATCAGGTTGGCCGCTTCCACGTTGACGAAGGCCCTGGCAATAGGAAACTGCACGCCCTGGTTCTGGCCAATCGGCCGGCCGAAGACGACGCGCTCGTTGACGTACTTGGTCACCTTGTCGATAAACCAGTAGCCGTCGCCGATGCATTCGGCGGCAATCAGCGTGCGCTCGGCGTTGAGGCCGTCGAGGATGTACTTGAAACCCTTGCCCTCCTCGCCGATCAGGTTCTCCGCCGGGATTTCCAGGTTGTCGAAGAACAGCTCATTGGTCTCATGGTTGACCATGTTGATGATGGGCTGGACCGTCAGGCCCTTGCCGATGGCCTCGCGCAGATCGACCAGGAAGATCGACATGCCTTCCGACTTCTTCTTGCACTCGGCAAGCGGCGTGGTGCGGGCCAGCAGGATCATCAGGTCCGAATGCTGGACGCGCGAGATCCACACCTTCTGGCCGTTGACGACATACTTGTCGCCCTTGCGCGCGGCGGTAGTCTTGATCTTGGTCGTGTCGGTGCCCGTGGTCGGCTCGGTCACGGCCATCGATTGCAGGCGCAGTTCGCCGCTGGCGATCTTGGGCAGGTACAGCTTCTTCTGCTCGGCCGAGCCATGGCGCAGTAGCGTGCCCATGTTGTACATCTGGCCGTGGCAGGCGCCCGAATTGCCGCCGGCACGGTTGATTTCCTCCATGATGACGGACGCCTGGGTCAGGCCCAGGCCCGAGCCGCCGTACTCCTCCGGGATCAGCGCGGCCAGCCAGCCGGCCTGGGTCAGCGCGCTAACGAATTCCTCGGGATAGCCCCGTACTTCGTCAACCTTTCGGAAGTATTCCGATGAGAACTGGCCGCACAGATCGCGCACGGCCTCACGGATTTCCTGGTATTCATCGATTCTGTTCTGCACAGCCTGGTCTCCAGCAACTTTGGGGTTAGTTCAGTTCAGTTCAGCGGTCGCGCTCATCGCGAGGGCGCCATCTTCATGGCGGACCCACAGCTCGACGGTCTTGCCGTCCTCGCTGCGCTTGCCGCAGACGAAAATGCGCTGGGGCACGAAGGTCGGCCGCACGCCCCGGAACGAGAAGGTCTTGACCACTGCGTCCGGCAGGTTCGTGCGCACCAGTTCCAGCATCAGCAGTGCCAGCAGCGGGCCGTGGACGATCAGGTCCGGATAGTGCTCGATCGCGGTCACGTACTGCTTGTCGTAATGGATGCGATGGCCGTTGAAGGTCAGCGCGGAGAAGCGGAACAGCAGGACGGGATCGGTCGCCACCTCGTGCACCCATTCTTCGCCCGTCGGCGCCCGCACCGCTTCCGGTGCGGGCGCGTTCGGCGATGCGCTCTCGCGGTAGACGATGTCGTGCTCTTCGGTAACCGCCAGTCCATTGCCGCCGTAGTACTTGTGCTCGACCGTCACAAAGGCGAGCGATCCGCTACGTCCGCTCTTGGCGCTGACATCGAGGATGCGCGACACCTTCGAGGCGGCATCGCCGATGCGCAGCGGCTGGTGGAACCACAGGCGGCCGCCGGCCCACATGCGGCGCGGCAGCGGCACCGGCGGCAGGAAGCCGCCGCGGCTGGCATGGCCATCGGCACCAATCTCGGATTGCCGGTGCAGCGGCAGGAAATAGAGCCAGTGCCAGAGCGGCGCAATGGCATCGCCGCGAACGGGTGCCCGCTGATCGTAGTCCAGGGTCGCTGCGAGCGCCTTGACGGGATATGCCGTGATCTCGTCCTGGCTTTCCGCCGTCCTGCCAATCCATTCCGTCAGCTTCACAACGTCCATCACATCTCTCTAGTCTTGATTGCCTGGCTTCCACTATGCACGCTGCCGCCGCAGCTTCCAATTCGAAAGTTCGGAACGAGCCATTCGCTTGGACGGAAAGCACGTACCCTTCCGGAATGAGGTCAGATGGCGCCTTCCGTGCGCAGCCGCGACACGTCGTCGCCGGTGTAGCCGAGCTCGCGCAGGATGTGCTCGCTGTGCTCACCCAGCGCCGGGATGGCGTCCATGCGCGGCTCGAACGCATTCGGCATGCCGGGCGGCAGCAATGCCGGGATCACGCCCACGGGAGAGCGGACCGATGTCCAGCGCTCGCGTGCCTTGAGTTGCGGGTGGTTCCAGACCTCGCGCATATCGTTCATGCGGGCGTTAGCGATCTGGGCACGCTCCAGCCGCTCGACCACCTGGTCGATGTCCAGCGCGGCGAAGGCGTCGGTGATGATCTGCGTCAACTCGACGCGGCTCCTGGCGCGCAGGGAGTTGGTGACGAAGCGCTCGTCGCTCGTCAGCTCCGGCCGTTCCAGCACAACCCGGCAGAAGGCCTCCCACTCGCGCTCATTCTGCAGGCCGAGAATGATGGTCTTGCCATCGCCTGCTGTGAACGGGCCATAGGGGAAGATGGTCGCGTGCGAGGCGCCCGCGCGCGGCGGCGGCGTGGCGCCGTCGAAGGCGTAGTAGAGCGGATAGCTCATCCACTCAACCATGCTTTCCAGCATCGAGACATCGATATGGGCACCCTTGCCCGTCTTGCCGCGCTGCAGCAGCGCCGCCAGGATATTGGTGTAGGCGTACATGCCGGCGGCGATATCCGCGATCGAGCAGCCTGCCTTGGATGGGCTTTCCGGGGTGCCCGTGATCGAGACGAAGCCGGACTCCGCCTGGATCAGCAGGTCGTAGGCCTTCTTGTCCCGATACGGGCCGTCGTTGCCATAGCCAGAGATGTCGCAGACAACGATGCCGGGATAGCGCTGGGACAGCGCTTCATATGACAGCCCAAGCCGGTCGGCGGCGCCCGGCGCCAGGTTCTGCACCAGCACGTCCGCCTTGTCCAGGATCTTCTGCAGGATGGCGGGGGCCTCGTGGTGCTTCAGGTCCAGCGCCAGGCTTTCCTTCGAACGGTTGGTCCAGGCAAAGTGCGAGGACATGCCGTCCACTCTTTCGTCATAGCCGCGGGCAAAGTCGCCGACCTTGGGCCGCTCGATCTTGATCACGCGCGCGCCCAGGTCCGCGAGCTGGCGGGTGCAGAATGGCGCAGCGATTGCATGCTCCAGGGAAACCACGGTAATGCCATCGAGGGGACGCATAGCAGCCTTTTCGGGGGGGGAGGATTGCGTTCGAACTGCCTTGGCGGCAACGAACGACTGAGATTCAGTTGGCGATGCAATTCGCCTCTGAGCAAGTCTCGCAGCGACGCTGGCTTGGGTAAATCTCGTTTTCTCGAAGCAGCCGTTCGTCTGCGCCGAAAACACCGAAGACCTGCCGGTTTGCGACAAATTTGACGCCTTGGTAAAGTTCAGCAGAAGGAGCACATATGCATTTCGACTTTGCCGACCTGAGGCTGTTTGCACGCATCGCCGAGGAGGAAAACCTGTCGCGCGGGGCGCGCAAGGCATTTCTGTCGCCCGCCGCAGCCAGCGCGCGGCTCAAGGCGCTGGAGGACCAGCTAGGCACCCGCCTCTTCTATCGCGAGAGCAAGGGCCTGGCCCTGACCCCGGCCGGCGAGCGCCTGCTGCGGCATACCCGGGTGATCGAGCGCCAGTTCGAGCATGTCAAAAGCGAGTTCGAGGAATACGCCAAGGACTCGGTCGGTCATATCCGCATCTTTGCGAACACCACCGCCGTGACGGAGTTCATGCCAGAGGTGCTGGCGCGCTTTATGTCAGAGCGCCCCGCCGTCACCGTCGACCTGCAGGAACGCCTGACGCGGGACATCATCCGCGGCGTGCTGGACGGCAGCGCGGACCTTGGCATCATCTCCGGACCGCTGAACTCGGAAGGGCTGGAGGTCATCCATTTCAGTACGGACAAGCTGGTTCTGGCCACACCGCTCGGCCATCCGCTGACGCAGAAGCCGAACCTCGCTTTTGAAGACACGCTCGACTATGAGCATGTCAGCCTGCATGAAGGCAGCACCCTGCACGCCTTTCTTACCGAGCTGGTCCGCGACCAGCGGCGCAAGCTGCAGATCCGCATCCAGATCCGCAGCTTTGAAGCCATGTGCCGGATGATCGAGGCTGGCGTCGGCATTGGCGTGGTGCCGTTATCGGCCGCGTTGCGCCACCGGCAGACGATGAAGATCGAGATCATCGAGTTGCACGAACCGTGGGCGCTGCGGGAGCGTGCGGTGATCGTGCGGGAACTGGAAGGCCTGCCCGGCTGCGCGAAGGCGCTGATCGACGAACTGATCGAGGTGGCACAGGCAGCGGGCGGGAGCCCTGACAACGCACTGTCATAACGCGTTCCCCCCCCTCTCCCATAAATGGGAGAGGGGAGAAAACAAGCGGCCCCCGCCACAGGCTTCGGTAAAACACAATCAGCGGATCATGAACGGATTACCCGTAGCCGCTCCCGTATTGATCCACACACTCTTGGTCTGCAGGTACGACTCGATGGCAGCGATGCCGTTTTCACGGCCGAGGCCCGAGTCCTTGTACCCGCCGAACGGCGACATAAAGCTGACCGCGCGATAGGTATTGACCCAGACCGTGCCCGCCTGGATCTTCTCCGACATGCGGAAGGCACGACCGATGTCGGATGTCCAGACCCCCGCTCCAAGCCCATAACAACTGTCATTGGCAATCGCGATGGCGTCGGCTTCGTCCCTGAACTTCAGGATGGACAGCACCGGCCCGAACACCTCCTCCTGCGCGATGCGCATCTTCGGCGAGACCCTGGCAAAGATGGTCGGCTCGACAAACCATCCGTCGCCGCAGGACGCCGGCTTGCCGCCGAGCAGCAGCTCCGCCCCTTCGTCCTGCGCGATCTGGATATACGACAGCACCTTTTCGTATTGCGCGGGCGTGGTGATGGGCCCCACCTGCGTGGAGGCATTCATCGGGTTGCCGAGCTTTGCCGTGCTGGCCAGCGCCAGCAGCTTCTCGACAAAGATATCGTGAATGTCTTCCTGCAGCAGCAGCCGCGAACCGGCGATACAGGTCTGGCCGCTGGCGGCGAAGATGCCGGAGACGGCGCCGTTGACGGCGTCATCCAGGTTGGCATCGTTGAAGACGATGTTCGGCGACTTGCCGCCGAGCTCCAGGCTCACGTGCTTGAACTGCGCCGCACACTGCTGGTTGATCACGCGTCCGGTGGCGTCCGATCCGGTGAAGGTCACCTTCTTGACCAGCGGATGCGTCACCAGCGGCGAGCCCACCTCGACGCCAAACCCGGTCACGACGTTGAAGACGCCCGCGGGAAAGCCGGCTTCCTCGAACAGCAGCGCAAGCTCGAGCGCAGACACCGAAGTGAACTCCGACGGCTTCACCACCACGGTACATCCCGCCGCGAGAGCCGGCGCGATCTTCCACGCCAGCAGCATCAGCGGTGAGTTCCACGGCGTGATGGCCGCCACCACGCCCAGCCGCTCGCGCCGCGTGTAGTTGAAATAGCCCTTCTTGTCGAGCGGAATGACCGTGCCTTCGATCTTGTCGGCCAGCCCGCCGAAGTAATAGAACCACTGCGGCAGGTACTTGAGCTGGGCGCCCATCTCCGCCAGCAGCTTGCCGTTGTCCTGCACTTCGAACTCGGCCAGCCGCTCCGCGTCCCGGGCGATCAGGTCGCCGAGCTTGCGCAGCAAGGCGCCACGCTGCGTCGCCGTCATCTCCGACCACGGCCCCGAGCGGAACGCCTGATCGGCCGCCTGCACGGCGCGATCGATATCTGCTGCGGTGCCGCGGGCCACTTCGGCCCAGGTCTTGCCGGTAAAGGGATTCTGGGTTTCAAACCAGCGACCGTCGCTCGCATTGACGAAGGTGCCGTCGATGAACATTTGATACTGCTTCATGGCGCGATGCTGTCCGTGTTGGTGTTGGCAGATCAGAACGGTGCGAAGCCGAGATGCTCGCGGAAGCGGTTCTTGACAAAGGTGCCATCGCGCGGAGGCAAGGCCCGTTGCGGCTCGTCGGTCGAGATATAGACCTGCGCCACGGTCATGCCCTCGGCCTTCCTGATGGCTTGCGCCAAATTGCCCAGCTCCTCGATATCGGAAATCTCGAGCGTCGTCGGCACGCCGACCGCCTTCGCCACCTGGGCCAGGTTGGTACCCAGGCTGGTGTGGCTTTGCTGCATGCCAGTCTCACCGAAGTGGCCGTTGTCGAGAATCACGATGTTCAGGTTTTTCTGCTGTTGCGCCGCCGCCGTTGCCAGGCTGCCGATGCCCATCAGCTGCTCGCCGTCGCCGGTGATGGCGATCACGGTCTTCTCGGGTTGTGCGATGGCAAGCCCGAGAGCCAGCGAGGTGGAACCGCCCATCGCGCCCCACAGGTAGAAGTTGCCGGGACGGTCGCCAGCGGCGAACACGTCGTACGAAGGCGAACCGAGGCCCGAGACTACGAGCGCGTCAGGAAATTGCTTCAGCAGTTCGGCAACGAACTTGCGGCGGTCGATGCCAGGCTTGGAGGTAGAGGTAGTCATAGGATCAGCGCATCCACTTTTTGCGGCCGATAAGGCTCTGGGACAGGAGAACGGCAACGCGGTTGCCAGCGTCGAAGGCGGAAACCAGGCCGGCGTCGACCAGCTCGGCGGCCTCTTCCGGCGAATTCACGCGATAGACCGTGATGCCCATCAGCTCCAGCGCGCGCTGGGTGGCCAGGCCCATGGGGTTCTGCCAGGGATTGAACTCGGCGTACTCGCCGCGCATGGTCACCAGGGTGAAGAACGGGAACTTGCAGCTCTCCAGCAGCGAGAACATGTTCACGCAGTTGCCGACGCCGCTGCTCTGCATCAGCAGCACCGCGCGATCCCCGCCCAGCCAGGCGCCGCTGACGACGCCCACGCCTTCCTCTTCCGTGGTCAGCACCACGTCGCGGATTTCGGGGTCGGCCTTGGCGCGTCGGATGACATGCGAGTGGCCGGCGTCGGGCACGTAGGCCACCTGGCGGACGCCGTTCTGTTTAAGGACCTGGAAGATGTCCTCTTGCCAGGCAAGAGGCTCTGAGTTGTTTGTCGTCATAGTGCGCAAGTTAAGAAAGGGGAAAGCGGAGGGACAACGTTTGCTATCATAGAGTTGACTAGCTGGAAGTATGAAATACAATTAATTGATGTCTGCGATCACGAAGTTGAATGCCGGCCAAGGGCCTTTACAGATATGGACATCAAGCAGCTTCGAGCCCTGTTAGCCATCGCCGAGACCGGCAGCGCCACCAAGGCGGCCGAGCTCCTGCGCATCGTGCAGCCGGCGGTTTCCCGGCACGTGCGCCTGCTCGAGGAGGAACTGGGCGTCGAACTGTTCGAGCGCGAGCGCCATGGCATGGTCCTGACTGACGCCGGCCGCACGCTGGTCGAATACGGCCGCAGGGCGCTGCAGGAACTCGATCGGGCCAAGGCGGAGATCACGCCGGCGTCTGGCGCGATTTCAGGCACTGCGGTCATCGGGCTACTCCCAAGCACTTGCGAACTGCTGGCAGCGGAGCTGGTTGCCACGGTGAAGGCCAGGCATCCGCAACTGGTGGTACGCATCAACGTCGGCTACGCGGGAAACCTGCTGCAGTGGCTCGAGGCCGGCGACGTGGAGGTCGCCTTGCTCTACGACACCAAGAGTTCTCCCGGCCTGCACGTCGAAGCACTGCTCGATGAACAGCTCTACCTGGTGGGACCCGCTGGCACCCTTGCGCCAGGCGAGGAACAAACCGTCGAGAGCTTCCGCGACCTGCCGCTGATCCTGCCTAACGCCCCGCACGGGTTACGCAGCGTGGTCGAGCATGCCTGCGCGGTCGCCGGCATCACCCCGGTGGTAGCGGTCGAGACCAACTCGCTGGTGGTTCAGAAAAACCTGGTCGGCAAGGGATTCGGCCACACCGTCCTGCCGAGCTCCGCGATTTCCGAGGAGATGGAGACTGGCGCGCTGGCGGGCGCGCCCATCGTGTCGCCCAACCTGTCGCGCCGCATCGTGCTGGCGCACGCGGCCACCCGCAGGCTGACACCCGCAGCCAGCTTCGTCCGCGCCGAACTGGTGGCATTGATGAAGCGGCTGGTGCTCGACGGCGCATGGCCCGGTGCATCCTGGATCAGCGCTTGATACGGTGCCAGCGGCAGTTCAGTCCAGTTCGATGTTGGCGGCCTTGATGACCTCGGCCCACCGGCGCGTCTCAGCCTGGACAAACCTGGCCGCCTTGTCCGGGGTGGAATCGACGATGGGCTGCACGCCGATCTTTTCCATGCGCTGACGCACCTCAGAGTCCTTGACCGCCGTCTGCAAGGCAGCGCTCAGCTTTTCAATGACCGGGGCCGGCGTGCCCTTTGGCACCATCACCATGTTCCACAGCGACGTTTCATAGTTCGCGTAGCCCGCTTCCTTCATCGTCGGCACGTCCGGCAGCACGCTGGAACGCGTGGCAGTCGTGACCGCGAGCGCCTTCAGGCGACCGGACTGGATCATGGGCGCAGCCGTCGACACTGCATCGGTAATGAACTGGACGTCGCCGGAAATCACGGACTGGATCGCCTGGCTGGCGCCACGGAACGGAACATGGGTGAGCTTCAGGTGCTCCTGGAACTGCAGCAACTCGACCGCCATATGGACGGCGCTACCCTTCCCCGCGGAACCGTAGCTGTACTTGCCAGGATTCTTCTTGATGTCCTCGACCAGTTCCCTGGCCGTGTTCGCCTTCACCGAAGGATTGACCGCCAGCACCATCGGCACCCCCGCGACCACAGATACCGGCACCAGCGCATTGACGGGGTCATACGGCAGCTTCTTGTAAAGCGTGGCGTTGATGGCGTGGGAACTGGTGCCGAACAACAGCGTGTAGCCGTCCGCCGGGCTCTTGGCGACTACGTCGGTCGCAATGGTGCCGCCGGCACCCGCCTTGTTTTCCACCACGACCGACTGCCCGAGCAAGGCGCCGAGCTTGTTCGCCACGATACGCGCCACCACGTCGGTGCTGCCGCCGGCGGCGAAGCCGACGACCATTCGGACGGGATGGTCAGGGTAAGCAGCCTGGGCGTGCGCGCTGAACGAAATGAGCGCACCGATCCCTACTTGAGCAAGCAAGCGTTTCATGTCTCTTCCAGGTAGATAGTTTTGGTTGGGTGGCGCATTGCGCGTCGACACCCTTTGAAGCGATGGTAGCGAGCAACCGTGGCGACGGTGAAATAGAAAATTCCGCTGCTGCTATCAAGAGGCGGCATGCCTGGGGCTACTACTGCGGTGTTAACCCGAAGCAGCCTCCGCAGGCCCCGCGTAAACGCAAGTACGCCGCGCAGCCATCGCCGCGCGGCGTACATTCAAGGTCCAACGGAACGGAAGCGCTGGCGCGCTACCGGCCGCAGGATGTCAGTCGGCCTCCACCTTCATGGTCTTCAGCAACGGCTGCCACTTGTCGCTTTCCGCCTTGAGCCAAGACCTGAGCCCCTCCGGCGTCTGCTTGTCGAGCGGCACCACCTCTGCACCCAGGTCGTCAAGCCGCCTGGCGACGGCAGGATCTTTCAATGCCTGCTGCAGGGCCTTGGTCAGCCTGGCCGTGACCGCGGGCGGCGTACCCTTGGGCGCATAGATCCCATGCCAGACCTTCATCGAGAAGCCCTTCAGGCCGCCTTCCTGCAGCGTCGGCGCATTGGGCAGCGCCTTGATCCGGCTCGGTGTCGTCACGCCATACAGCTTGACGCGGTTGGCGTTGATATGCGACAGCGTCGAGGTGGTCTGGTCGCACAGCAGGTCCACCTGCCCGCCCAGCAAGGCCGTCAGCGCGGGCCCGGTGCCCTGGTAGGGAACGGAGGTCATCTTGACTTTGACTGCCTCCTCGAACAGCAGGCCGCATAGCTGCGAAACCGCGCCAAGGCCGGCATTGGCCAGCGAGACCTTTTCCTTGTTCTGCTGCACGTACTTGATCAGTTCCGCCGCGTTGGCCGGCGGCAGGTCCTTGCGGCCCAGCAGCGTCATCGGCACATCCGCCACCTGCCCGATGTACTCGAAATCCTTCAGCGGGCTGTAGGAGAGCTTCTTGTACAGCGCCGGCGCCGTCGCCATGCCATTGTGGTGGATCAGAATGGTGTAGCCGTCGGGCTGCGCCCGCGCCACGAATGCGGCCGCCACTGTGCCGCCGGCGCCGAGCTTGTTTTCCACGACAACGCTCTGCCCCAGATCCTTCGACATGGCCTGCCCAAGCGCCCGCGAAACCACATCGGTCGGGCCGCCCGCCGAGAACGGCACCACCAGCGTGATGGGCTTGGACGGATATGCATCCGCTGCCAGCGCCCCAGCGGAAAACGCCAGCCCGAGCGCTCCGCATGTGATCCACTTCATACCGGCCAGCATGGCCTTGCCCGCTTGAACGCACATATCACCGTCTCCATGTCGCCGGCGCGCTGACTTTGTCGCGCCGGTCGGTTTATCAAACAGGGCTAGAGTGCGGGATAGCGGCACCGGAGGACAATCCGGATTTATCGAACGGGCCATACGGCCAGGCCGAACGCACGCCGGCCGATCACCCGGTCTGGAACATCTGCCCGAAGTCGCAGGCCTCCCGGGCCAGCATGGCGATGGGCGACACAAGCTCGCTGCAATGGTCACTCTTGCAGATGGCGGCATCCGCCCGCCACCATGGCGCATCTTCCGGCAGCAGGTCGAAGCCTCATGTTCTGCTCTCCCTAGCCACGCGCCCATGGCGCTGGTCCGCCTGAAATCGCCTGAAATTTTCAACCAATGAAAATATACGGCATTCGTTTGACGCTCTTTCGCTCCGCTCCCTAAGATCTCCCACACAGAGTTTCCCTCAACGAAACCAGATGCGCGCGCACCGCCTCGCGCCCAGGAGACAACCCGATGCAACGTCATTCCCCCCAGCGGCGTGCCGTAGTTGCGGCGCTCGCCACCCTGCCCGCCTTGTGCGCCTGGTCCGCACCGGCCTGCGCGGCAGAGGCATTTCCTTCACGTCCGATCCGGCTGGTGGTGCCCTTCACGCCCGGCGGCACCACTGACATCCTGGCGCGCCTGGTTGCGCAGAAGGCGGGCGAGGCGCTGGGTCAGCAGATCGTGGTCGACAACCGCCCGGGCGCGGGCGGCAACATCGGCGCGGAGGCGGTGGCGCGCAGCGCGGCTGACGGCTATACGCTGCTGATGGGCACGTTGGGCACGCAGGTGACCAACCAGTTCATCTACCCGCGCATGCCGTACGACAGCACCCGGGACTTCGTGCCCGTGACGCTGGTCGCCAACTCGCCCAACGTGCTGCTTGTCAACAGCACGCTGAACGCCAGGTCGGTGGGCGAACTGGTGACGCTGGCCAGGCGCCAGCCGGGCAAGATCAACTATGCCTCCACCAGCACCGGCGGGTCGCCCCACCTGTCAGGCGAGTTGCTGAACATGATGGCGGGCGTCAGCATGCAGCACGTGCCGTACAAAGGGGCCGCTCCCGCCATGACGGACCTGCTCGCGGGCCAGGTCAACCTGATGTTCGACAACCTGCCGTCCGCGCTGGCACAGATCCAGACCGGCAAGGTGACGGCGCTGGCGGTCACCAGTGCCAGGCGGGCCTCGGTGCTGCCTTCCGTGCCGACCGTGCGCGAGTCGGGGCTGCCGGGCTATGAAGTCAATTCCTGGTTCGGGCTGCTCGCTCCGGCCGGCACGCCGCCGGAGCGTGTTCGCCAGCTCCAGCAGGCGGTGGATAAGGTGCTGGCCACGCCCGACGTGCGCAAGCGCATCGAACAGCTTGGCGCCGAGCCGGGCGGCGAAGGCTCCGCCGCGTTCGCGGCGCAGATCAGTAGTGATACGGAAAAATGGTCGCGCGTGATCCAGACCGCCGGCATCAAGGCGCAATGACACGGCTCGGCAGCGCCACCCCCTGACACAGGACAACCATGACCAAGACCAACACCCTTCGTATCGGCTCGGGATCGGGCTGGTGGGGCGACCGCGTGGAGCCGGCCGAGCGTTCGGCGCGCCTGGGCAAGCTCGACTACCTGTGCTTCGAGACCATGGCCGAGGCCACGGTATCCGCCGCGCAGGTGCGCAAGCGGCGCGATGCCGCTTTCGCCGGCTACGACACCTATCTCGACGAGCGCATGCGCGCAGTGCTGCCCCCCTGCATCGCCAACGGCACGCGCATCATCAGCAACCAGGGCTGGATTCATCCGCTGGGCGCAGCCCGGCGCGTGGCCGAACTCTGCGAAGAACTGGGCCTGCCCGGTGTCAGGATCGCCGCGGTCACCACCACGGACCTGACCGGGAGCATCTGCGAGCTGGATCTCACCCTGCTGGAAAGCGGCGCACCGGTGTCCTCGCTGCGTGAAACGCTGATCAGCGCCGAGCCATACGAAGGCGCCGAGCCGATCGTCGCCGCATTGCGTGCGGGCGCGCAGATCGTGATCACCGGGCGCGTGGCCGACCCGTCGCTGTTCCTCGCGCCGATGATCCATCATTTCGGCTGGTCTCCGGACGACGTGACACGGCTTGCGCGCGGCAGCGCCATCGGCCATTTGCTCGAGTGCGGCGCGCAGGTGACGGGGGGATATTTCGGCGATCCCGGCTACAAGGATGTGCCGGAACCATGGAACCTGGCCTTCCCGATCGCCGAGGTGGAAGCCGACGGCAGCGCCGTGATCGGCAAGGTGGACGGCAGCGGCGGGCGCATCGACCTGCAGACGGTCAAGGAGCAAATGTTCTATGAAGTCCACGACCCGCGCCGCTACATCACGCCGGACGTGGTGGTCGACTTCTCGACCGCGGTGCTCGAACAGGTGGGGCCGGACCGCGTGCGCATCAGCGGCGTGAGCGGGCAGCCGCGCACCGATACGCTCAAGGTGTCGCTGGGCTGCACCGAAGGGCATATCGGCGAAGACATGTTCTTCTTCGCGGGGCCGGGTTGCCTGGAAAAGGCCAGGCTGGCCAAACGCATCCTCGAAGCGCGCTTTGCCATGGCAAGGTTGCAGGCGGATGAGGTGCGCATCGACTTCCTCGGCGTCAACGCCGTGCACGGCGCGGCCTCGCCCGAGCCTGCCTGCGAGCCCAACGAGATCGCGGTCCGCGTCGCCGCGCGCACCCGCACGCGCGCGGAAGCCGCCAAGGTCGGCCGCGAGATCGACAGCATGGCGGTCTGCGGCCTGGCCTCCACCGGCAAGCGCGTGCCGCACCAGGACCGCACGCGCGAGATCATCGGCGTCTGGTCGGCGCTGGTGCCGCGCGCGTTGATCACCTCCCAGGTCCACTATCTCTGAGGATTCGCCATGCGTGTACCACTGCGCCGCCTCGCACACAGCCGCTCCGGCGACAAGGGCAATACTTCGAACACGGCAGTCATCGCCTATGCGCCGGAGTTCTACCCGCATATCAAGGCACAGCTGACGGCACCCATGTTCAAGGCGCTGTACGGCACGCTGATCACGGGAGCGGTCACGCGCCATGAAGTGGATGGGCTGCAGGTGCTCAACTTCGTGGCGGAGGGCGCGCTCGGCGGCGGTGTGTCGCGCAGCCTCGCGATCGACAACTACGGCAAGGCGCTGGCCAGCGCCGTACTGCGTTTTGAAGTGGAAATACCTGATGCGTTGGCCGGCCTGCTGCGCGGGCCGGCGCCATAGGCTCGCCGGAGTAGGCGTCAGCCGCCGCCGGACTGGCGCCCCCTGGCACGTCGGCCGTCGGTGCACGCGCCGGCCCGCGGCGGTATCACGGTGCGCGTCCAGGCGCTGGTGATGCGCCGCGCCTCTTGCTTGAGCTTGCGCGCCAGCGCGGCCTCGCGCGAGCGGATGCGCGCACTCAGCGCCGCCACGCTCAAGGCACCGATCGGCCGGCCCTCATAGTCGAGAATCGGCACCGCGATGCCGCCCATCCCGTCAACCACCCAATCAAGAAACAGCACATGCCCGCGCGCGCGGGCGGCCTCGATTTCCGCGGCGATGCACGCCGCATCGAGCCGCGGGTACTTGCCAAGCTTGCGCGTGGTCTGCTGCAGCCGGCGCGCGCGCTCGGGCGCGGGCAGCCATGCCAGCACCGCCAGGCTGCCGGCGCCCACGCCAAGCGGCCGACGCGTGCCGACCGTCACGTAGTTCGCCCGTATCGCATACGTGCCGGGTTCCAGGTCGGTGCACACCGCCTCGCCACGGCTGGCCTCGGTCAGCACGGCGGTATCCTCGAACGCCTCCACCAGCCGTTCCAGTGCCGGACGCGCCAGCTTGCGCAAGTCCACGCGCCGCTGCGCCACGTCTGCCAGCTGGAAGATTTCGGGCCCGATGCCGTAGCGGCGCGCCTGGTCGCGCGTGGCGAAGCCCTCCTGCACCAGCAGGTCAAGCATGCGCGAGGCCGTGGCCGGATCGAGCCCGGTTGCGCGCGCCACGTCGCTCATGCGGCGCACTTCCGGATCGGACAGCGCGCGCAGCACGGCCAGTGCACGCTGGATCGGAGATGGGCGCGATGGCACCTGGCGGGCCCGCTCAGGCAGGCCCGGCGCCAGGGCAGCGCTCAGCCATGATGCGATGTTGCCAGGGTATCGCGCTTGATCTTCTTTGCCAGCGACCACTTGTGGACTTCGGTCGGGCCGTCGTAGATGCGAAACGCACGCACTTCACGGAAGACCTGTTCGACGATGGTGTCGCGCGACACGCCCATGCCGCCGAGGATCTGCACGCAGCGGTCAGCCACGCGGAATAACGCATCGGACACGGCCACCTTTGCCATCGAACTCTCCGCGGTGCCCAGGGAACCGCCGTCGAGCACCCCGGCGCACCAATCGATCATCAGTGCGGCCTGCTGCAGGTCGATCAGGTTCTCGGCCAGCATGAAGCCCACGCCCTCGTGGTCGATCAGCAGCTTGCCGAAAGCCTTGCGCGTGGTGGCGTAGGCACGCGCGGTCTCGTCGGCACGTGCCACACCGCCGAACCAGCGCATGCAATGCGACAACCGCGCCGGCGACAAGCGAACCTGCGCATAACGGAAGCCCTCGTCCACCTCGCCCAGCACCTGGTCCTGCGGCACGCGCAGGTCGTCG
The DNA here is from genome assembly GCF_058795055.1 of Cupriavidus sp. GW823-FHT06D04. Taxonomy (NCBI): domain Bacteria; kingdom Pseudomonadati; phylum Pseudomonadota; class Betaproteobacteria; order Burkholderiales; family Burkholderiaceae; genus Cupriavidus; species Cupriavidus sp. GW823-FHT06D04. The sequence goes on along the minus strand of NZ_JBXAHL010000013.1, from coordinate 47,051 downwards.
ATCAGAACCTGTGCATGCCCGCCCGGCATGGAACTGTCGATGGTATCGAGCAGGCGCTCGATGCGGATCGCCGGATGCGGCAGGTCGACCAGGAACATGGTGGCCTGCGCGCGCTCACCGTCGCCGGTGCGCGCCATCAGGATGCCGACCCTGGCCCCTTCCGCACCGGTGATGAACTTCTTGCGTCCGCGGATCACCCATTCGTCGCCGTCCCTGACCGCGGTGGTCTGGAGCATCGACGGGTCGGAACCGGCCCCGCCTTCTTCCGCTGGCTCGGTCATGAAGAACGCGGAGCGGGCCTCGCCGCTGACCAGCGGTGCAAGGAAGCGTTGCTGCTGTGCGTCCGTGGCGACCTTGCCCAGCAGGAACATATTCCCCTCGTCCAGCGCCATGGTGTTGACCGCGACCGGCCCGAGGGGCGACAAGCCCGAGCGCTTGAGCACGGCCGCAGTTTCGAGCTGGGTCAGGTGAGAGCCGTCGGCCAGGATATGTGGCGTCATCACGCCGGCGGCGCGCGCCTGGTCGCGAAGCTCGGCGACCAGCCCGGCCGTCGGACCATGGGCTTCGCAGCGCGCATCGCGCTCATAGGGCACCGCGACGTCGCGGACAAAGCGCTCGACGCGATCGGCAATGACACGGCTTCTTTCTGTGGGACAGGCGGTGAACATGGTGAGCCTCGTTGTCAGGACAGGATCAGATTGTAGGACGGCACGCCGCCGGGCCGCTGTCACGGAAGGCTGTTCGAACAAGGAACCCCGACATCTGGTCTGCAGCCCTTGCCTGCCGCCCAACAGAGTAATCGCATTGCGATTACTAGTATGTGGATTTCACCTATACCTATGCTCATAACAATCGACTAATATGGCTTCAATCGAGCACGAGGGCACAAAGCGATGTCACTTGTATTGAAGCTGAAAGACCTGTTGGGACCCGATGCGGTTCTCACCGAAGCCGCGGACGTTGCCGCCTACATCGAGGACTGGCGCGGCCGCTACACGGGTCCGGCGCTGTGCGTGGTGCTGCCGGCTTCCACCGCGCAAGTCGCCGCGGTGGTGGAGGCCGCGGCCCAGGCCAACGTGCCCGTGTTGCCGCAAGGCGGCAATACCAGCCTGTGCGGCGGCGCGGTGCCAGCCCCGGACGGCACGCCCCCCATCGTCATCAGCCTGGCGCGCATGCGGCGCATCCGCGCCATCGATGCGGCCAACAACTCGATGGAAGTCGAGGCAGGCTGCGTGCTGGCCGCGATCCAGCAGGCGGCGGCGGAACAGGGGCGTCTCTACCCCGTGAGCCTGGGCGCCGAAGGCTCCTGCCAGATCGGCGGCAACATCGCCACCAATGCGGGCGGCACCGGCGTGCTGCGCTACGGCAACACCCGCGACAACGTGCTCGGCCTTGAAGTGGTCCTCCCTGACGGCCAGGTCTGGAACGGCCTGTACCGCTTGCGCAAGAACAACACCGGCCTAGATCTCAAGCACCTGTTTATCGGCTCTGAAGGCACGCTGGGCGTGATCACCGCCGCCACGCTCAAGCTGCACCCGCTGCCCACCGCGCACGCCATGGCGTGGCTGGCGGTGCGCACGCCGCAGGCGGCGCTGGAGATGCTGGGACGCTTCCAGCAGCGCTGTGGCGCCACGCTGTCCGCGTTTGAAATGCTCAACGACGTGCAATTGCAGATCGTGCTCGATCACGTGCCCGGCCGCCGTGCGCCCTTGCCTGCCAGCCATCCCTGGCACGTGCTGGTGGAACTTGCCGACACCGGCCGGCGCGAACTGCTCGACGAGGTGCTGCAGGAAGTGCTGGAGCAAGGCGTGGCCGAAGGCCTGGTCGACGATGCCGTGGTGGCCGCCAGCGGCGCGCAGCGCGAAGCCATGTGGCAGGTGCGGCATAGCGTCTCCGAAGGCAACAAAAAGGCGGGCCTGGGCCTGAACACCGATTGCGCCGTGCCGGTCTCGGCGGTGCCGCAGTTCATTGAGCGCGCCACCGCGGCGGCGCATGCGGTCCTGCCGGATTTGCCGATCATCGTGGTGGCCCACCTGGGCGATGGCAACGTCCACTTCATCCCGCTGGTGCCTTTCCCGCAGTGGGAAGCGCTGCCAGGGCGCGATGCCGTGGCCGCCCGCATCAAGCATGCCATCGACCAGGTGGCTTACGAGCTGGGCGGCACCTTCAGCGCGGAACATGGCATTGGCCAGGTCCTGACCGAAGAAATGGCGCAGTTCAAGCCGGCGGTCGAGATCGCCATGATGCACGGCATCAAGCGCATGCTCGACCCTCGCGACCTGTTCAACCCCGGCCGGCTGCTGCCGTCCCCACCTTCCCAGCAATAACGGCAATCAAGGAGCCCGCATGAACGATCACAGCCCCATCAACTCTTCTCGCCGGCGTGCCCTCAAGGTCGCCGCTGCCGGCCTCGGCACGCTTGCCGCGCCCGCCGTGCTCCAGTACGCGCGCGCGCAGTCCAAGCGCATCGTGGTGCGCGACGACGGCGGCATCTACACCAAGGCCTACAGCGCGGTGTACTACAAGCCGTTCACCGAGAAGACCGGCATCGAGGTGGTGGGCGTGCAGGCCAACGCCGAACCGGTGGCGCAGATCCGCAGCATGGTCGAGACCAAAAACTACACTTGGGACATGGCCAAGATCAGCCAGCCGGCCATCCTGCTGCTGACGCAGGGAGGCAAGGTCTACCTGGAGAAGCACGGCCTGGAGGGCGACGCCACCGTCAAGACCATTCCGGCGCATTTCATGTCGCCCTATGGCGTGGGCACCAACGTCTACAGCACGGTCCTGGCCTATCGCACCGACGCCTTCAAGGGCCGCAAGGCACCGTCGTCGTGGGCCGACTTCTGGAACGTCAAGGATTTCCCCGGCCGCCGCGCCCTGCGCAAGCACCCGTTCGACACGCTGGAAGAGTCCCTGATGGCCGCCGGCACGGCGACCTCCGCGCTCTATCCGCTCAATGTCGACCGGGCCATCGCCAACCTGGAGAAGATCAAGGCGAACGTGGACGTGTGGTGGAACTCCGGCGCCCAGGTTGAGCAGATGCTCAAGTCCGGCGAGGTCGACATGGTGGCCACCTGGGTGTCGCGCGCACAGAGCGCGGCCGCCTCCGGTGCGGAGGTTGGCATCGTCTGGAACCAGAACCTGTGGGGCGTGGACAACTGGTCCATCCTGGCCGGCACGCCGAATGCGCAAGCCTGCCGCGAGTTCATCAAGTTCGCCTCCGACCCGAAGCGCATGGCCTCGCTGGTGGAGTACTTCCCGGCGGGCGTGACCCAGCCGGATGCCTTCAAGTACCTCAAGCCCGAGGTCGCGAAGAACTGTCCGACCCACCCCGACAACATCAAGTCGGGCGTGCAGATCAACGCCAAGTACTGGCTCGACAACCAGGCCGCGGTGATGGAGAAGTTCAACGGCTGGATCCTCAAGTGATCTGAACCTCTTCACCAGACACCACAAGCAACGACACGATGCCGAACTTCAAACTCAAGATTTCCGGGCTGACCAAGCGCTATGGCGACTTCGTCGCGCTGGCCCCGACCGACCTTGAAGTGGCCGAGGGGGAATTCCTTACCCTCCTGGGCCCTTCGGGCTCGGGCAAAACCACGCTGCTCAGCCTGATCGCCGGGCTGGCCGTGCCGGACGGCGGCCAGCTGCTGATCAATGGCAAGGACGTGACCTATGGCGCCCCCTACGAGCGCGATATCGGCATGGTGTTCCAGAACTACGCGCTGTTCCCGCACATGACGATCGCGGAGAACATCGCCTTCCCGCTGAAGATGCGCCGGGTCGACGCGGCCACGGCCAGGCGCCAGGCACTGGAAGCCCTGGAAATGGTCCGCCTGCCCCACGTCGCGGCGCGCTTCCCGAAGGAACTCTCGGGCGGCCAGCAGCAGCGCATCGCGCTGGCCCGTTGCCTGGTCTACAAGCCGTCGATCATCCTGATGGATGAACCGCTGGGCGCCTTGGACAAGAAGCTGCGCGACCACATGCAGCTGGAAATCAAGCGCATCCACCGCGAACTGGGCACGACCATCGTCTATGTCACGCACGACCAGGAAGAGGCGATGACGATGTCTGACCGCATCTGCCTGATGAACGGCGGCAAGATCGAGCAGCTTGGCACACCGTCGGACCTGTACTTCCGCCCGCGCACGCTGTTCGTGGCCGACTTCCTGGGCGAATCGAACCTGTTCGAGGGCACGGTCACGGAAGTGCGCGGCGACCACGTGGAGGTGGCGCTGGCACAGGGCGGCGCCGTCGCCCACGCGGTCACCAATGCGCCGGTGGCTGCCGGGGGCAAGGTGCGGGTCATGGTGCGGCCGCAGAACATCGCCATGGCCAACGGCGTCACCGCCGCCAATGCGGTCAGCGGCAAAGTGCTGGACAGCATGATCACCGGCAGCCTGACCAAGCTGTACGTGGAATCCGACGCCGCCGGCCAGGCCCCGGTGGTGCTGTCTTACCCCACCTCGATGGGCGCTTCCCGGCATGCGGTCGGGCAGCAAGTCACGCTCACCTGGCAGCGCAGCGACGCTGTCGCCGTCCCGGATTCCCTATGACCGCCGTCGCCCTGCAACGCCGACCCCTACCCTGGCTGCGGCCCGCCTTGCTGGCCGCGCCGCTGGTGCTCCTGTTCGTGGTGCTGCTGGTCTACCCGGTCGGCCAGCTCCTGCTGCTGAGCGTCTACAGCGACGGTGCCTTCACGCTGGCCAAGTACCGCCAGCTGTTTGCGTCGTCGGTCTACGTCGACGTGATGCTGATCACGCTGAAGATCTCGCTCTGGACCACGCTGCTCTCCGTGGTCGCCGGTTACCCGGTGGCCTACCTGGTCTCCTCGCTGTCAAAGGACAGGAAGGCAAAGTGGCTGTTCTGGGTGCTGCTGTCGTTCTGGACTAGCTTCCTGGTACGCGCCTTTGCCTGGATCGTGATGCTGGGCCGCAACGGCGTGGTCAACCAGTTGCTGAGCGCCGCGGGCCTTCAGGACGCGCCTTCCAACCTGCTGTACAGCCTCGGGGCCGTGCTGGTGGCGATGGTGCATGCGCTGATGCCGCTGGCGGTGCTGACCATGCTGTCGGTGATGGAGAACATCGACCGCAACCTCCCGCGCGCGGCACTGACGCTTGGGGCACGGCCTGGCACGGCGTTCTGGCGCGTCTACTTCCCGCTCTCGATGCCGGGCGTGGCGGCTGGCGCCATCATGGTGTTCGTCACCGCCGTCGGCTTCTTTATCGTGCCCGCGCTGCTGGGCGGACGCAAAGAAATCATGGTCGCCCAGCTGATCATCGACCAGGTGCAGCAGACCATGAACTGGGGCTTCGCCGGCTCGATCTCGGTGTTGCTGCTGCTGGTGGTGCTGGCGGTGTTCGCCCTGTATGACAAGGTGCTCGGCCTCTCGTCGATGGCTGGCGCAGCGGAGCAACGCACCCGCTCCGCCGCCGCGCACGATGGCGTGCTGCATCGGCTAGGCGACAGCGTGCTGGGCGCGCTGGGAACGGTCAGCGACAGGCTGCTGGCATTGGTGCCGCGCGGCCGGCGCGAGCCGCAGCCGGGCGACTCGCTGCCGCTGCGCACGACCGTGCTGCTGGTGCTGCTGTTCCTGAGCGTGCCTGCGCTGCTGATGATCCCGCTGTCGTTCGCCGACAAGTCGGGCCTGAACTGGCCGCCGCGCGGCTTCACGCTGCAGCACTACCAGGACATGCTCGCGTCGCCGCTGTGGATGCAGGCCGGGCTGCGGTCGTTGCTGGTCGGCCTTGGCGCCGCGGTGCTGGCGCTGCTGGTCGGCACGCCGGTGGCGTTCCTGCTGGCGCGCTCGCAGATGCGGGGCAAGTCGCTGCTGCTGGCGTTCGTGCTGTCGCCGATCATCATCCCGCGCATGATCATCGCGGTGGGGATGTTCTACTTCTTCGCCAAGGTCGGGCTGGTCGGCACCTCGCTGGGCCTGATGATCGGCCACACCGTCATTGCCGTACCCTACGTCGTCATGACGATGATGGCGGTGCTGCGCAACTACGACACGCGGCTCGACCTGGCGGCGCAAAGCCTGGGCGCCCGGCCCTGGCAGACGCTGCGCTACGTGACGCTGCCGATCCTCGCCGCCGGGCTGTTCTCGTCCTTCCTGTTCGCCTTCGCCACCTCGTTCGATGAGCTGACGATCGCCCTGTTTGCCTCTGGCGGACTGAGCGCCACCCTGCCCAAGCAGTTCTGGGACGAGGTGACACTGCAGCTTTCACCGGTGATTGCCGCGGTGTCTACCTGCCTGTTCGTCTTCATTACCCTCCTGATCACCTGCGCCGAGCGCTTGCGCCGCAAGAGCGCCGGGCGCTGAGAACCTTATCCATGAACAACAAGCTTACCGCCGCCGACCTGCGCGGCATCTTCCCCGCCATCCCGACGCCCGTGACGGCCGACGACAGGATCGACCAGGACGCCACGCGCAAGCTGATGGCTTATCTGCTCGCCAACGGCGTTTCCGGCGTGGTGCCGCTGGGCGGCACCGGCGAATACGGTGCCCTGGCGCGCGAGGAGCGCGTACGCATGGCGGCCCTTTGCGTCGAAGCCGCGGCGGGCCAGGTTCCCGTCATTCCCGGCGTGCTCGACCCGGGGTTCCACGATGCGCTGGATGCGGGCAAGGCCTTTGCCGGCGTCGGCGCCTCTGCCCTGATGGTGCTGACGCCGTATTACACCTCGCCGACCCAGCAAGGCATCCGCGACTATTTCCTGCGCTATGCCGACGCCTCGCCGGTGCCGGTCATGATCTACGAGATCCCCTACCGCACGCGGATCGCGATCGCGCCCGAGGTGCTGCACGAGCTGTCGCGCCACGAAAACATCATCGGCATGAAAGCCTGCAACACCGACATGTACCACTTCCTCAAGGTGGTGGCGGGTGTCGACGACAGCTTCAGCGTGTTCAGCGGCGAGGACAGCCTGTTCCCGCTGCACATGGCGGGGGGGGCCAGGGGTGGCGTGGTCGTGACCGCCTCCGTGCTGCCGCGCACCTGGCGTGCCATCTATGAGCTCGGCGTGGCCGGCAACACCGCGCAAGCGGTACGCCTGCACCGCGAGCTGATTCCGTTGCTGGACTTGGCCTTCTCCGAAACCAATCCGGGGCCGCTGAAATCCGTGCTCGACCTGGTGGGCGTGACCGCGCCGAAGGTGCTGGCACCGCTGGTAGCGCCGGCACCCGGGCTGCAGGCACAGCTGCGTGCCGAACTGACGCAGCGGCTGCAAGCCGAGGCTGCCCTCGCCTGAGGCGCCGACGATCATGCTGCCGGCCATCAAGGACTATCGGGACCTGGCGCGGCGCAGGCTGTCGCGCTTCGCCTTCGACTATCTGGAGGGAGGCGCTGAGGACGGGCGCACGCTGGCACGCAACCTGGCCGCATACCAGGCACTGCTGTTCCGGCCGCGCGTGCTGCGCGATGTCACGGAGATCGATCCCGGCATGGAGATCTTCGGCCGCAAGTACAGCCTGCCATTGCTGGTGGGCCCCACGGGGCTGAACGGACTGTACTGGCCGAAGGCCGAAGAGGCGCTGGCACGGGCCGCGCGCGCTGAGGGCCTGCCCTTCGTGATGTCGACGGCATCGACCTCGCCGATGGAAGACGTGCGCGCCGCCACCGACGGCGACCTGTGGCTGCAGCTCTACGTGCAGCGCGACCGCTCCATCGCCGAGAACATGATGGCGCGCGCACGCGCCGCCGGCTTCAGCACCCTGATGCTGACCGTCGACACCATGGTCCACGGCAAGCGCGACCATGACATCCGCAACGGCTTTCGCATGCCGGTGCCGTGGACGCCGCGGCTGCTGGCTGACCTGGCGGCCCATCCGCGCTGGTGCCTGCGCATGCTGCGCCAGGGCGGCTCGCCGCAGCTCGTCAACCTGGCCCGCAGCAGCGGGATGGCCAACGACCTGAAGACGCAGGCGGCGGGGTTGAGCCGGCAGATGGACATGTCGCTGTGCTGGGACGACATCGCCTGGCTGCGCCAGCACTGGCACGGGCCCGTCATCATCAAGGGTATCCTTACGCCGGCTGACGCGGAAATCGCCGCCCGCCAGGGCCTGGATGGCATCGTGGTCAGCAACCACGGCGGCCGCCAGCTGGAAGGCGCGCCCAGCGCAGTCGAGATGCTGCCCGCCATCGTCGCGGCGGCGGGCAGGATGCATGTATTCGTCGATGGCGGCGTGCGCCGCGGCGCCGACATCGCCAAGGCGCTGGCAATGGGCGCCCGCGGCGTGCTGGTGGGGCGCGCACCGCTGTACGGGCTGGCGGCGCGCGGTCCCCGCGGCGTAGCGGAAGTCCTGGCCATCCTGCGTGGAGAATTCGAGACCACGCTGCGGCTGCTCGGCATTCCGCAGGCAGCGAGGCTGGACACTGCCGCGCTCTCGGACGACCATGCCGCGCGGCTGGCCGCACTGTAAGCCGTGAAAACGATGACAAGGACGAACAGGAGGTTGTGTGGATTCAGGTAATGAAGGCAACGGGCTGCGCACAAGGCGCGAGCGTTCGTCCCTGTTCGTCGGTTCGGTGGAAAAGGCCTTCCAGGTGCTGGAAGCCTTCCACGGCCCGGACCGCCGCCTGATGTCGATGGCGGAGATCGCCCGGGCGGCCGATCTCGACCGCAGCGCAACGCAGCGGCTGGTGCACACCCTGGAACAGCTGGGCTACATCCGGCGCCTGCCCGATTCGGCGATGTATGGGCTTGCGCCGAAGGCACTGGGCCTGTCGTACAACTACCTGCGCTCCAACGACCTGGTCGAGCGCGCATCGCCCTACCTGCTCGATATCAGCCGCACGCTGGGGGAAACCGCCAACCTGCAGGAACTCGACGGGCACGAGATCGTGTTCCTGGCCCGCTTCCCGGGGCAGCACCTGATCAACGTCGATTTCGGGGTCGGGTACCGGCTCCCGGCCGTGTACACCGCGTCCGGGATTGCGATCCTGTCGAAGCTGCCCGAGGCACAGCGCCTGGAGGTGGTGCGGGCGACCGCACTGAACCCCATCACGCCGTTCACGGAAACCGACCCCGACAAGCTGATGACGGCGATCCGCGAGGCCGGTGAACGCGGCTATGCCGTGGCCATGAACCAGACCGTGGTCGGCGACATCTCCGTCGCAGCAGCAATCACCGACCACCGCGGCCTGCCGGTTGGGGCCATCAACATCTCAGTCCCGTCCACGCGCTGGACGCTGGAAACCGCCCAGGCCAAGCTGGCCCCGCATGTGCAAGTGGCGGCCATGTCGATCTCGCAGGCGAAGCGGATGAGTTTTCAGACAGCATGAGCGATGCCTGAAGCCAAGCCGGCGCCTGAGGGAAGCCAACGTTCCTCGCTCGATGCCCTGCTGACCGAAGTACGGGTTTGCCGCGCCTGTGTGCCACACCTGCCGCTCGGCCCGCGCCCGATCGTGCGCGTCGGGGCCGACGCGCACATCCTGATCGTCGGCCAGGCGCCGGGGATCCGCGTGCACGAAACCGGCATTCCCTGGAACGATGCAAGCGGCGACCGGCTGCGGCAGTGGCTCGGGGTCGATGCCGCCACCTTCCTCGACGAATCGCAGTTCGCGATCATCCCCATGGGGTTCTGCTATCCCGGACGCGGCAAGAGCGGCGATAACCCGCCGCGCCGCGAGTGCGCGCCACTGTGGCTCGACCGGCTGCTGGCGGAACTGCCGTCGATCGAGCTGACCTTGCTGGTCGGCCAGTACGCACAGCGCCATTTCCTCGGGGCGCGCCGCAAGCCGACGCTGACCGAGACCGTCAGGGCATGGAAGGACTACGCGCCCGACTTGGTGCCGTTGCCGCATCCGTCACCGCGCAACCAGCCGTGGTTCAAGCAGCATCCCTGGTTTGAGGGCGAGGTGCTGCCGATGTTGCGCGAGCGGGTTGGCCGGCTTTTGCGGCACGGCCCTGTGCAGCCGGGGTAGGTAACAAGCGATACTCCCCCACCCCGCCTGGCCGGCTGGACTCATTCGCTGGCCGTAAAGCCCGAGGCCGCGACCACCGGGCCCCACTGCGTGCGCTGCGCCTGGATGAGCTTGCGCAGGGCATCCCCCGGCTTGCCGTTCATTTCCATGCCCAGCGCAGACATCTTGTCGCGCACCACGGGATCCTTGATGGCGTCGAGCAGCGCCTTCTCGATCCTCGCCACCGTCGCCGGCGGCGTCCCCGCCGGCACAAAGGCCGAGTACCAGCCGGACGCCGCCTCGAAACCCGGCGCGCCCGCCTCCGCCAGCGTTGGCACATCAGGCAGCAGCCCCGACCGGCGGGTCCCGGTGACGCCGAGGAAACGGATCTTGCCCGCGCGATACAACTCCATCTGGCCCCCCACCGCATCGATACCCAGCGGCAGCGTGCCGCCGATCTCATCGGTCAGCATCATGACGGCGCCGCGGTAGGCAGTGGGCAGCAAGGGCACGCCAATCGACTTGCTGAGCGACAGCACGCCGAAATGAATGCTGCCGCCGAGCGTGACCAACCCGACGCCGCCCTTGTCCTGGTTGCGCTTCACCCATGCCAGGTATTCCGGCATGGTCCGATAGGGCTGGTTGATGCTGGCGGACGCCACCAGCGGCACGTCGGCCAGGTAGGCGACCGGAACCAGGTCCTTGTCGGGGTCATAGGCCAGGCGCTTGTAGGTCAGCGGAAAGATGGTGAACGGCGGCGCGGGTGAGATCAGCACCGTCTTGCCGTCCGGCGGCGCGCGCTTGACGTTCTCCAGCGCCAGCCGCGCCGATGCGCCGGGGCGGTTCTCGACCAGGACAGCCGTGTCGAGCGAAACACGCAGCTTTTCAGCAAGCGTGCGCGCGAAGATGTCCAGCGCGCCACCAGCCGCGAAGCCGACGACAATGCGCACGGGCGCGTCGCCGCTGGCGGGGGCAGCCATGGCAGGAACGGCACTGGCACCCAGGGCCAATGCCAGCGCGGCGGCCAGCCGTCGCAAGGGGGTCGAATATGTCATGCGGTCACTCCGGTTGACGGCGGCGGATGCGCTCAGGCGGCCTCGAGCACGGTATGCGCTTCCAGCGGATAGATCGGGCGGCGCAGGTTGCGGAACGGAAACTGGCTGTAGTCAGAGCTGCAGACTCCGGGGCCGGCCACCAGCACGATCTCGCTGGCGATCGGCTCGAAACCGGCGCGGAAGTGCTGGCGCGACTTGACCAGGATGTACTTGCGGCGCGACAGGTCGATGCCCGCGTGGGTGAATACGCCGGTATCGAACGGCTCCTGCGGCTTCTCGCAGATCACGACCAGCGTGCCGGCGACATCCAGCACCACGGTACGGCCCAGGCTCAGCTTCATGCCCGTGAACATCGGGCCGGTGACCTGGTAGTTGCCGTCGGTAATGCACTGCACCCTGCCGCTCAGCCGCAGCGGGCGGCCCTTCAGGTCCAGCGCCGGCATGTCGGTCTTGCCGCCCACATCCAGCGTGACAGACTGCCCGACGCCGGCGGCAATCAGTTCCGCCACGGCGCTCGGGTCCCAGAACGGCCCGGCGACCACGCCTTCGAGCCCCTGGCGCAGGACTTCGCCCAGCACCGTCATTTCATCCGTCGGCCCGCCCGCGCCGCAGTTATCGCCATGGTCGACCAGCACGACCGGGCCCTGCGTGAGCGTCTTGGCGCGCGCGATGGATTCCGCCATCGGCTCGATCGGGAAAACGAAATCAGCCCGGCGTTCCCACGCCATGCCGCAGAGATCGTCGAGCAGGCGCCGCCCTGCTTCGATCCTGGCGCCATCAGCCACGATCACCACGGCCAGGCCTGTGTGCGGGATGTCGGCAAGCGGGAAGCCACCGAACACCGAGGCGTTGAGCACCTCGCCATCGCGCTCGGCCGCCATCGCACGCTCCATGATGTCCTTCATGGGTTGCGCGCGCGGGGTCTGGCGCAGCATGTGGGTAAGCATCGGCAGCGTGCGCCACAGCAGGACCGGGCGGGCCTCGCCTCGCAGCGCCGCCATCAGGGTACGGGCGGCGCGTGCGCCGGTCTCGTACACGTCCACGTGGGGATAGGTGCAGTAGCCGGCGATCACGGTCGCATTGTCAACCAGCGCAGCGCTGAAGTTGGCGTGGAAATCCAGCGATACCGCAATCGGCACCTCGGGTGCGGCGGCACGGATGCGTGCCAGCAGTTCGCCTTCGGCATCCGGATAGCCCTCGGCCACCATGGCGCCATGCAGGTCCAGCATCACGGCATCGCAGCCTGCACGTACTGCCTCGACAATGCTGGCCGCCATCGACTCGAATGCTTGCGCCGTCACCATGCCACTGGGCACCGCGTTCGCCATCAAGGGCATCACGAACTCGTCGCCCTGGCGGCGTACCAGATCAATGAACGCGGCCGCGGCGCTGTTGGTGCCCTGGCAGGCACGCACCGCGTCGTCGCCGTAAAGCGGGCCAGCGGTGCTGCCGCGGTTGAACGCGCTCAATGGCGTGGCAATCGGCGAAAAGGTATTGGTTTCATGCCGCATCAGGGCAATGACAAATCGCATGGACTGGCTCCGACAGCGTGAAGGGTTCAGTTAGATTCGAGATCGACCGCGCGCGCAATGGCACCGTAGCGGATCGTTTCCGCTTGCAGGAAGCGGCGGGCCTGCTCGGGGGTGGAAAGGACCGGCTCATAGGCAAGCGTCTGCAGGCGCGCGGCAAAGTCCGCTTCCTGCACGCTGGCCTTCACTTCCCTGTAGAGCCTGTCGATGACCGGAGCCGGCGTGCCCGCCTTGACCACCAGCGCCAGGTTGCCGCGTACCTGCAGCGCATCCGTGCCGCCCGCCTTCTGCGTTTCGAGGGCGGGAAACTGCGTGATGGGCTCCGCCTGCAGCGTGGCCAGGGGCTTGGCCTTGCCATCCTGGACGTAGTTGACCGAAGAGCCGATCACATCGACATGCGCGTAGGTCTGGCCGCCGATCAGGTCCGCCATGGCCGGCGGCGAGCCGCGATACGGAACGATGGTGAAATCCAGGCCATTGCGGCGCTTCCAGTCGGCCAGGCCAAGGTGCGCGGCCCCCGCGACGACATTGATGCTGATCGACACCTTGCCGGGATTGCGCTGGATATGCGTCTTCAGCTCACCCAGCGTCATCTCCTTGCGGTCGGCGCGCGTGATGATCCAGTGCGGCACGGTGCTGACGATGGTCACCGGCGTCAGGTCGGTATCGGGGCGATAGCGCAGGCCCTTGATCGTGAACGGATTGATATTGAGCGTGCCGTCGCTGGCCAGCAGCAGCGTATTGCCGTCGGCCTTCTCCTTGAGCACCGACGACACGCCCGGCACGGTCGCGCCGCCGGCGATGTTCTCCACCACCACCGGCTGCCCCAGCCGCTGTTCCAGCTTGCGCGCGAGCGTGCGGCCAATGATGTCGTAGGAACCGCCGGCCGGGAACGGCACGACCAGGCGCAGCGGCCGGTCGGGCCACGCGGGTGCGGCACTTGCGCAGGTGGCCGCGAGCAAGGCTGCGCCGGCAAGCATGCCGCGCATGATCGAGCGCAAATGGCTCACTGCTTCCATGGGTCTCCTCCTGAGGTCTGATTGCCTCGTGATGGCTTGGAATGAATCAGGTGATGCGCCGACTATATGGGATCCGTTCCGATACCAAAAGCGAATAAAAATCGCTGTTTGTTGAGCAAATGGTTAACTTGTAGAATGAGCCACCCAGCCCCGCCGATCATCGCCTGCCCCATGCCTGCCGAAACCTTCGCCCATACCCTGCTTGGCCGCCTCAAGCTGCGCCACCTGCGCATCATGCTGGCGCTGAGCGAGATGCCAACCGCCGCCGCCGTCGCCGCGCGCTTTCACGTCAGCCCCGCCGCGGTGTCCAAGACACTGGCCGAGATCGAAGACATCGTGGGCATGCCGCTGTTCGAGCGCAACCGCCGCGGCCTGCACCTGACCGAGCCCGGACGGGAGATGGCGGCCCATGCGGCGGTCTTGCTGGCGCAGCTCGAACGGCTCGCCGAATCGCTTCAGGCGGTGCGTGCCGGCAGCCAGGGTGCGTTGCGCATCGCGTTCCGGACGATGTCGGTGCAGCCCTTCCTGGCGCGGGCAATGAGCGACTTCTACCGTGACAATCCGCGCGTGGAGATCAGCGTGATCGAAGGCGGCATCGGCGAACTGGCGGATCAACTGGTGGATGGCTCGCTGGACCTGCTATTCGCCTATGACGATCCGCGCCTGTCGTTACCCGCGCTGCGCACGGCGCCGGTGGTCCCCGCGCAGAAGGTGGTGATCGTCGCCAGCCTGTACCATCCGCTGCTCACGCGCCGCAAGCTGGCGGCGCGGGAACTGTCCGGGCAGCAATGGTGCATTCCGGTGGCAGGCTCGCGCATGCTTCACCTGCTGCACACGGCGTTTCATACCCTTGGGGCGCCGGCGCCCTCGCTTGGCATCCGCACCAGCGATGTGGCCGCCACGGCCAGTCTGTTGCAGGCGGGTCATTTCCTCGCGGTGTTCCCCGAGCGCATTGCCGCGCAGCTCACCCTGGCCAAGGTGGCAAGAGCGCTTCGCTTCGAACTCGGCAGCCGCGTGGAGCCGGTAGTGGCGGTCTGGAACGACGAACTCACGCCACGCACGCCGGCGCGCCTGTTTCGCGAGCTCGTCATGCGCCGGGCCGGCGAGACCCTCATGGCCGAGCCAGTGCCGTTGCTGGCCGCGCGCGCGGTGGCGGCGGCTGGCATTCGCAAGCGCTGAGCGGGAAGCCGGCCCGGCTCAGTGCGCGCACAGTACCGCCGCCATCTCCCTCGCCGCCCCCTGCAACGTCGGCACCGCCTGCAGCAGCGCCTCAAGCGAAGCCCGTGCCGTCGGCGCATGACAGGCAATCGCAGCCACCACCCGGCCTGAACCCTCCCCATCCGGCTCCCGCACCGGCACGGCCACCGCGCACATGCCGCGCACGAATTCCTCATGGTCCACACCGATGCCGCGCGCGCCCAGCCGGTCCAGTTCGGCATTGAGGACAGGCACATCGGACAGCGTGCGCGGCGTGTGCGGGGCCAGGTCCAGGCGCCTGAGCATCTGCTGGCGTTCCAGCCGGTTCATCGCCGACAGGAACAGCTTGCCGCTGGCGGTACAGTGCAGCGGCACGTGGATGCCGGGCGACAGCTGCAGGCGCAGTGGCTCGTGGGTCTCGACGCGCTCTACGTAGAGGACCCGGTCGCCGTCTAGCGCGGTGAGGTTGCAGGTCTCGCCCAGGCTCGCCACCAGCCTGGCCAGGATGGCGCGGCACTCGCGCAGCATCGGCGGGCTCCTGAGGGTCTGCAGTGACAGGGCTGCGGCGCCCGGGCCGGGCACGTAGCCGCGCTCGGCGGGCATGCGGACCACGAAGCCGGTGCGCTCCATGGCGGCCAGCAGGCGCATCAGTGTCGCCTTGGGCACATGCAGCCGCTGCGAAAGCTGGGAAAGCGTCTGCGGATGCTGCGCCCTGGCCAGGCTGGACAGCACCATCAGCACGCGCAGGCTGCGTGCATCGTCCTCCACCGCGCCGTCTTCTGCTGCAGTGCGATTCTGAAACGGGAATTGCACGTTCTGTTTCACAACCGACGTCTCCTCGCGATTGAGCTTTCCATTCCGGCCTGGAAAAATAAAATCCGGAACAGAACGTTTCAGATTATAGATCGAAGCCGGGTGGCTACGTGCCTGCCGGCCAGAAAAGGAGACAGCGACGATGTCGCAAACCGTTGACTACATCGTGGTAGGCGCCGGCTCGGCCGGGTGTGTGCTGGCCAACCGGCTCAGCGAAGACGGCCGGTATTCCGTCTGCCTGCTGGAGGCCGGCCCGCCCGACCGCTACCCGTGGATCCATATCCCGATCGGCTATGGCAAGACCATGTTCCACAAGCAAGTGAACTGGGGCTTCTATACGGATCCCGATCCCAACATGCTCAATCGCCGCATCTACTGGCCGCGCGGCCGCACGCTGGGCGGCAGCAGCGCCATCAACGGCCTGATCTACGTACGCGGCCAGCGCGAGGACTATGACCACTGGGAGACGCTGGGCAATCCGGGCTGGGGCTGGGACAACTGCCTGCCCTACTTCCGCAAGCTCGAGAACAACGACCTTGGCGCCGGCCCCACGCGCGGCACCGACGGCCCGCTGAACGCGACCTCGATCGACCGGCAGCATCCGCTGGTCGATGCCTTCATCGGCGCCGGCCAGGCCCTTGGCCTGCCGCGCCAGACCGACTTCAACGGTGGCGACCAGGAGGGCGTGGGCTATTACCAGCTCACCACCCGCAACGGCTGGCGTTGCTCCACCGCGGTGGCCTACCTGCGTCCAGTGCGCGGGCGCACGAACCTGCGCGTCGAGACCGATGCCCACACCACCGGGATCCTGTTCGAAGGCAAGCGTGCAGTGGGCGTGCGCTACACCCAGCATGGCCAGCGCTACATCCTGCGGGCGCGGCGCGAGGTAATCCTGTGCGCCGGCGCGCTGCAATCGCCGCAGTTGCTGCAGCTGTCAGGCATCGGCCCGGCGCCGTTGATGCAGGACCTGGGCGTACCGGTGGTGCATGCCCTGCCGGGCGTGGGCGAGAACCTGCAGGACCATCTGCAGGTGCGGCTGATCTACGAGGTGGCAAAGCCGATCACCACCAACGACCAGCTGCGCTCGCTGACGGGCAAGGCGCGCATGGGCCTGGAATGGCTGCTGATGCGCAAGGGGCCGCTGGCGATCGGCATCAACCAGGGCGCGATGTTCTGCCGCGCATTGCCGCAGGAAAGCGCCACGCCGGACACGCAGTTCCATTTCTCGACCCTGTCCGCCGACATGGCGGGCGGCATGGTGCATCCCTTCTCCGGCTGCACCTATTCGGTATGCCAGCTGCGGCCCGAGTCGCGCGGCACGGTGCGGATCCGCTCGACCGACCCTTATGAGCCGCCGTCGATGCAGCCCAACTACCTGTCGGCCGAGCTGGACCGGCGCTGTACCGTGGCAGCGGTGCGCTACGCCCGGCGCGTGGCGCAGACCGAACCGATGCGCGGCCTGATGAAACGCGAGTTCCGGCCGGGCGACGAGGTGCGCAGCGACGAAGAGATCCTGCATTTCTGCCGCGAGTACGGCGCCACCATCTTTCATCCGTCCGGCACCGCGAAAATGGGTCCCGCCGCCGATCCGCTGGCCGTGGTCGATGCACGCCTGCGCGTGCATGGCGTGGGCGGGCTGCGCGTGGTGGACTGCTCGGTGATGCCCACGCTGGTCTCGGGCAACACCAACGTACCAGTGGTGATGATGGCCGAGCGCGCGGCCGACTTCATCCGCGAAGACGCTAGGCGGGAAATGCATCCCGTCGACGTTGCGACCCCGATGGCAGCAGCCGCCTGAGCGGGTTGCGCCAATCCTGATTGCGAACAACCAAGGCCAGGCATCCATAACAAGGCCAAACCCTGCAGTGCATCCGGCGTCCATAACCATCCTTCCAGAGGACGCCGCCCATCACCAGAGGAGACAAGCATGACAAGCCCCAACGAACAGGCGATCCGCAAGGTCGCGCTGGCGTCCGTGATCGGCGCCACCATCGAGTGGTATGACTTCTTCCTGTACGGCGTGGTCGCCGGCCTGGTCTTCAACAAGCTGTACTTCCCCGGCAATGACCCGCTGGTGGCCACCATCCTGGCCTACACCACCTTTGCGGTGGGCTTTGTCACGCGGCCGCTGGGCGGCGTGATCTTCGGGCACTTTGGCGACAAGGTCGGCCGCAAGAGCATGCTGGTGATCACGCTGATGATCATGGGCGTGTCCACCTTCCTGATCGGACTGGTGCCGACCTACGACAGCATCGGCATCCTGGCGCCGATCCTGTTGCTGCTGCTGCGCGTGCTGCAGGGCATCGGCCTGGGCGGCGAATGGGGCGGCGCGGTGCTGATGGCCTATGAGTACGCGCCGCCGGGCAAACGGGGCTTCTATGCGTCGCTGCCGCAGATCGGGCTGGCGATCGGACTGTGCCTGGCATCCGGCGTGGTGGCGCTGCTGTCGCTGACCCTGACCGATGCGCAGTTCCTGGCCTGGGGCTGGCGCGTGGCCTTCGTGATCTCAGCGGGGATGGTGTTCGTGGGCATGTATATCCGCCTCAACGTCAAGGAGACGCCTGAATTCGCCGTGATCAAGCAGCGCAATGCCGAGACCCAGATTCCCTTTGTCGACATGATGCGGCGCTACCCCGGCAATATCCTCAAGGGCATGGGCGCGCGCTATATCGACGGAGTCTTCTTCAACATCTTCGGCGTGTTCTCGATCACCTACCTGACTCAGACCATCCATATCAGCCGGACTGAAGCGCTGGTCGGCGTGATGGCGGCGGCCATTGCGATGTGCTTCTTCATTCCGTTCTTCGGCCACCTGTCCGACCGCATCGGCCGCACCCGCGTGTATTTCTGGGGCTCGCTGATCACGGCCTTGTCCGCGTTCCCGGCGTTCTGGCTGATGCTGAACAGCGGCGGCAACACCATGCTGCTGTGGCTGTCCATCGTGGTGCCGTTCGGCATCCTCTACGCCGCGGTCTACGGCCCGGAAGCGGCGCTGTTCTGCGAGCTGTTCGATGCCAGGGTGCGATATACCGGCATTTCGTTCGTCTACCAGTTCTCGGGGATCTTCGCGTCCGGCATCACGCCCATCATCGCCACGGCACTGCTCAGGTCGGGCGGCGGCAAGCCCTGGCAGATCTGCGCCTACGTGGCCTTCGCGGGGGTGGTGTCGGCGTTGTCGGTGGCGCTGATCGGGCGGGGCGAAGGCTCCCAGGCGCCGCGCGAAAACGGCATGCCGCTGCGCGGTCCGGCACGCTAGGCGTGGAGCGGGCCGCCGCCCGCCGGCAATGTCTTAGAATGGCGCAACGCCAATGACAGGGACATTGCATGCAAACTCCGGACGGCACCGGTGCGGCCGCCGCCCCGCTCCTGCCCAGGGTCGTGCGCCAGCGGCTGCACGACACCGTGGTCGACCACCTGCGCAACTTTATCGTCGAGGGGGTGCTGCCGCCGGGCATGAAGCTCAATGAGCGCGAGCTGTGTGAAACGCTGGGCATCTCGCGCACGCCGCTGCGCGAGGCGCTGAAGGTGCTGGCCGCCGAGGGGCTGATCGAGATCTCGCCCAACCGCGGCGCGAGCGTGTCACGGATGAGCGAGGCCGAGGCCTGGGAAGCCTTCGAGCTGATGAGCGGCCTGGAGGCCTTTGCCGGGGAGCTGGCGTGCGAGCGCATCACGCCGCCGGAGCTGGCCGAGATCAAGGCGCTGCACTACGCCATGCTTGCCTGCCGCGCGCAGAACGACCTGCCCGGCTATTACGCCCGCAACCAGGAAATCCATGACCGCATTGCCGAGGCCGCGCGCAACCAGACGCTACAGCAGACCTACCTGACGCTCAACCGGCGGCTCAAGGCGATGCGTTTCCGCTCCAACCACCAGCCCGGCAAATGGGACCGCGCCGTGCACGACCACGAGGAGATGATCCGCGCGCTGGAAGCCCGCGACGGCAAGCGGCTGTCGGCCATCCTGCGCCAGCACTTGCTGGAGAAGCGCGCCGCGCTGATGCAGATCCATCCCGACCCGATCGCCGGCGCGCCGGCGCTGCCGAACGCCTGAGGCCTCGACCCTGAGCTGTCAGGCGGCCGCCCCCGCATCGGGGCGATCCAGGTACCCGCCGACGATACGGACCAGCAGCGGCAGCTTGCCGGTAAAGAAGTGGTCCGCCCCCGGCACCACCACCACGGGCAGCCCCTGCGGGCGCGCCCAGTCGAACAGCGCGCCGAGTTCCGCGCGCTCGTCACGCTCGCCATGGACCACCAGGCAATCGGCGGGCACGGCCGGCGTGTCATAGCTGCGATGCGCCTTGACGGTGCCGTAAGGCGTGCCGGCAAGCACCAGGTGCCGGATCGGCACGGACTGCGCCGCCAGCGTGGCGGCGACATGGGCCATCACGAACGCACCAAAGGAAAAGCCTGCCAGTGCCAGCGGCAGGCCGGGATGGGCCTCGCGCAGATGGGCGATGACGGCGAGCATGTCCTGCGCCTCGCCGCTGCCCTGGTCATGCTCGCCCGCGGACCCCTCGACCCCGCGGAAATTCGGCCGCACCGTCAGGAAGCCGCGTGCCACCAGCGCCTTGGCCAGCTGGTGCGGCACCTTGTGCGTGGCCGAGCCGCCCAGCAGCGGATGCGGATGCGCCACCACGGCGATGCCTCGCGGCGCGCCGGCGGGACGGTCGACCAACATTTCAATCTGCCCGGCCTCGCCGCCGAGCTGCGCCTTTTCCGTGCCTGACGGAACAGTCATGCCTTCTCCTGGTGATGACAATGGGCCGCCTGCGGCCCGAAAACCGTGATGGTAATGCCATTCCCGCAGGCCGCGCCGGCTGGCGCCCGGCCCTGCACCGCGCGCCGCGCGCGCGTATCCGTATCAAAATGTCAGCCAGTGCACCATCCGGCACCCCTCGGAGCTGGGTGGCGCATCCGCTTTCGTATAATTCTGCGAACCGCGGCAAGGCCGTTTACCGTTTTCCCCTGGGCCCCGCCGCCATCGGTCAGCACGGCCCGTGTCACGCGCACCGGCCTGCCAGGCAGCCCGCCGCGCTTCGTGCCCTGACCAGACTTCGCCGAAGGGAGCGCCTGCGAGCGGTCATCCCTTCCCGTGTTCATTGCCGGTGTTCCGGCCGTTCCCGCATCCCATCGCCGCCGCATCCGACGCATGCCAGCGCGATGCCTTGCCGATGCCGGAGCCGCCGCAAGCCGTCACCATCCGACGAGATTCCGCCATGAGCAAAGTTTCACGGCTCGCACTGGGCCTTGCGTTCGCTGCGCTATGCCACCTGATGCCGGCCACGCTGCCCGCCGCCCTGGCCGCCCCGGCATCCGAAGCGGCTTCAGAGGCCGGCGCCCAGCAGGCGCCCGCCATCACCCACGGCGAGGCCACCGCCGAACTCAAGCGCTTGCAGACCGAGCAGGACCGCATCAAGCAGCAGGCCTCCGACCCGGATGGCAACACCAGGCTGCATGAACTCGAAGAAGCGCTGCAAAAGCTCAGTGCCGACGTCGCCAAGCTGTCTTCGGCCCTGACGCCGCAGCGTGCGCAGCTGCAGGCGCAGCTGGACGTGCTGGGTCCGCCACCGGCGGACGGCACCACCAAGGAAGCGCCTGCGGTCGTCAGGCAGCGCGCCGAACTGAATGCGCGCCGTGCCCAGCTTGACGCACAACTCAAGCAGGCGGGCGAGAGCAAGGCGAACATCGCAAACCTGAGCGACCAGCTGGCGCGGCTGCAGCGCAGCCAAATCAAGGACCAGCTCGCGCTGCGCTCCGAGAGCATCCTGAATCCGCAGTTCTGGAAGCCGCTGGCCAGCCCGACGCAGGAAGACCAGGCGCGCCTGGCCACCTTTACCGACCAGGTGGTGCCAATGGCGCAACTGGCCTGGCAGCCGTCACAGCGCGCCGCCACCATCGCCTTGCTGCTGCTGGCCCTGGCCGTATGGACCCTGGGCCGGCGCCTGGCCGAACGGGCACTGGCGTGGTTCTGCCTGAACAAGCTGCCGGCGACGCGTTTGCGCCGCAGCGCCCTGGCGCTGGCCACCACCCTGGCCACCTTGTGCACCACCGGGCTGGCGGTGCAACTCGTCTACAACGCCTTTACGCGCAGCTATGAACTGCCGCCGGACCTGACAGAGCTGTACGGCCAGCTGCTCAAGCTGACGCTGACCAGCGCGCTGATCGCGGGCCTGGGGCGCGCGCTGCTGTGCACGCGCCATCCCTCCTGGCGCCTGCCGGCGCTGGCCGATCCGGTCGCGCTGGCGATGAAGCCGTTCCCCGCCGTGCTGGCCGGCCTGCTGCTGCTGGCCGGCACGCTCGAGCAACTGAACCGCATTGCCGATACCAGCGTCCAGGTCACGCTGCTGTGGCGCGGGCTGGTGTCGCTGGTGGTGGTGCTGACCATCGGCGCCGCGCTGCTGCGCGCCAACCGCGTGCGCAACGTGCTGGCCGCCGCGGGCGAGCGGCCCGAGGCGCGCGCCACCCTGGCGGGCATGATCCACGCCGGCGTGTCGGTCATCGTGCTGGTGTCGGTGGTGGCGCTGCTGGCCGGCTATATCAGCTTTGCGCGCTTCCTGACCTACGAGCTGGTCTGGTTCGACATCGTGCTGTGCAGCCTGTACTTGCTGACCCAGGTTACGCGCGACGTCTGCGAAAGCCTGCTCTCGACCAACTACGCCAGCGGGCGCGTCATCAAGCAGCTGTTCGGCGTGGACGATTCGCACCTGGAGCAGGCGTCCACCATCCTGTCAGGCATCGGCGCCAGCGTGCTGCTGCTGGTGGCGGTGCTGGCGCTGCTGACAGGCGGCTTCGGCACCACACCCGCGGACCTGCTCAACAGCCTGGTAATGGTGCTGGGCGGCGAGAAGCTGCACAGCCTCAACATCATGCCCGACCGCATCCTGAATGCGCTGATCGCTCTCGGAGTCGGCATCTGGCTGCTGCGCTCGGTGCGGCGCTGGCTCGATGGGGAACTGCTGCCCAAGGTCTGCAAGGAGCCGGGCCTGCGCGCCTCGCTGATCACGCTGTACAGCAATGTCGGCTATGTGTTGCTGGTGCTGCTGGTGCTGTCGCTGCTGGGCGTGCGCTGGGACAACCTGGCGTGGATCGTCAGCGCGCTGTCGGTGGGCATCGGCTTCGGCCTGCAGGAGATCGTGAAGAACTTCGTCTCCGGCCTGATCCTGCTGACCGAGCGGCCGGTCAAGGTGGGCGACATGGTCAGCATTGCCGGCGTGGAGGGCGATATCCGCCGCATCAACGTGCGCGCCACCGAGATCCAGCTGGGCGACCGCTCCACCGTGATCGTGCCCAACTCGCAGCTGATCTCGCAAAACCTGCGCAACGTGACCATGAGCAACAGCACCCAGGGGGTGGCGTCGCTGCAACTCACCTTCCCCCTGAATACCGACCCCGAACAGCTGCGCGACCTGCTGCTGGATGTCTACCGCGAGAACGAGACCATCCTCGACGTGCCGGCTCCCTCAGTCATGTTCAGCCAGCTGGCGCCCAACGGCATCACGCTGTCGGTGACGGGCTATGTCGGCAGCCCCCGCATCGCCGCCAACACGCGCAGCGACCTGTTGTTCGAGATCCTCAAGCGCCTGCGCGCCGCCGACATCTCGCTGTCGGTGCCGCAATCGCTGCGGCTGGAAAACATGCCGCCATTCGGGCAGGAGCCAGAGCGCGCGCTGGCCGCCGGCTGACCAGCACCGGCATTAAAGCAGCCGTTACAACCCTAACAAGTCGCCGGCCGCGCCGAAACACATTGAGGGGCACTTTGCGTCCATCATGAATGCACACAAGCTGCATCAGAAGGAGTCCGATATGCGCCCCTCCACCCGAATCGTTTCAGCGGTTGCCCTGAGCGTGGCGCTGGTGGCAGCCGGCCCGGCGTCGGCGCGCGACCGCTACCACCACGGCGGCGGCTCGAATGCCGGAGCGATGCTGGCTGTCGGCGCCCTGGTCGGCCTGGCCTTTGGCGCGGCCCTGGCTTCGGCGCCAGTCATGGCGGCACCGCCCCCTGTCACCTACGCCCCGGCGCCGGTGACCTACGCGCCGGCTCCCGTCTCATACGCACCGCCGGCAGCGCCGCCAGGCTATTGCTACCGCGACTACGACCGTGCCTACGTGCCTTGCGGTCCGCAGCCGCCGGGGTATTACGAACAGCAGCAGCCGTATTACGGTTATTGAATAAGGCGGCTGTGCAAAAAAGAAACGCCCCATGCCAAGCATGGGGCGTTTGTCTTGAAGATACCGGCAAGCATGCGCCGCACAGACTACCGATTGGGTGCTCCCTCTCCCGCTTGCGGGAGAGGGGAGCAAACCAGCGGGACGCGAGACCAGCGCGACGCGAGACGATGTCGCCTTACACCGGCACATCCCTGGTCGGATCCGGCCTGCGATCATCAAACCAGCGATACAGCGTAGGCACCATCACCAGCGTCAGCAGCGTCGACGTAATCAACCCGCCGATCACCACCACCGCCAGCGGACGCTGCACCTCCGAGCCCGGCCCCGTCGAGAACAGGAACGGCACCAGGCCCAGCATCGCAATGGTCGCGGTCATCATCACCGGGCGGAAACGCTGAGTCGCGCCCTGCACCACCGCCTCATCGACCGACAAACCCGAGTCGCGCAGCGTGCGGATATACGACACCAGCACCACCCCGTTCAGCACCGCCATGCCCCACAGCGCGATAAAGCCTACCGAGGCCGGCACCGACAGGTATTCGCCAGTAACGAACAACCCGATGATGCCGCCGATGGAGGCAAACGGCAGCACCGTGATGATCAGCGTGGCAAAGCGCAGCGAGTTGAACAGCAGGAACAGCAGGAAGAAGATCGCGGCAATGGTCACCGGCACGATGATCTTCAGGTGGCCCATGGCGCGTTCCATGTTCTGGAACTGACCGCCCCACTCCAGGTAGTAGCCTTCGGGCAGCTTCACCTTGGCGCCGGTGGCCTGCTGCAGCTCGGCCACGAAGCCGCCGAGGTCACGGTCCTTCACGTTGATCATCACCACCACGCGGCGCTTGGCCATTTCGCGGCTGATCTGGGCCGGGCCGTCGTTGACCTCGATCCTGGCCACGCTCTGCAGCGGCACCTGGGTGCCGTTGGGCGTGGACACCAGCAGCTGGCGGATGGCCTGCTCGTTGTTGCGGAACTCCTCCGGCAGGCGCACCGCCGCGGCAAAGCGGCGCTCGCCTTCGAAGATGTCCGTGGCGCGCTTGCCGCCGATGGCGATCTCGATCACGTCATGGATGTCGGACACGTTCAGCCCGTATCGCGCAATCGCCTGGCGGTCGATCTCGATCGACAGGTACTGCTGCCCCGACACGCGCTCGATGCGAATGTCCTGCGAGCCCTGGATGCCGCCGGCCACGCGGGCGATCTCGCCCGCCAGCTCGCGCAGCTTGTCCAGGTCGTCGCCGAACACCTTCACCGCCACGTCCGAACGCACGCCGCTGACCATTTCGTCGACGCGGTCCGAGATCGGCTGCGCCATCACGATCTGCACGCCGGGAATGGCCTTGAGCTTGTCGCGGATGGCGTTGGCGATATCGTCCTGGGTCCAGCCGTCGGGCCACTCGTCGCGGTCCTTCAGGCTGGCGATCGGGGTCGACTCGTTCTGGCCCTGCGGGTCGGCCGGGCTTTCGCCGCGGCCCACGCCGGACACTACCGACTTCACGCCCGGCACGCTCAGCACCAGCTTGTTGGCTTCCTTCTCCAGCTTGATCGACTCTTCCAGCGAGATATTGGGCACGCGGTCGATCGCCGGCACGATCGAGCCTTCCTTCATTTCCGGAATGAACGAGGTGCCCAGCAGCGGCACGATCGCCAGCGTGGCGACGAAAGCCGCCACCGCGCAGAGCACCGTCTTGCGGCTGTTGCCCAGCGCCCAGTGCAGCAGGCGCAGGTAGTGGCGCTTCATGAAGGCGATCACATGCGTGTCGTGCTCCGCGCCGCCCTTGAGCAGGTACGACGACAGCACCGGCGACAGCGTCAGCGACAGGAACAGCGAGATCGCCAATGCGATCGAGATGGTGAACGCCAGCGGCGCAAACATCTTGCCTTCCATCCCCGACAGCGTCATCAGCGGCAGGAACACCAGGATGATGATGCCCACGCCCACGATCACCGGCGTGGCCACTTCCTGCACGGCCTTGACCAGGATCTCGGTCTTGGTGAGGCCCGGCTCCTTGTGGCCGAGCCGCTCGAACGCGTTCTCGACCACCACCACCGAGCCGTCGACCATCAGGCCGATGGCAATGGCCAGCCCCCCCAGCGACATCAGGTTGGCCGACAGGCCCACCTCGTTCATCACCATGAAGGTCAGCAAGGGCGTCAATACCAGCGTGGCCAGCACGATCAGCGACGAACGCACGTCGCCCAGGAACAGGAACAGCACGATCACCACCAGCACCACGCCTTCCAGCAGCACCTTGGTCACGGTCCACAGTGCGGAGTCGACCAGTTCGCTGCGATCGTAGTACGGCACGATCTGCAGCTTTCCCGGCAGCATGCCGCGCTCGTTGATCTCGGCCACGCGTGCCTTCACGCGGCTGACCACCTCCTTGGCATTGCCGCCGCGCATCATCATGACGATGCCGCCGACCGCCTCGGTCTGCCCGTTCTTGACCAGCGCGCCCTGCCGCACCTCATGCCCGATGGTGACGTTGGCCACGTCGCGCAGGTACACCGGCGTGCCGTTGATCTCCTTGAGCACGATGCTGCCCAGGTCATCCACGCCGCGGGCCAGGCCCACGCCGCGGATCAGGTACTGCTCGGCATAGTGCGGCAGCACGCCGCCGCCGGAGTTGGCATTGTTGCGCGCCAGCGCCTCATAGACCTGCTGGGTCGAGATCTGGTAGTGGCGCATGCGTTCCGGGTTGACCAGCGCCTGATATTGGCGCACGTAGCCGCCCTGCGAGTTGATCTCGGCCACGCCCGGAATCGAGCGCAGCAGCGGGCGCACCACCCAGTCCTGGGCGATGCGGCGCTCGGCCAGCTCTTCCTGCGTCAGTTCGCGGTTGCCGTCGTCGGCACGGTCCAGCGTGTACTGGTAGACCTCGCCCAGGCCGGTGGAAACCGGGCCCAGGACCGGCGACACGCCTTCCGGCATGCGCCCGCCCACTTCGATCAGGCGCTCCATCACCAGCTGGCGGGCAAAGTACACGTCGGTGGCATCGGTAAACACCAGCGTGATCAGCGACAGGCCCGCCTTGTTCAGCGAGCGCATCTCTTCCAGTCCGGGCAGGCCGGTCATGGCCATTTCCACCGGCACGGTGACAAAACGCTCGACTTCCTCGGGTGAGCGGCCCGCGGCTTCGGTGGCGATCTGCACCTGCACGTTGGTGACATCGGGGAAAGCATCCACCGACAGCTTGGTGGCAGCGCGCAGGCCGAAGAAGAACAGCACCACGGCAATCACGCACACCACCAGCCGCTGCTTGATGGCGGCTTCGACTAGGGATTTCATCATGGTCGATTACCCTTGCTCGAGGCGCTTGCGCTCGTTGTCGAGATGGAAGGCGCCATCGACCACGATGCGGTCGCCGGCCTTCACACCGTTCTGCACCACGCGCATGCCGTCGCTCTCGGCGCCCAGCTTGACCTTGGTGAGACGGTACTTGTTGCCCGGCATCTCGACATAGACCAGCTCGTCATTGCCATCGCGCACCACCGAGGCGGCCGGGATCACCAGCTGGTCGACCGGCTTGCCGGCGATCAGCATGCTGGCCAGCATGGCAGGCTTGAGGCGGCCTTCGCGGTTCTCCAGCTCGGTACGGACCAGCACCGTGCGCGACTGCGGGTTGACCGTGCGGCCGACGTAGATCAGCTTGCCGGTAATGTTCTTGCTGCCCGCACCGTTGCCAAGCGAAGGCACCTCGATGTCAACGCTCTGCCCTTCGGCCACCTGGGCGGCCTGCTGCTCTGGCACTTCGGCCACCACCCATACGCGCGACAGGTCTGCCACGGTATAGAGCGCATCGGCCGGCTGCACCACCTGTCCTTGCGCCACGTTGCGCTCGACCACGGTGCCGCTGATGCTGGAAAACACCGGCGAATGCGAATTGATGCTGCCGCTCCTGGCCAGATCGGCGATCGATGCCTGCGACATGCCCAGCACGCGTAGCTGGTCGCGATAGGCGCGCATCTCGGCCGAGGCAATCGCCAGTTCGCTCTCGCGGCGCTGCAGCTCGCCGCGGCCGATCACGTCGGCGGCAAACAGCTGGCGCGCACGCTCGGCGTTGCGGCCCTGCAGCTCGGTCTGGGCCTCGCTCTTCAGGAAGGCCATCTGCGCCGCGCCCAGCTCGCTGCTGTGCAGGCGCGCCAGCACCTGGCCGGCCTTCACTTCCTGGCCCAGGGTGGCATAGAGGTCGGTCACGCGGCCGGTCACGCTGGCGCCGATGCGCGCCACGCGCTGCTCGTCGAAGTCGACACGGCCGGCCACGCGCAGCATCTCGCTGAACGGGGAGGTGGCCACCGGCGCCACCTTCAGCCCCTTCTGCAGGTTGCCCTCGGGCTGGATCACGCCCGGCGGCAACTTGGGCGCTTCGGCAACGGGTTCAGGTTTGTCGGAGCAGGCCGCCAGGCTGAACGTCAGGACGGCAGCGGCCGTCAGCGAAAGCAGGAAATTGAGACGCATGGTTATTTCTGTTCGATGGTGGAGGTCGGCTGCAGGCCCGGCGCTGCGGTAGCGCCCGGGGCGGTCGACATAAGCTTTTCGATCTGGATGGCGGCCACCTGCACGTCGTACTGGGCGGCAATCAGCTCATTGCGCGCGCCGCGCAGCACGCGCTGGGCATCGAGGTAGTCCAGGATGCCGCGCTCGCCGAAGCGGTAGGCGGATTCGGCCACGCCCAGCGCCGACTCGGCCTCGCGCACGATGCCAGACTCAAGCGCCGTCACCTGGGCCTGGTTGATCTCGTACTGGCGGTAGGCGGCCTCCAGCTCCTGCGTCAGCTCGAACTCACGCGCTTCCAGGGCGCTGCGCGCCTGCGTGGCCTGCGCCGTGGCTTCGCCCACCGGGCCGCTGCGGCGGTCCCACAGCGGGATGGTCAGGACCAGGCCGATCTGCGAGACGTTGTTGTCAGGCTGGCGGTCGGTGCTGGCGCGCACCGCCACCTCGGGCCAGCGCAGCGACTTCTGGTAGTTCACGCCCAGCTGTGCGCGCTCCAGCTCCATGCGGCGCTGGACCAGTTCGGCATTGCTGGCGGTCATGGTGTCGCGCAGCACCGGCAGCGGCGGCACGTCGGGCGACTGGCCCAGGGAGCCGGCCAGCGAATACTGGCCCGGCATGGCACCGCCCACCTGCTGGCGCAGCGCGGCCTTGGCCTGGTTGACGCGCAACTCGGCGGTCTGCTGGTTCTTCTGCGAAGCCAGCAGTTCGGTCTCGGCCTTGATCAGTTCATAGCGCGGCGCCTCGCCCACCTCCACGCGCAGCCGCGCCCGCGAATGGATCTGGCGCATCATCGCCAGGTCTTCCTCGGCGGCATGCAGCTCGCTCTCGCGGCGCAGCACGTCGTAGTAGGAGGTCTTCACGCGGGCGGCCAGGTCGGCCCGGAAGCCTTGCCGCATGGCCTGCGACGACTCCAGCCCGCGGGTGGCCATGGCCTCGCGCAGGCTGCGCTGGTGCGGGTAGTCCAGCTTCTGCACCACGGCGTAGCTGGGCGCATTGCCGCTGGTCACGCCCGGCTGCTTGCCGGACAAGCGGCCGTACATCACCTCCACCTGCGGGTTGGGATAGGCACGCGCGCTGCTGATGGCGGCGCTGGCGGCATCGACACCGGCCTCGGCGGCGGCCACGCCCTTGTTGGTGGACTGGGCCAGGTCGAGCAGTTGGGGCAGCGAGTAGGCGGGCCCCGCCTGGGCGCCGGCCGATACGGCGGATGCGGGCTTGGGCACCGCCGTGGCCGCCAGGATGGCGGAGCCCGGCATGGGTGCGGCAGCAGGTTTGGTCAGGAGTGCGGGGGCGGCAGGCGCGGCACCGGCCGCGTCCGTTGGCTTCGGGGACACCCCGCCTTGCGCGCCGGCATGGGCCGGGGCAGCGGCGAGCGCGATCAGCGAAAGCGACGCGATCAGGGTCAGCTTGGTTGTTGTCATGAGTCGGGAAAGCAAGCAATACGGCTGCCTGTCGCCATGCTGCCGCTCGCCCCGGGGCGAGCGGTCACTTGGACGCAATCACGGCAGGACGCACAACGGCAGCGGCTTGCCCGCGCGGTCAGGCAGCAGGCAGGCTGGCGATATCAGACAAGGGGGCGCGGCCCACGGCACGGCGGCTGCATGCGGCAGCGCGTGCGGTGCGGGCGCAGGAAACGCTCAGGCGCGGGAAATGGGTGGCCGGAAGAAGGCCGAAGGCGGCGGCTCGGCGCGGCCAGGCGGATGCTGGGCGACGTCGCCAGAAGGCAGCAGCAGCTTCACTGGCGGCAAGGCAATCAGGGCACTGGATTCCTCGATCTCGTCGAGCAGGTCGAGGGGATCGAGCAGGTCCGCCGACCAGATATTGCAATACCCGGGGGGTGGGTCGTCGCAGATATCGTCGTCATGCAAGCCGTCGTCGCCGGGCACGATGATCCGGCCCAGGTCGTCGACAGGCTGCACCGCCGCCAGGTCCACCAGGTCAACGCTGGCCTGCGCCTGCAACGCCGCGCGCGCGTCCGCCACTGCTCCGAAGGAGAGCAGCGACAAGCACATGGCAGTCAGCAGGAGGAACAACAGTCGCATTGGATCGGGGGCATTGACGGCATCGCTGCCGGGGCCCGCTGTCGGGGCTGGCCGGTGGGATGCTGCAGGACAGCATTGTAACGTAACGATTACGATTGACAGGGAATCGTTACGTTCGTTCCCTTGCTGCAGAGAGATCGGCGCCTGCAAGGGCTTTCAGACTCCTCTAATTTCTGCCCAATTCGCTCCCCCAACTACGCTCTGGTCACTGCTTCCAAACCCTGTAAGCCGATCTGAGCATCCATCTGTTAGTGGTTTTGTAATACAAAAATGAGAGACAAATGAGCGCTATACTTCCGTATTACCCAAGTACGGAGCCATTCATGCAAGGAACGACATTGTCCTTCCGCGCCGGCGAAGAACTGGCCGACCAGACTCGCGCGCTGGCCAAGGCATCGGGAAAAAAAACTTCCGACTACATCCGCGATGCCGTGCGCGAGAAAAACGAGCGGGAAATGGCCTCCCGTATCGCCATGCTTTCCCGCAAGCTCTCGGCAAAGCACCTTGCCGCCAGTGAAGACATGGACGGATCGGGCGGAGACGGGCTTGACTGAGCTGAAGCGCGGGCAGATCTGGGAGGTCGACCTCAATCCACAGACCCATCGGGAAGAGCCGGCCAAGCGCAACCGGCCGGCGCTGGTCATCCAGACGGATTTGCTCAACGACGCCGGCCACCTGACCACGATCATCGTGCCGGGCACATCGCAAATCGAGCGCGAGGATTGCTTTCCGTTGCGGGTCGCGCTGGGCAAGCTGCCTGGCCTGGCCCATGAGACGGACCTGTTGATCGACCAGGTCCGCGCGGTGTCCAATCGCCGGTTCATGGGCGGCCGGCCGGTAGCCACGCTGGCGCCCAATCACCTGCGCAAGGTGGAAGAGGCCATGCGTCTGCTGCTCCGCCTTTAGGCCTTCCGGTCTCGCCCGTCGCCAGCCTCGCTGCATGATATGCAGCGTCAGTGCATATCATGCAGCGGCCCTACACCACCCTGAACCCATGCGTCCCGTCGCGCTCCAGTTGCGCGATCAGGCCGAACTCCCAGTCCAGGTAGCCCTGCATCGCCTCGCGCGGGTTGTCGGTGCCCTCATACGGCCGGCGGTAGCGGTCGGTGCGTTCCGAAGCCAGGCGCGTTTCCCCGCTTTCCAGCGGCAGTCCCGCGGCGATCCATGCCTGGGTGCCGCCTTCCAGCACGAACACTTCCGCATGGGTCTGGCGCCGCAGGTCGGCAGCGGCAAAGCGCGCCAGCAGGCTCGAACCGCAGGTGAACACGTAGCGCCTGGGCTGCGGGATGCGTGGCAGCGCGTCGGCCAGTTGCGCGCGAATGACGAAGTACGCGCCGGGAATATGGCGCTTGACGTAGTTGGCGCTGGTGGTGAAGTCGAGAACAGCGGTGCTGCCATCGCCTGCGTCAAGCCACGTCGCCAGTTCGGCTGCAGTGACGGTCGATACCGGCGCTGACGCCGGCACCGGTGCGCTGACCGCGCCGGTTTCGCTGCGCTCTGCCGCCGCCACCGGTTCCACCACCCAGATGTCCCAACCCATCTGCGCCAGCCATGAGCCGGTCATGCTGGCGCGCACGTCGTCATCATCCGCCAGCACAATGCGCGCACCGCGCACCGGAGCGGAATGGTCGGTCTCCTGCACCAACTGGCCGCCCGGCGCGTTGACAAAGCCCGGCAGGTGGCCGTCGCCAAATTCCTCCGGCGTGCGCACATCGAAGCGGTACACGGTGCGGCCGGGCTGCTGCAGCGTTTCGATCTGGGCCAGCGCAATGCGGCGCACGCCGGCCCGGTCGGCGATCTCGCGCGCGCCGCGGCGGGCGCTGTCGCGGTTGGCGTCGCTGACCGCGGCGGGGGCGCGGCGGCTGGCACCGTGGTCCAGTTGCTGGCCGGCCAGGGTCCAGCCGATGGTGCCGTTGCGCAGCGCCGCCACCTGGTTGGGAATGCCCGCGTTGACCAGCGACTGCGTGCCGATAATGCTGCGGGTGCGCCCGGCGCAGTTGACGATCACGCGCGTGTGCGGGTCAGGCGCCAGCTCGCGCACGCGCAGCACCAGTTCCGCGCCCGGCACGCTGGTCGCGGTGGGAATGCTCATGGTCTGGTACTCGTCGAAGCGGCGCGCATCGACGATCACCACATCGGCCTTGGTGTCGATCAATGCCTGCACTTCCTCGGCGGCCAGCGACGGCGTGTGGCGCCTGGCTTCCACGACTTCGCCGAACGACTTGCTCGGCACGTTGACGTCGCGGAACACCTCGCCGCCGTCGTCGATCCAGGCGCGCAGTCCGCCTTCCAGCAGGTGCACGCGCGTATAGCCCAGCTCGCGCAATACGGCCGCGGCGCGCGGCGCCAGGTCAGTGCCGGCATGTTCGCCGTAGACGACGATCAGCGTGTCGCGGCGCGGGATGCGCGCCCACGCCTCGATCTCAAGCCTGGACAGCGGGAAATTGGCCGCCCACAGCGGGTGTTCCTGCGCGAAGGGATCTTCCTCGCGCACGTCGATCAAGGCGATCTCGTCGCGGCTAAGCAGCGCCTTGCGCACCGCGTC
Organism: Cupriavidus sp. GW823-FHT06D04; assembly: GCF_058795055.1. Classification (NCBI taxonomy): domain Bacteria; kingdom Pseudomonadati; phylum Pseudomonadota; class Betaproteobacteria; order Burkholderiales; family Burkholderiaceae; genus Cupriavidus; species Cupriavidus sp. GW823-FHT06D04. The sequence continues at coordinate 14,280 of NZ_JBXAHL010000013.1, read as the reverse complement.
GCGCGAGTACGTCGGAAAGGCCGGTGCGGCTTGCGTAGCAGTAATCGTGGTCATGACTGGGCGACTTCGCGGGAACGGTCCCACAGGTTGGGCAGGGTCCGGTTGGAATAGCCGGAGACAAAGGGCTTGCGCGTGCCGTCCTCGGCATAGACCGAACGGCGCACCGCACCGATATTGGCGCCGTACACATGGATGCTGACCGAGACGCGGTCGTCATGCACGTTGTTGACAAGGTGGATATCGCCGACCGTGGGCGACACGGCCTCGACCTGCCCGGGCAGCAAGCGCACGGCGTCGCCATGCGGTACAGGCCGGCCGCCGGCGTCGAGCGCGAACGGCTGCGAGTCTTCCGCGCCGCGCAGCATGCCGATCAGGCCCCAAACGGTGTGGTCGTGGATGGGCGTGCGCTGGCCCGGCCCCCAGACAAAGCTGACGACCGAGAAGCGTTCGGCGGAATCGCAATGCAGCAGGTGCTGCTGGTAGTACTCGGGATGCGACTGGGCCCAGGCTTCGGGCAGCCAGTCGTCGCGCGCGACCAGCTTTGCCAGCAGCGCCCCGCCTTCGCGCAGGATGCGGGGCTCGTCCGGGTGCTGGTCCAGCAGCTCGGCCAGGCCGGTGATGAAGTCGCGCAGCGGCGCGAGCCTGTCGGGGGTGGGGGTGCTGCCCATGGGAATGACTCCGAAGTGTCTCGTTCTGGTTTGCCGGCGCGCCGGGCGCCTGCGGCGCGGCCCTCTTTGGGGCGGTGCTGCTGCAAACATAGCACGGCCAGGCAGGCCCGCGCTTACAGGCCAAGCTGCGCACGCCCGGCGGCGACCAGGATGGAATCGTTCTGCGGCGTATGGATGCGGCTGCATAGCACGTCGCGGTAGTGGCGCTCGAGCGGGTTGTTGCGGCTCAGGCCGTGGTTGCCCGAGAGCTGAAGCGCCAGCTCCACCGCGCGGATCGCATTGCCGGTCACGGTGTACTTGAGCAGCCCGCTGTCGGCCGGCGTGGGCGCCTCGCCCGCGTCGGTGCGCGTCGCGGCATCGTCCAGCAACACCTGATTGGCCCGCAGCAACGCGGCGATCTCGCCGATGGCTTCCTGCACGCGCGGCAGCGTGGCCAGCGGCGCGCCCAGGCTGCCGGGCGCGCGCTCGCGAACGAATTCGCCGATCCATGCGGCGGCAGTGCGTGCCACCGCGTCATAGAGGCTGCCCAGCAGCACGATCATCCAGGCCTGCTGGTCGGCGTTGGCGTCGATGTCGGCCTGGCTGGCACCGGCCGGCGTCCATGCTGACGGCGGGCGGATATCGACCGCGTGGTCAGGCGGGATCCAGACGTTGTCGAGCACGGTCTCATGGCTGCCTGAAGCGCGCAGGCCAAGGTGGTTCCAGTTTTCGACGATGCGCACGCCCGCGATGCCGGCCGCCGGTCCGGGCACCAGGAACACGCCCACGCGCGGCTGCGGCTCGTCGGTACGCGCCCAGACCGCCAGCCAGCGCAGCGCCGGGATGCCGGTGCTGTACAGCTTGCGCCCGCTGATGCGCCAACCGTCGGCCACGCGCGTGGCCACCGTGGCCGGCTGGCCGCCGCGTGCCGGCGATCCCAGTTCCGGTTCCACCCGCAACGCGTTGATCAGCGCACCGTCCTGCACCGTGCTGGCAAAGACCTGGTCGCGCACGGTCTGCGGCCAGTGCGAATCGGCGCGGGCGATCGCGCGGTGCTGCAGGTAGGTCATGGTCAGCACCAGCGCGGTTGCGGCGTCGCCGCCCGCCACCGCGGCCACGATGCGGCGCGCCTGCGCCAGGCCCGCCCCGCCGCCGCCCTGCGCGTGCGGCACCACCTGCGCAACCAGGCCATTGGCATGCAGCTGCGCAAAGTTGTCGTGCGGAAAGCTGGCAGCGGCATCGTGCGCGCCGGCACTGGCGGCAAAGCGCGCGGACAGTCCGGCCAGCACCTCGCCAAGGTGCGCTTCGCTGCTGGGCAGCCTGCGCAGGGTAGACGTTAATGACATGGAAAAAGACTCCGGGAAGGATGATGACGAGGCGCGCTGCCCGCACCGAATGCCGCCTAGCGTAGCGCCGGCACCGCATTACGAAAACGACGCTTATTGAATATGGACCGTCGTTTTTATTCGTTAGCGAGCGCGCGCGCCTGTCGTACTTTCTGCCTCAGTCCAACACCATCCGGGCGGTCACGCTGCCGCCCTCACCGAACACAGGAGAGCGCGCATGAGCGTCGATTTCATCGGCATGATCCAGAGCCAGAAGCAGTCCGAGATCCATCCGCCGTCAGGTCCGGTGATCGATCGCGACTATGTGCGCGCCTTTGCCCAGGCCCACGAGCAGGCCGGCTTCGACCGCATCCTGGTGCCGCACCATTCCACCGGGCCGTCGGCCACGCTGACCATCGCCTACGCGGCCAGCGTGACCGAGCGCATCCACTTCATGCTGGCGCACCGCCCCGGCTTTACCGCACCGACGTTGGCCGCGCGCCAGATCGCCACGCTCGACCAGTTCAGCGGCGGCCGCCTCGGGGTGCACTTCATCTCGGGCGGGTCGGACAGCGAGCAGCAGCGCGACGGCGACTTCCTCGACCATGATCAGCGCTATGCGCGCACCGACGAGTACCTGCATATCCTGCGCCGCATCTGGACCGAGCCCGCGCCGTTCGACCACGAAGGCCAGTTCTATCGCTTTACGCAGGGCTTCTCGGAGGTCAAGCCCGCGCAGCAGCCGCATGTGCCGATCTATTTCGGCGGCGCCTCCGAAGCCGCGCTGGCCGTCGCCGGCAAGCATGCCGACGTCTACGCACTGTGGGGCGAGTCGCTCGACCAGGTGCGCGAGCTGACCGGCCGCGTGCGTGCCGAAGCCGCGCAGCACGGCCGCACGGTGCGCTTCTCGGTGTCGTTCCGCCCGGTGCTGGCCGAAACCGAAGAAAAAGCCTGGGCCCGCGCCGACAGCATCCTGGAGCGCACCCGCGCCCTGCGCGTGCAGGCCGGCTACAGCCGCGGCGGCCCGCAGCAGAGCGAAGGCGCACGGCGCCTGCTCGCGGCGGCCGACAAAGGCGACCGGGTTGACCAGCGCCTGTGGACCGCGATCGCGCGCGAGACCGGCGGGCGCTCCAACTCCACCGGCCTGGTCGGCACGCCGGAGCAGGTGGCGCAGGCCCTGCTGGCGTACTACGAACTGGGCGTCACCACCTTCCTGATCCGCGGCTTCGATCCGCTGGAAGACGCCATCGACTATGGCCGCGAGCTGATCCCGCGCGTGCGCGAGCTGGTGGCGCAGCACGACGCCGCGCAGCAGGCGGAGCGCAAGGCCGCGTGACGGCCTCACCACAGAACACGACGAAGACGGGGAATTTCACCATGAGCCAGGACAACAACAATCACGCCGACCCGCGCCGGCGCAGCGTGCTGCGGCTGGCCGGCGCCGCGGCCATCGCCGCGCCGTCGCTGATCCTGGGCCGACAGGCCTGGTCGGCGCCGCGCAAGCTGACCTTCGCGTGGAACCAGAACTCCTTCTGCCTGACGCCGATCGTGGTGGCGCAGGAGAAGGGCTTCTTCGAGAAGAACGGCCTGCAGGTCGACCTGATCAACTACAGCGGCTCGACCGACCAGTTGCTGGAATCGATCGCCACCGGCAAGGCCGATGCCGCGGTCGGCATGATCCACCGCTGGCTCAAGCCGCTGGAAGCCGGCTTCGACGTCAAGATCATCGGCAGCTCGCACGGCGGCTGCGTGCGGCTGGTGGGATCGAAAGCGGCGGGGGTCACCAGCCTGCAGCAGCTGAAGGGAAAGACCGTCGGCGTCAGCGACCTGGCGGCACCGGGCAAGCACTTCTTCACCATCCTGCTGGCCAAGAACGGCATCGACCCGGACAAGGACATCACCTGGCGCCAGTACCCGGCCGACCTGCTGGGCGTGGCGGTGGACAAGGGCGAGATCCAGGCGATTGCCGACGGCGACCCCAACCTCTACCTGCTGGAAAAGCGCACCAACGGCGCCTACGTGGAACTGGCCACCAACCTCACCGGCGAGTACGCGCGCAAGGTCTGCTGCGTGGTCGGCGCCCGCGGCGAGCTGGTGCGCAACGACCGCCCTGCCGCCACGTCGCTGGCGCGCGCCATCGTGCAGGCCACCGACTACGTCAACGAGAACCCCAACGAGGCCGCCAGGGTCTTCGCCAAGTACTCGCCCAAGATCAACCCGGAAGACCTGCGCAAGCTCTACGCCACGCTCACCTATACCCACCACCCGACCGGCGTCGACCTGCGCGACGAGATCGCCTTCTACGCCGATGATTTCCGCCGCATCGGCGTGCTGAAGAAGACCACCGATGCCAAACGCCTGGCGCAGCACGTCTACGCCAATGTCCTGGGGTGATGCCATGACGACAAGCCAACCTGCATTCGACGCCGGGCTGGCGCGCAAGCCAGCCGCGGCCCCCGTGCCGCATGCCGCCGCGAGCGCGCGCGCGTCCGGCCCGGTCTGGGCCACCGGCATCCTCGCCGCGCTGGCGTGGGCCGCGTTCGGCGCCCTGACGTGGCTGTGGCCCAACCAGGCGGTCGGCTTCAGCGACTGGGCCTATACGGCGGAACTGGGCATCGCCGCGCTGGCAGGCGCCGCGTTGCCGGCGCTGGTTGCGCTGGCCGGCCAGCGGGTCCGGGCGGCGCAACGCGCGCTGGCCGCGCTGCGCGCCGCGGGCCCGTGGCTGGTGGCGCTGCCCGTGGCCCTGGCCGCGTGGGAAATCCTGACCGCCAAAACCGCCATCCTGCCCACGCCCTTCTTCGCGCCGCCACAGGCGCTGATCGAGGTCTATGCCGACGACTGGAGGCGGCTGGGCGACAGCGTGCTGAACACGCTCAGGCTGCTCGGGCTGGGCGTAGCCTATGGCGGACTGGCCGGCTTTCTGGTGGGGGTGTCGATCGGCTGGTCGCGCCGCATCGGCTACTGGGTGCATCCGGTGCTGCGCGTGCTGGGCCCGCTGCCGTCAACCGCGCTGCTGCCGCTGACTTTCTACTTCTTCCCGTCGAGCTATTCCGCCGCGGTGTTCCTGATCGCGCTGGCCACGGCCTTCCCGGTGGCGGTGCTGACGTGGTCAGGCGTGGCCGGCGTCAACAAGAGCTACTACGACGTGGCGCGCACCATGGGCGCCTCGGGCTGGTTCCTGGTGCTGCGCGTGGCGATCCCGGCGGCGCTGCCGCAGGTATTCGTCGGCCTGTTCATGGGGCTGGGCGCTTCGTTCTCGGTGCTGGTCACGGCGGAGATGATGGGCGTGAAGTCGGGCCTGGGCTGGTACCTGACGTGGGCGCAGGGCTGGGCTTCGTACGTCAATATGTATGCGGCGCTGATCGTGATGGCGCTGCTGTTTTCGGGCGTGATCACGTTGCTGTTCGTGGCGCGTGATCGCGTGCTGTCGTGGCAGAAGGGGACGGTGAAATGGTGAGTGTTGCAGAACGGCGGGAGAGGGAAGTCAACGCCGTGGGGAGCGAGGCCGCGGAAGCCCTGACCGGTGCCCGCATCGACATCCATCAGGTCAGCCACTGGTTCGGCAGCGGCAGCGACCGGCTGCAGGTGCTGGACGACGTCGACCTGAGCGTCGCACCGGGCGAATTCGTCGCGCTGCTGGGGCCCAGCGGTTGCGGCAAGTCCACGCTGCTGCGGCTGGTGGCAGGGCTGGACCAGCCCGCCTCCGGCGAGATCCTGCAGGACGGCACCCCGATCACCGAGCCCAACCCGTCGCGCATCGTGGTGTTCCAGGACCCCACGCTGTACCCGTGGCGGCGCGTATGGGACAACGTCGCGCTGGGCCTGCAGGCGCGCGGCGTGCTGGCAAGCCAGCGCCCGCGCGTGGATGACGCGCTGCGGCGCGTAGGGCTGGAAACCTTCGCCCGCGCCTTCCCGCACCAGCTCTCCGGCGGCATGGCGCAGCGCGTTGCGCTGGCGCGCGCGCTGGTCAACGATCCGCGCCTGCTGGTGCTGGACGAGCCGCTGGGCAAGCTGGACTCATTGACGCGGCTGGCAATGCAGAGCGACCTGGTTGAACTGTGGCAACGCTCGCGCTTCTCGGCGCTGCTGGTCACGCACGACGTGGAGGAAGCGCTGTTCCTGGCGCAGCGCGTGATCATCTTCAGCCAGCGTCCGGCACGCATCACGGCGGAGATCCGGGTCGACCTGCCCTACCCGCGCCATCGCGGCGATCCGCGGCTGACCGGGCTGCGGCACGAAGCGCTGCGCCACCTGGGGCTGGACGCGAGCTGGTAATGGCGTTGCGCTTCACCTCGTGGGCCGCCAGATGAGCGGCCCGCCTCCGCAGGCATGGCTCAATGGACTAATGGTCCTGATCGAGAAACTCCAGCTTGGCTTGCTGTCGCTCTGGCATGCCCTTGGCCTGAGCGGCGACAGCCACGGCCAGCCCGCGTGGCCGTGGGCGCGGCGTGTGGCGGGCGAAACCCTGCTGATCGACCTGGGCCTCGCGCGCCAGGTCGGCCTGAGCCTGTGCGCCCTTGTCTTTGCCGTGCTGGCCATTACCGCCGCGCTGGCTTGGAGACGCCAGCGCGGCGTACTGCTTGCCGCCGGCGCGCTCGCTCTGGTGGCGGCTCCCTGGCCCAGCGCAGCGCTGCTGTTGGTGCCAGCCGCGCCGACCAGCTTTCACGCCAGCCCTACCCGCTTCTCCGTCGACGCCATCGCGCTCGGCGCCCGGGTCTATGCGCAGCATTGCGCCAACTGCCACGGCGCGGACGGGCGCGGGGAAGGCCCGCTGGCCGCCAGCCTGGCGCAGTGGCCGCCCACGCTGGTCAGTCCGCTGCTGGCGCGCCGCGCCGATGGCGAGCTGTTCTGGCATGTGCTGGCCGGTATGCGCGACCGTCATGGCCAGCCCACCATGCCGGCCTTCCGCGACATTCTGGGCGACGGTGAGGCCTGGGCCGTGGTCGACTACATGAAGGCGCTGTCGGCTGGCAGCGGCGCCGGTGCCGACGGCAACTGGCCGGTACCGCTGCGGCTGCCGGAAATGGCCGTCCGCTGCGTCGATGCCGCGCCTCTGGCACTGTCGCAGTGGCGCGCGGACCAGCGCGTGCGGCTGGTGGCTGTCGACGGGGCGGCTCCGCTGCCGTATGAGGATCCCCGCTTCCTGACCGTGCTGGTCACGCCCGACGGGCGCCCGCCGGCGCAGGTGCCGCGCTTTCGCGCCGGCTGCACGGCCACGTCGCCGCATGCGTGGCAGGCGGTGGCGGCAATCGCCGGTGAATCGCCCGCACGGCTGGCAGGCACCCAGTTGCTGGCTGACCGCACCGGGTGGCTGCGCGCGCGTGGTGCGCCCGGCCGGCAATGGTCCGATGCAGACCTTGTGTGCGTATCAGGGCCCAGCGCCAACACCCCGCGCAATGCTGCGGAACCAGCAGATGGCCTGACCGCCCTGCTCTTGCGCATGGACGCCGAGCCGGTGCGCTTCGTCAAGGGCGGCTTTATCCATTGATCGCGTCCACCGCGCGCCTTGGCCGTCGTCCTCCCGGATTATTCGCTGCCAGCGAATTCTGACTTTCCATCCATTGCGCTGATTGCCCTCGCTCCTGCCAGTAACCTGCGCACGAAGACAAAGCCAACGTGGATCGGTGACATGATGCAGACAGGGATGGCCGTGGCAAGCGCAGCTTGCCGGCCTGCGGCGTGAGCCCCATGAGAGGGGCCCGGGAACTGCAAGGCATCCTGCTGATAGTGGCGGCGGTAGCCTGCTTCGCTGCGCTCGACACGCTGACAAAGATCGCCGGCGCGGCCGTGCCAGTCGTGATGGCGCTATGGCTGCGCTACCTGGCGCAGGCGGCGCTGACCGGCGCGGTGTTGCTGCCGGCTCGCGGCCGCGCCCTGCTGCGCACGCGCCGGCCGCTGCTGCAGTGCGCGCGTGCGGTGGCGATGCTGCTGTCCAGCGGATGCGCGTTCTTCAGCCTGCAAGTCCTGCCGGTAGGCGAGTTCACCGCCGTTGTGAGCCTGACGCCGCTGGCGATGGCGCTGGCCGCGGCGGCCATGCTTGGCGAACGCGTGTCGGCCGTGCGATGGCTCTTCCTGTTGACGGGATTTGTCGGGGCCCTGGTGGTGATCCGGCCGGGCGCCGGCCTGCAGCCCGCGATGCTGTTGCCGCTGGGGGCAGTGCTGTCCAATGCCGCATACCAGTTGCTGACCAGCGTGCTGACCCGTGCCGATGGCGTCGGAACCACGCACTTCTATACAGGCTGCGTTGCCACGGTGCTGCTCTCGGCAGCGCTGCCGAGAGCATGGACCTCGCAACTCACGGCATTGCACTGGTGCCTGCTCGCTGGCATGGCGCTCGCCGGCACCGCCGGCCATCTGTTCCTGGTCCTTGCCTATGCGCGCGCGCCGGTCAGCCTGCTTACCCCTTATCTCTACCTGCAGATCGCCTTTGCGATGCTTGGCGGCTGGCTGGCATTCGCCTATCTGCCCGATGCGTGGTCCGTGCTCGGCGTTGCGTTGATCGCCGCCAGCGGCGTGGGTGGCACTGTGGCGGCGGCCCGCGACCGGGAACTGCCGGGGCGGCCCGTCGGGGCGACATAGCCGCCCCGCTGCCGCCGTCAGTCCAGCCCGAGCAGCGACCGCGCCTGTGCCGGCGTTGCTACCGCCCGGCCGTACTGCCAGCAAAGCTGCGCCACGCGGCCAACCAGTTGCGCGTTGCTGGCCGCCAGTGTGTCCTTGTCCCAGCGGATGTTGTCTTCCAGACCGGTACGGCAGTGCCCGCCGAGCTCCAGCGTCCAGTGATTGACTTCCAGCTGGTGGCGGCCGATGCCGGCGGCCGTCCATGTCGCGCCCGGCAACAGCGTTTGCAGTTGCTCGACCTGGAACGCCAGGATCTCGCGCCGCGCCGGCAGCGCATTGCGGATGCCGAACACGAACTGCACGTGCGGCGGTGCCGCGATCAGCCCTTCTTTCACCAGTTCCGCCGTGTTGTAGAGCATCGCCAGGTCGAAGATCTCGATTTCCGGCTTGACGTGGAATTCCCGCATCGTGGTGGCCAGCGTGCGCACGAAGTCCGGCGGGTTTTCGTAGACGCTGGTGGGAAAGTTGACCGAGCCGGTGGCAAGCGAAGCCATGTCTGGCCGCAGATGGAGCATCGCGCCGCGCTGGCTGGCCTCGCGGCCGCGTCCGCCGGTGGAGAACTGCACGATCATGCCCGGGCAGTGTTTGCGGATGCCTTCCTGCAGCGCGGCGAATCGTGTCGGATCGGAGCTCGAATTTTCCAGTTCGTCGCGCACGTGCAGGTGAACCAGCGTGGCGCCGGCCTCATAGCTGGCGTGCGTGCTTTCGATCTGTTCAGCCACCGAGATGGGCACGGCCGGGTTGTCTTTCTTGCGCGGCACGGAACCGGTGATGGCCACGGAAATGATGCACGGCTCTTGCATGGAATGTCTCCTGTAGGGAATGTTGTGAGCGGGTGACGATGATGTTCAGCTGTGCCGCAGCTGCGCCTGTGCGGCCATGCGCACCGAAGCGTTGACCGCGCCGTAGCCGGTGTAGCCGCTGCGTTGCACGAGTTCGAAGAAAAACCGTTCGTGGAACGGCTCGGTGTAGGCATGCAGGAATTCACCGTGGGCGTCGCGGTCGTAGAGCAGGCCGAGACCTTGCAGGCGTTCCAGCAGCGCGTCGTCGAGCGCGAGCCGCGCGGCCACGTCGTCGTAGTAGTTGTCCGGCACGTGGAGCATCGCGGCGCGGGTGCGGTCGATGGCTTCCAGCGTCTGCCCGATGCGTTCCGACCGGAAGGCGATGTGGTGCACGCCCGAGCCCGCGTAAGCGGCGACAAAGCGCCCGGTGGCGGTGCGGCCGCTCTCGGACACGTTGAGCGGGATGCGAACATGCTGGCCGGGGCTGACCATGGCGCGGCTCTTCACCAGGCCATACGGATCGGCGATCTCATGCACGGCCTCCGGCTGCATGGCGAACACCGAGCGGTAGAACAGCACGAAGCTGTCGAGCCGGTTCGCCGGCAGCGCCTGCGCGATATGGTCGATGGCGGACAACCCTGCGCCGTGGTGGACGGTTCCCACGGGCGTATCGAGCACGAAGTCGCTCTCATAGATGCTGCGGTCGGCGTCGCGGTCGTCGATCAGGTGGAACAGCATGCCGTCGGGCGAGCGCAGCGCCGGGATCACGCGCTCGTCGGGCCCCACCGGCTCACGCCACTCCTTGCACAGCAGCGTGCGGGCGCGCGCCACGGCGCGGCGTGCGTCGTCCACTTTCAGGCCGATGGCGCACACCGACGGGCCGTGCAGTTGGAAGTGCTCGGCGGCGGCGCTGTCCTGCTCGGCATTCAGGATCAGGTTGACGCCGCCCTGGCGGTACAGGTCGACCGCCTTGGAGCGATGGCGGCCGGCATGGGCAAAGCCAAGCGATTCCAGCCGTTGCGCGAGTTCGCGGCCAGCCACGTAATCGACGGCAAACTCGACGAAGTCCACGCCGTCCAGCACCGGCGGCGCAGGCAGCGGCGTGCCGCCCGCCTCGGACTCCAGCCAGATCAGCGAGCGCAGCCCGTCTTGCGCGGTCAGCCGTGCCGGCGCCGCGCGGAAGTCGTCGTTGAAGACCTCCAGCGACAACGGCCCGTTGTAGCCTGCCTGCAGCACGGCGCGGGCGAAATCGGTCACCGGCAGGTCGCCCTGCCCGGGAAAATTGCGGTAGTGGCGGCTCCACGACAGCACGTCCATCGACAGGCGTGGCGCATCGGCCAGTTGCACAAAGAAGATCTTGTCCGCCGGCACAACGTCCAGGCCCTGCAGCGAATCGCCCAGTGACAGCGTATGGAAGCTGTCCAGCACCAGCCCCAGCGCGGGGTGGTCGGCGCGCTGCACGATGTCCCACGCTTGCCGCCAGAGGCGCGTATGGCGGCCCCAGGCAAGCGCCTCATAACCGACGCGCAGCCCGCGCTGCGCGGCGGCCTCTGCCATCCGGCGCAGGTCGGCGGCAGCGCGGGTGGGGTCGTCGATGGCCACCTCCTGCACATTGCTGCACACCAGCACCATCTCCGCGCCAAGCTGCTCCATCACGTCGAACTTGCGTTCGGCGCGCGCCATATTGCGGACAAACAGGTCATCCGGCATGGCCTCGAAGTCGCGCAGCGGCTGGTAGAGCAGGATCTGCAGGCCGAGGTCGGCCGCCATGCGGCGCACCTCGGCCGGTGAGCCGTCGAAATGCAGCAGGTCGTTCTCGAAGATCTCTACGCCGTCGAAGCCCGCGGCCGCGGCGGCTTCCAGTTTTTCCGGCAGCGTGCCGGACAGCGAGACGGTGGCGATCGATTTCGGGAGAGGCCTGCGGGCTGCGGTCATGGCGATTGCGAGGTGGCGACGGTATTGCCCCAAAGGTTAGGAGCGAGCCGGCCCGTCAACAACCACAATTCGCGCGTAGGCGTGCGACAATCGCTCCATTGCGATCATCCCTCGCGCGAAATTCGGGTTAACCATGGAAAAAGAACCGCTGAGCCGGCGCGACTGGATCGCCGGGCTCGAAAAAGGCCTGGCCATCCTGGAGGCCTTCGACAACGACCATCCGCGCCTCACGCCCACGCAGGCGGCGCAGCTGACCGGCCTGACGCGCACGGCTGCGCGTCGCTACCTGCTGACGCTGGAGCACCTCGGCTACACCACCAGCGACGGCACGCTGTTCAGCCTGACACCGCGCGTGCTCAAGGTGGGCTGGTCGTATTTCGACTCGGCGCGGCTGCCGCGCACGGTGCAGCCGTTCCTGCAGCAAATCACCGCGCAGCTCGGCGAGGCGGCCTACCTGAGCGTGCTCGATGGCTGGGAGCTGGTGTTTATCGCCCGCACCAGCACCAGCCGCGTGATGAGCACCGGCTTCGTGCTGGGGGCACGGGTGCCGGCGCCGCTGGGCTCGGCCGGGGTGATGATGCTGGCCTCGCGCCCCGAGCAGCAGGTGCGCGAATGGCTGGAATCTGTCGTGCTCGCGCCCTACACCCCTTACACCATCCTGCAGCATGAGCGCCTGCTCGAAGAGATCCGCAAGGCTGGCGCGCAGGGCTATGCGATGCTGGAGCAACAGCTGCAGACCGGTGTGCGCGGCATCGCCGTGCCGCTGCGCGACCGCCACGGCAAGGTGATCGCCGCGCTGTCGGTCAATATGCCGATCGGCGACGAGACCGCACAGCAGGCGCTGGACCGGGTATTGCAGGTGTTGCAAGACACCGCGCTGCTGATCATGCGAGTGCTTTAGTCCAGCGTCGTCGCCAGCGCCTGCGGTCCCTGCGACAACTGCGCCTTAAGGAACTCAAGGCACACGCGCATCCGCGCCGAGGCCGACGCCCGCGCGCTGGTCACGGCCCAGACATCGGCCGGCTGCTGCCAGTCCGGCAGCACGCGCACCAGTTCGCCGGCGCGCACGCTGGCGGCCACGTCCCAGACCGAAGCCATGATGATGCCGAAGCCTTCCAGTGCCCACTGGTGGGTCACGTCGCTGTGGTTCGATGCCATCGGCCCGGTCACTTTCACGGTCTCCCAGCCGTCAGGCCCTTGCAGCCGCCATACGCCAAAGGCCTGGTCGCGTTCGCGCAGCAGCAGGCAGTCGTGCCGGGGCAGCTCGCCCGGGTGCTCCGGCATGCCGCGCCGCGCGAGGTAGGCGGGAGCGGCGCACAGCACGCGGCTGCCGCTGGCGATCTTGCTGGCGATCAGGTGCGGCTCCTCGACCTCGCCCACGCGGATGTCGAGGTCGAAGCTTTCGCCGATCAGGTCGACGCGCCGGTCGAGCAGCTCCAGCCAGACCTCCAGCCCCGGATGCTGCTGCCGCAGCCGCGACAGCGCCGGTGCCACATGCCTGCGCCCGAGCCGCACGCTGGTGGCGATGCGCAGCAGCCCGCGTGGCTCGCCCCCGGTGGCACCCACCGCTTCCAGCATGCCGTCGACGTCTTCCAGGATCTTCTGCGCCCACGCAAAGGCGCTCTCGCCCTCGGCGGTCACGCTGACACGGCGCGTGGTGCGGTGGAACAGCTTCGCGCCCAGCATGGCTTCGAGCATGGCGATGCGCTTGCTGACGTGGGCCGGCGAAATGCCGGTCTCGTTGGCGGCGGCGATAAAGCTGGCGCGCCGCGCCACCGTGCAGAACAGCCGCAGGTCCCGCAGGAACGGGTCATTGTTCGCCGTCAGCGCATTCTGAGTTTCCATGGCGGTCGATGATGGGATGAAGGGAGTAACGATAGGCTATCGGCGATGGCCGCGCCAGCGCCGCGGCCGATTCCAGGAGACACGATGAAGACAGTACTGGTGCTCAACGGGCCCAACCTCAACCTGCTCGGCACCCGCGAGCCGGCAGTCTATGGCAGTGAAACGCTGGCGGATGTGGAGCGCATCTGCCAGGAAGCCGCGGAGCGGCTAGGGCTGGAGGCGCAATGCCGGCAGACCAACCATGAAGGCCAGCTGATCGACTGGATCCATGAAGCCGGGCGGCTATGCGCGCAAGGGGAAATGGTCGGCGTGGTGCTGAATGCGGGGGCGCTGACGCATACGTCGATTGCGCTGCATGATGCGATCAAGGGCGCGGCGGTGCCGCTGATCGAGTACCACATCTCTAACGTGCACGCGCGCGAGGCGTTCCGGCATCACTCATGGATCTCGCCGGTGGCGCGGGCGGTGATGGCGGGGCTGGGGGTGAAGGGATATGCGTTGGCGGTTGAGGCGCTGGTGCTGGTGACAGCGGCCGCGGCTGAATAAACGGATTAAGCAGATGCCACCGCGCATTGGGCGTTGCGCGGCGGCATTCCCCAATCGCGGTAGGAATGCCCATTACTGAGCCCCCCCGCACAGATCCGTACGAGCCCGATTCGGGCATACGGCTCCTACCTCGGGTGTTTGACGTCAAAGCGCCGGTCGGGCCATGGATGAAGGATTCGAGGCTGTGGGAGCCAGGCATCCGCGATCCGCTCGACCCGCGTCCACGTCATGTGATCCTTTTGGCTGCGGCGCCGGAGCGCCCGCCGCCAGAGGTCAACAATGTGGTAACGGAAGGCGCCGAGTGCTCGCGAGTTCGTTGGTACTGCGTGGTACGCGAAGTATCCGCGCACCACCTGCCTGAGCCATTTTCCTTGCGCAGGAATCGGTTCGTGCATGCGCCGCCGCAGGTCCTCCTTGATCTGCCTGAGCTTCGCCCGCATGTGATCACCTCGGGTCTTCCTCTGCAACTGGAAGGCACCCCGACGCGATCGTCCGCAGATAAAGATGAAACCCAGGAAGGCGAAGGTCTCCGGTCGGCCAAGACCTCGACGCTGGCGGTTGGCCGCTGCGTTGCGACCAAAC
>NZ_JBXAHL010000012.1:0-183824 GCF_058795055.1 Cupriavidus sp. GW823-FHT06D04 | reverse complement strand
CGAAGTGACTACGTAGAGCATCACGTAGCGCCGTAGGAATCCTCGTCCTTTCCGCCGTAAGGCGGCAGCCGAAGGCTTAGGACGGAGAGGATGTCAATTCCTGCTGCATGACAATGTCCGGCAGCCAGGTCACCACGACGGGCCAGATCGTGATGATGGCGATGGCCACCACCATCATCATGAAGAAGGGCAGCGAGACCCGCGCTATGTAGTTGCTGTCCTTGCCGGTCATGCTCTGCAGCACGAACAGGTTGAAGCCCACCGGCGGCGTCACTTCGGCGATCTCCACCAGTAGCACGATGAAGATGCCGAACCAGACCAGGTCGAAGCCGGCCGCCTGCACCATCGGCAGCACGGTCGCCGTGGTCAGCGCGATCATCGAGATGCCGTCCAGCGCCGTGCCCAGCACGATGTAGATCACCGTCAGCACGGCGATCAGCGCCCATGGCGACAGGTGCATCGCCGCCACCCATTCCGCCAGCGCGCGCGGGATGCCGGTAAAGCTCATGGTCACCGACAGGAACGAGGTGGCACCCAGCACGAACATGATCATCGCGGTCAGCCGCGTGGCCGACATCAGGCTGTCCCAGAACGCCGCGCGCGTAAGCGAGCCGCCCGCCCATGCCAGTCCCAGTGACGCCACCACGCCGTAGGCCGCGGCTTCTGTCGCGGTGGCATAGCCGGTGACCATGACCCAGGTGATAAAGGCGATCAGCACCATGCACGGCAGCAGCTGGCGGATCGATGCCAGCCGCGCGCGCCAGTTGAAGTGCTCCGACGCCGGGGTCTTGTCGGGGTTGGCCAGCGCCCAGGCCACGATATAGCCTGAGAACAGCAGCATCAGCAGCAGCCCCGGTATGAAGCCCGCCAGGAACACGCGGATGATCGACACGTCCGCCGACACCGCATACACCACCATGGTGATCGATGGCGGGATCAGGATGCCGAGCGTGCCCGCGCACGACAGCGAGCCGAGCGTGGTGCGCTCGTCGTAGCCGCGCCGCGTGAGTTCCGGCAGCGCCGACTTGGCGATGGTGGCGCAGGTGGCCGCCGACGACCCCGACACCGAGCCAAAGATGCCGCAGCCCAGGATGTTGACGTGCATCAGCCGTCCCGGCAGCCAGTTCAGCCAGGGCGAGAGCCCGTTGAACATCTGCTCGGACAGCTTGGTGCGGAACAGGATCTCGCCCATCCAGACAAAGAGGGGCAGCGATGCCAGCGTGTATGAGGCGCTCGACGACCACCATGCGTTGGCCAGGCTGACCAGCGCCTCGCGGTCCGAGAACACCACCAGCCCGACCCATGAGGTGACCGCAATGGCCACGGGGATCCACGCGCCGATCGCCAGGAAGACGATCATCACCAGCAGCAGGATCAGTGCAACGACGACTGTGCTCATCAGACCGTCTCCCCGAAATCGCCGGAGGCGAGCTTTTCTTCCTGGGCTACCTGGTAGCGCGGCTTCTGTCCGCGCACCACGCGCAGCCATTCATCGCCGACCGCCAGCAGGAAGCCGATGCAGCCGAGCACCGCGAAGCTCTGCGGCATCCACAGCGGAATCACGATCTGTCCCTGCGAGACATCGCCGATGTCCCAGCTCTGCCACGCAAAGGTGCCGAGCGCCCACGCCGCATATGCGGCAAACGCCAGGCAGATGGTCAGCGAGACCAGCTCCAGCACCCAGCGCCGGCGCGGGCCCACGGCCCCCAGCAGCATCTCGACGCGCACGATGCCGCCATGCTGGAAGGTCTGGCCAAGGATCAGGAAGGCGGACGCCGCGCACAGCCAGGCGACGATGTCATCGCCACCCTTGAAGATCACCGAGGTCTCCCGCGACAGCGACATCAGGATCATGATCACGCAGACGGCGAGGATGCACAGCGCGCCGAGCATGGCAAAGAGGTCAAGCAGGCGGTCGAGCCAGCGCTTGGAGGAGGGGGCAGTTGGCATGATGGACGGCGTCAGGGAGGGAGGGGGGCTCCCCGCCATGCCAGCCTGCGCGGCAAGGGCGGGGAGTTCATGGAGGCGGGCAGGCCCGCAGCCTACTTGCGGTAGGCGTCCAGGATGGCCTTGCCGTCCTCGCCCGCGCCCTTGGCCCAGTCATCCACCATGGTCTGGCCCACCTTCTGCATGTCGGACTTGAGCTGCGGCGAAGGCGGCTGCACCGTCATGCCGTTGCGCGACAAGGTCGCCAGGTACTCCTTGGTCTTCTGCTCCGACACCTGCCAGCCGCGCTTCTCGGCATCGGCCACGGCCTTGAGCAGGGCGTCCTGGGTCGGCTTGTCCAGCGCCGCGAACGCCTTCTTGCTGACCACCAGCATGTTCTTGGGCAGCCAGGCGTCCACCGTGTAGAAGTACTTCACGCTCTCCCACACCTTGGTGTCGACGCCGGTGGCGCCCGACGACATGAAGGAGTTGACCGTGCCCGTGGCCAGCGCCTGAGCCAGGTCGGCAGCCTGGATGGTCACCGGCTGGGCGCTGACCAGCTCGGCGATGCGCGAGGTGGCCGGGTTGTACGCGCGCCATTTCAGGCCCTTCATGTCCCCGGCCGAATTGATCGGCTTATTCGCATAGATGCCCTGCGGCGGCCACGCCACCGCGTACAGCAGCTTCATGCCCTGCTTGTCGAGCACCTTCTCGGTGGCCGGGCGCGAGGCCTGCCACAGCTTGTAGGCATCCCCATAGCTGGTGGCGAGGAATGGCACGGCATCGACGCCGAACACCGGGTTCTCGTTGGCCAGCAAGGACATCAGGATTTCGCCCATCTGCACCTGGCCGGTCTGCACGCCGCGCTTGATCTCGTTGGCCTTGAGCAGCGAGCCATTGGGATGCAGCACGATCTTGAGCTTGCCGCCGGTGGCCTTGTCCACGTCGTTGGCCATCTGCTGCAGGTTCTCGGTGTGCAGGTTGCTGACCGGATAACCGGTCGGCAGGTCCCACTTGGTATCCGCCTGTGCCGCCACGGCGGCCATCATCAGGCCGGCCGCAACGATTGCCTTGACTCGCATCTCGATCTCTCCTGGTGTGCGCGCGGGGGCGCGGTTGTACTGCTGGTTGCGTACTACCTGGTGCCGATCGTGCCCGCATTGGGGGGGGCACGTCGGCGCAAGATCAACGGCGCGGCGGCAGGCTCAGTCGTCGCGCTGTGAAGGTTGCACGATGCATTCCAACGCAAGGGCCGTGCCCAGCAGGTCGGCATCGCGCATCGGGCCGTGCGACAGCATCAGGCCCACGGGCAACTCGTCCGGCGCGTGGCAGGGCATCGAGATCGAGCAGCCGTCAAGGAAATTGAAGGCCGAGGTATTGCGCAGCAGCAGGGCATTGACGCGGAAGAATTGCGCATCATCGGTGCGCAGCGGCGCAATCTCGGGCGCGACCATCGGCACGGTCGGGCAGACCACGGCGTCGAAGCGGGCCAGGCGCGCTTGCATGCGGGCGATCCAGTCCAGCCGGGCGCGGCCCAGGTCGATATAGTCGGCGGCGCTGATATTGGCGCCGCGGTCGATGCGCGAGGCCACGCGCGGGTCGTACAGCTCGCGCCGTCCGGCCAGCAGGTGGCGGTGGATGGCAAAGGCTTCGGCCGAGCTGAAGCCGCCCTGGGCGTTCAGGCCCGCCAGCTCGCCAAGCTCGGGTAGGTCGACGTGCTCAAGCTGCACGCCGGCGGCCGACAGCCGGCCCAATGCCCGGTCGAAGGCACGGGCCACTACCGGGTCGAGGTCGTCCAGCAGGACCTGGCGCGGGATCGCCAGCCGCGTGGCGGCGGGGTTGGTCACGCGCGGGATCACTGCGCTGTCGGCGATCACGCTGTCCATGGCAATGCAGTCGCTGACCGTGCGCGCCATCGCGCAGGCGGTATCCAGCGTGTACGACAGCGGAAAGGCTCCAGTCAGTGGCACGCGCCGCGTGGTGGGCTTGAAGCCGGTGATGCCGCACAGCGCGGCGGGGATGCGGATGGAACCGCCGGTGTCGCTGCCAAGCGCCGCGACCGCCAGCCCCAGCGCCACCGAAACGGCCGCACCCGACGACGAGCCGCCCGGGATGCGTGCCACGCCATCCGTGCCGGCCGGGTTGACCGGCGTGCCGTAGTGGGGATTGATGCCCACGCCCGAGAACGCGAACTCCGTCATGTTGGTGCGCCCGACCAGGGCTGCCCCTGCCGCGCGCAGGCGGGCGACCACGGTGGCGTCCGCCGTGGCCGGCGCGGCATCCTTGCGCACCAGCGAGGCCGCGCTGGTGACTTCGCCGGCCACGTCGTACAGGTCCTTGACCGAAACCGGCAGCCCTGCCAGCGGATGCAGCGCCTTGCCGGCGCGGCCGGCGGCATCGGCTGCGCGCGCGACCTGGGCCGCAGCCTCGAAGGTGCTGTGCAGGAACACGGCCTCGGCAGCCGGCGTGGCGGCAAGCGCGGCCGCTTGCTCGATGATCTGCGCACGGCTGGTGGCGCCGTCGCGCAGGCGGGTGTTCAGGGTGTCGAGGTCGGGAAGCATGGATGGCATGGGGTCTGCGAACGGGGTGCGAGGGCGGGGCAGGCACCGCCATGGTGGCTGCCGCCTGCCAGCATGGGGAAGGGCGCGGTGCACATGCGCAGGGCCAGTCGTGGCCGGCGTCCTCCCTCATGCTTTACCTGTATTTATTAGGTGTTCATGCTCATAATTCGCCAATAAACTGTCAAGCTAAAATTGCCGGAGCGCGCCCCGGGCTTCTACCTAGCACAGCCAGCGCCAGCGCCACCCCCATCGAAAGGAGTCTCCCGCATGCCACGCAAACCAGCCGAGAGCGGGCACACCGCCGCCGCCGTGGCCGATGTCCCTGGCGTTGCCGGTAAGGCAAGGCCGGCCACCGCGCTGTCACGCGCGGCCGGGGCCAATATCGTGTCGTCGTCGCACCTGGTGTCGGTACGGAGCCCCGAGCTGTCCGAGTTCGAGTTCGGCCTGAATACCGCCTACAACGCCTACAGCCGCTGGGTGGTGCGCTGCATGGGCGCGGCCGGCGTGCGCGACCTGACCTTCCTGGACGTGCTGGTACTGCATCACGTGAACCATCGCGGACGGCCCAAGCGGCTGGCCGATATCTGCTTCGTGCTGAACGTGGAAGACACGCACCTGGTGACCTACGCATTGAAGAAGCTGCAGGGACTGGGGCTGGTGAGCGGGGAGCGGGTCGGCAAGGAGGCCACTTATTCGACCACCCCGGCCGGCACCGAGGCCTGCGCGCGCTACCGCGAGATCCGCGAGCAATGCCTGACCAGCAACTTCACCGAGGGCAGCGAAGAGAATGCCGAGATCGGCGAGCTCGCCCGGCTGATGCGGGTGCTGACCGGCCTGTACGAGCAGGCCGCGCGCTCGGCGACGTCACTCTGAGCCGTCCATTTGGTAAAAGTGATGCATAAGCATTATCAGGATGGGCCGTAACACGGCCCCGCCGTGATGTCGCAGTGCAAAATCCGGGTGCCGGCAAGGTACAATAGCGGTTTCCCGCCAGTCGGCACCCCATGCAGCGGTGCCGGCTAAGCAGCAGCCCCTACCTCACCGCCTCCCGACCGCTACGATCATGGCGCATTTCTCGTGCTTCCCCGGCGCTTTGGCGCTTTCCGCCTTCCGTCAGCAACGCCTGCTCACCGCCCTGCGGCAGATCGACGCCGATATTGAATCGGTGCATGGACAGTTCCTGCACTTTGTTGACGCACAGACGCCGCTGTCGGCCGAAGAGCAGTCCCGCGTGGCGGCGCTGCTGACCTACGGCGCGCCGTTTGCCGATCCGTCTGACGGCGACCGCTTCGTGGTGATCCCGCGCTTCGGCACGATCTCGCCGTGGGCCAGCAAGGCCACCGACATCGCCCATAACTGCGGCCTGACGCATATCCACCGCATCGAGCGCGGCATCGAGATCACCGTGATCTGCAAGAAGGGCCTGCTGCGCGGCCGCAAGACGCTGGACGCGGACACCCGCGCCGCCGTCGCCGCGCACCTGTTCGACCGCATGACCGAGACCGTGGTCGCCTCGCGTGACGATGCCGCCGGCCTGTTCCAGGAACTGCCGGCCAAGCCGCTGCGCTTTATCGATATCTCCGCCGGGCGCAGCGCGCTGGCCGCGGCCAATGTCGAGATGGGCCTGGCGCTGTCCGAGGACGAGATCGACTACCTGGTCGAGGCCTACGGCAAGCTGGAGCGCAACCCGACCGACGTCGAGCTGATGATGTTCGCGCAGGCCAACAGCGAGCACTGCCGCCACAAGATCTTCAACGCCACCTGGACCATCGACGGCGTGCAGCAGGACAAGTCACTGTTCGCGATGATCCGCAATACGCACCAGCTTAATCCGCAGGGCTCGATCGTGGCCTACTCGGACAACTCAGCGGTGATGGAAGGCGACGTGGCCGAGCGCTGGTTCCCGCGCGGCGATGACCACAAGTACGGCCGCCACGAGGCGCTGACGCACACGCTGATGAAGGTGGAGACGCACAATCACCCGACCGCGATCTCGCCGTTCCCGGGGGCCTCCACCGGCGCCGGCGGTGAAATCCGCGACGAGGGCGCGACCGGCCGCGGCGCCAAGCCCAAGGCCGGCCTGACCGGGTTCACGGTGTCAAACCTGATGCTGCCCGAGGCCGTCGAGTCCTGGGAAAACGACCGCGACGCCGCCCAGCCGGTGGCACACCGCAACCCCGACCACAAGCCCGGCGTGACCGGCAAGCCGGACCGCATCGCCTCGCCGCTGCAGATCATGATCGACGGCCCGCTCGGCGGCGCCGCCTTCAACAATGAATTCGGCCGCGCCAACCTGGGCGGCTACTTCCGCGTCTACGAGCAGAACGTGGGCGGGACCGTGCGCGGCTACCACAAGCCGATCATGATCGCGGGCGGCATCGGCAATATCGACGCCGGGCACACGCACAAGAATCCGCTGCCGGCCGGCACGCTGCTGATCCAGTTGGGCGGCCCGGGCATGCGCATCGGCATGGGCGGCGGCGCCGCCAGCTCGATGGCGACCGGTACCAATACCGCCGACCTGGACTTCGATTCGGTCCAGCGCGGCAACCCGGAGATGGAGCGCCGCGCGCAGGAAGTGATCAACGCGTGCTGGCAGCTCGGTGACGCCAACCCGATCCTGTCGATCCACGACGTCGGCGCGGGCGGCATCTCCAACGCTTTCCCGGAACTGGTGGACGGCGCCGACCGCGGCGCGCGCTTCGACCTGCGCCAGGTGCACCTGGAAGAGTCCGGCCTGTCGCCAGCGGAAATCTGGTGCAACGAGTCGCAGGAGCGCTATGTGCTGGCCATCGCGCCGGACAGCTTCCCGCAGTTCCAGGCCATGTGCCAGCGTGAGCGCTCGCCGTTCGCCGTGGTTGGCATCGCCACCGAAGAAAAGCAGCTGCAGCTGGTCGACGCCAGCGTCGACGCTGCGCTCAAGGAGCACTACGCCGTCGACATGCCGATGGACGTGCTGCTGGGCAAGCCGCCGCGCATGCACCGCGACGTCAAGCGCGTGGAAGAGGCATTGCCGGCCGTGGACGTGACCGGCATCAGCCTGGAGCAGGCGGTGCGCGACGTGCTGCGCCATCCGACGGTGGCCAGCAAGTCGTTCCTGATCAGCATTGGCGACCGCACCGTGGGCGGCATGAACGCGCGCGACCAGATGGTCGGCCCGTGGCAGGTGCCGGTGGCCGACGTAGCCGTGACCACGCTCGACTACAAGGGTAACGCCGGCGAGGCGATGACCATGGGCGAGCGCACCCCGCTGGCCGTGATCAACGCGCCGGCATCGGGCCGCATGGCGATCGGCGAGGCGCTGACCAACCTGGCGGCCGCGCCGGTCAAGGACCTGGGCAAGGTCAAGCTGTCGGCCAACTGGATGGCGGCCTGCGGCGTGGAAGGCGAAGACGCGAAGCTGTATGACACCGTGCACGCCGTCGGCATGGAACTGTGCCCGGCGCTGGGCATCAGCATCCCGGTCGGGAAGGATTCGCTGTCGATGCGCACCAAGTGGCAGGACGACGGCGTCAACAAGGAAGTGGTCGCGCCGGTATCGCTGATCATCTCGGCCTTTGCCGCGGTGGACGATGTCAACCGCACGCTGACCCCGCAACTGCGCACCGACGCCGGCGACACCGTGCTGATCGCTGTCGACCTGGGCCGTGGCAAGAACCGCATGGCCGGCAGCATCCTGGCGCAGGTCATGCAGCAGGTGGGCGACAGCGCCCCCGACGTCGACAATGCCGAAGACCTGAAGAACTTCTTCAACGTGATCCAGCGCCTGAACCGCGAAGGCAAGCTGCTGGCCTACCACGACCGTTCCGACGGCGGCTTCATGGCTGCGCTGGCGGAGATGGCCTTTGCCGGCCACTGTGGCGTGTCGCTAAACGTCGACATGCTGGCGCTGGACCCGCAGCAGGAGCAGGACTACGGCGACGCCAAGAACTGGGCGCAGCAGATTGCCGAGCGCCGCAACGACCAGACCCTGCGCGCGCTGTTCTCGGAAGAGCTGGGCGCGGTGGTGCAGGTGCGTATGGACGACCGCGACACGGTCTTCGCCGTGCTGCGCGAAGCCGGCCTTTCGGCCTGCAGCCATGTGGTGGGCAAGCCCAACGCGACCGACCAGATCGAGGTCTACCGCGATGCCAAGAAGGTCTTCGGCGCCTCGCGCACGGACCTGCAGCGCAACTGGAGCGAAGTCAGCTGGCGCATCTCGCGCCTGCGCGACAACCCGGCCTGCGCCGACAGCGAATACGACCGCCTGCTCGACGCCGCCGACCCAGGTATCAGCCCGGTGCTGACCTTCGATGCGGCCGAAGACATCGCCGCGCCGTTCATCGCCGCCGGCGCCCGTCCGCGCGTGGCCATCCTGCGCGAGCAGGGCGTCAACTCGCAGATCGAGATGGCGTACAGCATGGACCGCGCCGGCTTTGACACGCACGACGTGCATATGAGCGACCTGATCGCCGGCCGCGCCAACCTGGCCGACTTCAGCGGTTTCGTTGCCTGCGGCGGCTTCAGCTACGGCGACGTGCTGGGCGCGGGCGAGGGCTGGGCCAAGACCATCCTGTTCAACGCGCAGATGGCCGAGCAGTTCGCGGCCTTCTTCAACCGCCAGGACACTTTCGCGCTGGGCGTTTGCAACGGCTGCCAGATGATGAGCAACCTGGCCCCGATCATTCCGGGCGCGGGTGCGTGGCCCAAGTTCACGCGCAACCAGTCGGAGCAGTACGAAGCGCGCTACGTGACCGTGGAAGTGCAGTCCTCGCCGTCGATTTTCTTCGCTGGCATGGAAGGCAGCCGCATCCCGATCGTGGTTGCCCACGGCGAAGGGCTTGCCGACTTCTCGCAGCAGGGCAATATCGACCAGACCCACGTGGCGCTGCGCTTTGTCGACAACTACGGTGCGGTCACGCAGGCCTATCCGCTCAACCCGAACGGCTCGCCCGACGGCATTACCTCGGTGACCACCGTCGATGGCCGCTTCACCGTGCTGATGCCGCACCCGGAACGCGTGTTCCGTGCCGCGACCATGAGCTGGGCGCCGGATGCGTGGAAGCAGGTTGCCGACGGCGGCAGCCCGTGGATGCGGATGTTCCGCAATGCGCGGAAGTGGGTGGGGTAAGCATCAGCCCAGGGCCTGCGCCCTTCGTCCCAACCAAGAGCCACCGGCAGCGCCGGTGGCTTTTTAGTTTTTCGGCGATGCAAGCAGCCAAAGCCCGGATGGCGACGGCCATTTCGCTACGCATCTTGGAATCTTCCGCATTTCCTGCCGCTTTCGCACTGTTACTCTCGCGCTGACTCACGATCGGATGCAGGACTGGTTCCCTTGCATCCGGGTCGCTCGAACACGGAACGGTGGATTCGGAGATCCCATCATGAATCAGAAGGTGCAGTCGTCCCCGGCAGTCGATGCAGACTATATGTTTACCCCGGTCCCGCCCGACGCACGCAGGCCGACCTGGAAACAGGTGGCGGTATGGGTGGGGTTTGGCTACGTTGCCACCGGCCTGTTCATCGGCGGCACGCTGGCCGGGCCGGCGGGCGGCGCGGGTGTTTCCTTCCCCATGGCCTTGCTGGCCATCGCCATCGGCATGGGCATCCTGTTCGTGCTGACGTCGCTGCTGGGCGTCATCGCGCAACGAACCGGGCTGAGCCTGGCGCTGCTGTGCCGCTATGCCTATGGCGCAAAAGGCATGAACCTGCCGATGCTGACGCTGGGCTGGTTCTCCGCCATCACCGGCATGGTGGGCGACATCTGGGGCGCGTTCATCGGCAATCCGAGCGGCATCACCGTGCTTGACCCGGCCCGCCTGGGATTCGACATCGCGCCGATCACGCTGGAAGTGTTCCTGGCATGCGTGACCTGCGGCCTGCTGTTCACCGCGACCTCGATGTCCGGCATGAAAGGGCTGGAGCGGCTGGCGGTGCCGGTGGCGCCCGTCATCATGCTGATCGCGGTGCTGGTACTGGTGTACCTGTTGTTGCATCCGGTCCTAAACGCGAAAGCGCAGCCGCTGGCGGAGAACGCATCATGAAGAAGGTCTTGCTGAATGAGTTCTCCACGGCCGAACTGGAGGCCATGTTTGCCGCTGGCGGTATAGACAGCGACATCACCGTTTTTGGCAGTTGCGAAAGTCACGGCGGGCACCTGCCGCTCGGGCCGAACCTGTTCGTTCCCGCCGAAGTGGCACGGCTGGCGGCGCAACGGCTTGAACGGACCATTGTGGTCCCCGGCGTGCCGTTCGGCACCTCGATGCGCTACAACGCCACCCGATGGCGGTCTCGCTGCGCTTCAAGACGGTGACGGCGCTTGCCGAGGATATCTTCGAGAGCCTGATTGCCTACGATATCCGGTACATCTTTGTGCTGAACGGGCACGACGGCAATATTGCGCCGCTCGAGATCGCCCAGCGCAAGGTCAAGCAGCGCTACCCGAAGGTGGTGTTCGCCTTCCTGCCTGCCTGGTGGTCGGTGATCGGCAGCCGGCTTGGCGACGGCTTCTTCGCCGAGTGGAATGGATTGGGCCACGGCGGCGAAGGTGAAACCTCGATCACCATGGCGGTGTTTCCGGACCTGTGCGACCTGGGCAAGGCCATGCGGCAGATGCCGGTAGACAGCATCCGCATCGGCGAGCGCGTACAGATCATGTGGGATATCGCCAAGGTTTCGGCGACCGGCGCCACCGGTGACCCGACCTGGGCCAGCGCGGAAAAGGGCAGCAAGATGCTGGACGCGCTGGTCGGACTGGTTACCGACAGTATCAGGCAGCTCGATGAAACGGGGTGGCGCTACGACCTGCGCCAGTGAAGGCAAGGTTCAGCCGGCAAGCGGAGGGAGCAGGCGTGAACTCCATGACGCATAGGCGTAGGTCAGCATGCGCCCCGATTCAAAACCCGGAGGCGGCCTGATCTCGCCGCGAGCCTCCCTGTACGCCACCACGGCGTGCAGGATCTTCTCGGGCGCGTAACGGTCACGCAGGGGCAGGTAGGGGTGGAGCTGGCGCCAGCCGGGGGCGGCGCCGTCCAGGGTCGCCCAGGCAAGTGCGCAATAGCACATGCCCCGGGACGAGAGATGCCAGAGTTGCCAGTAACGGCCAGTCGACTCCACGCGCTGCATCCTTGAATCTTGCAGGACCGGCGGGGGGCGACCGGACCGTGCCTTACTGGATCTTGGCCTTGTCCTTGAGTGACTTCATCATGGCCTGGAACTGCTCGCGCTGCCAGTTCTGGTCCCCCATCAGCATCTGCGTCAACTGCGGCTTGACCTCTTCGAACGACGGGATCTTGGCGTCGCGCACGTCGACCAGTTCGATGATATGCCAGCCGAACTGGGTCTTGACCGGCGTATCGGTCAGCTGGCCCTTCTTCAGGCCGGTCATGGCTGCCGAGAACTCAGGCACGTAGCTGCTGCTGTTGGCCCAGTCCAGGTCGCCGCCGTTGGCCGCGGAGCCCGGGTCCTTGGACGAGGCCTTGGCCATGTCCTCAAACTTGGCGCCGCCCTTGATCTTGGTGATGATCGCCTTGGCGTCGGCTTCCTTTTCCACCAGGATATGGCGGGCGTGGTATTCCTTGCCGTTGCCAAACTGCGACTTGATCTTGTCGTACTGCTTGCGCAACTCGGCGTCGCTGGCGCCGTGGGTCTTCACGTAGTCTTCGAACACTGCGCCGGCCAGCACGTTCAGGCGGGCCTGTTCCAGTTGTTCCTGCACGTCGTCGCGCTGGGTCAGGCCGCGCTTGTTGGCTTCCTGCGAGAGCAGTTCGCGGTCGATCAGCATGTTGCGTGCGCGCGAGCGCAGCTCCGGGTTGTCGGGCTGGCCGGTGCCGGCGATCAACTTGTCCAGCTTTGCCGATGAAATGGCCTTGCCATTCACGACGGCGGCATTCTGGGCGATGGCCGGCAGGCTGCCGGCAGCAAGCACAGCCGCCAGGCTGAACGAGAGGACGGTGGTCTTCATGGAATCAGGTCTGAGAGTTGCTGGAAGAATAGTGTGATGATGCGCGGGATTGGTACTCTTGGTCGGTGAACGCAGTCACGGCAAGTGCGTGGATCTGCGCGGGGAACAGACCGCGCAGCGCATCATACACCATGCGGTGTCGTGCAACCCGGCTGTGACCCGTAAAGCGCTCGCTGACGATTGTCACGTGGTAATGTCCGCCGCCGGATGCGGCGCCGGCATGTCCGGCGTGCAGCGCGCTGTCGTCGCGCACGGCCAGGTGGCTGGGGGCGAGCGCTTCGCGCAGCATCGCCTCGATAGTGGCGGGATCGGCTGCCATCAATGGTTTCCTTCGGTTTGGGGGTGCGGGGGCGGGGCCGTCAGTCCTGGCTGTTCTCGGGCATGTGGCGCGACAGCCAGACACTCTGGGCGACGATGAACACCAGCATCATCCCCATGCTGCCGAACAGCTTGAAGTTGACCCAGGTCTCGGTCGAGAACTGGTAGGCCACGTACAGGTTCAGCACGCCCATGGCGGCAAAGAAGCCGGCCCAGGCGGCGTTCAGCCGCGCCCACACCGGGTCGGGCAGGGTCACCTGTTTTTCCATCATGGCGCGGATCAGGTTCTTGCGCCAGCCGATCACCGAGCCCAGCAGCGCCACCGCGAACATCCAGTAGAGCACGGTCGGCTTCCACTTGATGAAGGTCTCGTTGTGCAGCACCAGCGTGGCGCCGCCGAACACCGCGATGATCAGCAGGCTGACCCACTGCATCGGCTCGACCTTGCGGTGGCGGAACCAGACCCAGCCGATCTGCAGCACCGTGGCGCCAATGGCCACGGCGGTGGCGGTGTAGATGTCAGCCAGCTTGAAGGCGGCAAAAAACAGGATGACCGGGAACAGGTCGAACAGGAATTTCATGCGGTACCAGGTTGTGTCCGGCGTGCTTGCCGGAGCGTTCAGCGCTGCGGGTCGCGCCGGGGTTTGTCGCCGCTGCCGGCGGCGTGGGCATCATCCGCCGCACGCTGTGCCGGGTCGCGATCATCGAATTTTAGCGCAGCCGAGTTGATGCAATAGCGCAGACCGGTCGGGGCGGGGCCATCTTCGAAGACATGGCCCAGATGGCTGCCGCATTCCTTGCAGCGTACCTCTACCCGCGTCATGCCGTGGCTGTGGTCGACGTGCTCGGCAATCACCTCGCCGTTGATGGCGCGGAAATAGCTGGGCCAGCCGCAGCCGGCATCGAACTTGGTGGCGGATTCGAACAGCGGCGTGCCGCAGCCCACGCAGTGGTAGATGCCGTTGTCCCAGTGGTCCCAGTAGCGGCCGGTGAACGGGCGCTCGGTGGCGGCCTCGCGGGTCACGCGGTATTCGATGTCGGAGAGTTGTTCACGCCACTCGGCGTCGGTCTTGGTGGTGGTCATGGTTTGTCCTCGCAGGGCTTCCTCGGATGGGTTCCTCAGTTAAGGCATTGGTCGTGCGAACTGCGCGAACCTTACACCGGCTGGCGCCGGCGTGCAGGGCGCGGATCACATGGCGTCACGACGAGCAACTGACCTCCAGGCCGGACGCCCAGTCCGGCGGCAGCGCCGCGTAGTGTTCTGCCTCCGGCTGTTCGTCGAAGGGGCGCGACAGCACTGCCAGCAGCCGGTCCACTTCGGTGAAGTCCTTCTCGCCGGCGTGCCGGATCGCGGTTTCGGCCAGGTGGTTGCGCAGCACGTATTTGGGGTTGACCGCCAGCATTTCCAGTTCGCGCGCGGCATCGTGCGACTGCTCGGCGCGCAGGCGCACGCGATAGTCGGCCACCCACGTGTCAAAGGCGGCACGATCCAGGAACAGGTCGCGCACCGGCGCGTCGCGCGCGGCATCGGTGGATGAAATGCCGCACAGCTTGCGCCAGAACAGCGTGTAGTCCACGCGCTGGCCGTGCAACAGCTGGAACAGGCTGGTCAGCAGTGGCTCATCGCTCTTGTCGTCGCCGCCGGCAGGCGGGCGCAGGCCCAGCTTGGCGCGGTAGTGGCGGAAGAACGCCGCGGCATAGCGCTCGCGGAACGGGTCCAGCGCCGCGCGCGCGGCTTCCACGGCGGCGTCGCGCGCGCCTTCCTTGTCGGCATCCTCCGGTGCCAGCCACAGCGGCAGCAGCGCCTGGGCCAGGCAGTGCAGGTTCCAGAACGCCACCTGCGGCTGCTGGCTGTAGGCGTAGCGGCCCTGCGTGTCGGAGTGGTTGCAGATATGGTTGGCGTCGAATGCATCGAGGAAGCCGAACGGGCCGTAGTCGATGGTCAGGCCCAGGATCGACATATTGTCGGTATTCATCACGCCATGGCAGAAGCCCACCGCCTGCCAGTGCGCGATCAGGTCGGCGGTGCGCAGCGAGACCTCCCGCAGCAGCGCCTGGTAGGGCTGGGTGTCGTCGCGGCACGCGGGCATGAAGTTGTCGATGACGAAATCCGCCAGCTTGCGCAGCGCGGCCACGTCGTCGTGCGCGGCGAAATGTTCGAAGTGCCCGAAGCGGATAAAGGTCGGCGACAGCCTGGTCACCACCGCGGCGGTCTCGATGGTCTCGCGGCGCACCGGCGCGTCCGAGCCCATGATCGACAGTGCGCGAGTGGTCGGCACGCCCAGTGCGGCCATGGCTTCGGAGCAGAGGTACTCACGGATCGACGAGCGCAGCACCGCGCGGCCATCGGCCATGCGCGAGTAGGGCGTCAGGCCCGCGCCCTTGAGCTGGATTTCCCACGGGCCGGTGGCGGTCTCGGCCTGCGCCAGGCGGATGGCACGGCCATCGCCGAGCTGGCCGGCCCACACCCCGAACTGGTGCCCGGAATATACGCTGGCGAGCGGGTCGGCCCAGTCCGGCACCTGGTTGCCGACAAAGGTCTCGATAAAGTCCTCGCGGCTGCCGATGTTGGCGTCCCAGCCGAGCAGCGCCGCCGCGGCCGGCGCCACCCCCACCAGGTAGGGTGACGGCAGCGGCGTGGGACGCAGGCGCGTAAAGAACTGCATGCCGAGTTCGGCGAAGCCGGGCGCGGTGCGAAAGGGCACGGACAGCGTGGCCGGCGTGGCTGTGTCGGAGGGCTGCGGAGCTTGTGACTGGGGCGTGTCTGGCATCGCGTAGGGGCGCCTCGGGGCGCAAGGGGCGGTGCGAATTCCGTGCGTTCGTCGATGTGCGGCGAACCGCGTAAAAGGCGGTGCAGCGCGGCATGCCGGGCGCACGAAAATGCGATGGTGGCTAGGGAAAACGACATGTTGAGGTGCAACATGCCACGCAGTATTGTACGTCCTCAACGGCACTCGACCGCTCGACCGAGTGAATGCCGCCATGCACCGCACGGTTATTTTCCTCCTTCAGTGCGCACATGAATCCGGTGCATGGGCTTTTCGCAGAATTGCGGCCCCGAATTCGATGGCAATACCGACGGCAACCCCGACGGCAATACGCAACGACAGTACGGCAGTGCACAACGAGATCGGCCGGATGCCGATTTGGTGCATGGAAACGACCGCCAAAAAATAGTACGGTTGTTCGTTTTCAGGCGAATTACACAAGACATTCAGGAGGCAGGTTCATGGCATTGATGGGTCAAATGATGAGCGCGCCGCTGCTCATTTCCTCCATCATCAAACACGCCGCGCGTTACTACGGCAGCACCGAGATCGTCTCGCGGCGCACGGAGGGCGACCTGCATCGCTATACGTACCGCGATTGCGAACTGCGCGCCCGCAAGCTGGCGCAGGCGCTGGGCGCACTGGGCGTGAAGCAGGGCGAGCGCGTCGGCACGCTGGCCTGGAACGGCTACCGCCACCTGGAGATCTACTACGGCGTGTCCGGCATGGGCGCCGTCTGCCATACCATCAACCCGCGCCTGTTCCCCGAGCAGATTGCCTATATCGTCAACCACGCGGAAGACGGCTATGTCTTCTTCGACCTGACCTTCCTGCCACTGGTGGAAGGCGTTGCGCCGCATTGCCCCAACGTCAAGGGGTGGGTGGCGATGACCGACCGCGCGCATATGCCGGCCGAATCCAAGGTGCCGCTGCTGTGCTACGAGGAGCTGATCGACGCGCAGGACGGCAACTACGAATGGCCGCAGTTCGACGAGAACCAGGCGTCGAGCCTGTGCTATACGTCGGGCACCACCGGCAATCCCAAGGGCGCGCTGTATTCGCACCGCTCGACGGTGCTGCACTCGTATGCGTCGGCACTGCCCGACGCGCTGGGCTGCTCCGCCAGCGACGTGATCCTGCCCGTGGTGCCGATGTTCCACGTCAATGCCTGGGGCCTGCCGTACTCGGTGCCGCTGGTCGGCGCCAAGCTGGTGCTGCCGGGTGCCAAGCTGGACGGGGCCTCGATCTATGAACTGTTCGAGCAGGAGAAGGTGACCTTCTCCGCCGGCGTGCCGACGGTGTGGCTCGGCCTGCTCCAGCACGTGCAGTCGAACAAGCTCAAGTTCTCCACCTTCCGCCGCACCGTGATCGGCGGCTCGGCCGCGCCGCCGGCGATGATCCGCGCGCTCGAGGCGCTGGATGTGGAAGTGATCCACGCTTGGGGCATGACCGAGATGTCGCCGCTGGGCACGTCGTGCAAGCTGCTGGCCAAGCACCAGGACCTGTCCGACGCCGACCGCCACAAGATCCAGGAAAAGCAGGGCCGCGTGATCTTCGGCGTCGACATGAAGATTGTCGATGGCGACGGCAACGAGCTGCCGTGGGACGGCAAGGCCTTCGGCGACCTGATGGTGCGCGGGCCGTGGATCATCGACCGCTACTTCCGCAACGATGCCAATCCGCTGGCCGACGGCTGGTTCCCGACTGGCGACGTCGCCACCATCGACGCCGATGGCTTCATGCAGATCACCGACCGCAGCAAGGACGTGATCAAGTCCGGCGGCGAATGGATCTCGTCGATTGATATCGAGAACGTCGCCGCTGCGCACCCCGCGGTGCATATGGCGGCCTGCATCTCAGCCTACCACCCCAAGTGGGATGAACGCCCGCTGCTGGTTGTGGTGAAGAAGCCCGGCGCCGAAGTCACCCGCGAAGAATTGCTGCAGTTCTTCGAGGGCAAGGTCGCCAAGTGGTGGATCCCGGACGACGTGGCCTTTGTCACCGAGATCCCGCTGACCGCCACCGGCAAGATGCAGAAGCTCAAGCTGCGCGAGCAGTTCAAGGACTACAAGCTGCCGACCGCCTGACGCCGGCACGCGCTTTCCGGTGCGCCATGCCTGCTTGCGGCATGGCGTGTCCGGGGCCGGCTGCAGGGCGTGGCATGGAGGACGCCGCGCAGCCAGCCAAATACGACGACAAGCCAACGACAAGAGTGAAGGAGACAGGTATGACCAAAATGCGTCCGCTGGTGGCCGGTGTGGCCGTGTTTGCCGCACTGGGTTCTGCGCTGGTTTCAGGTACCGCACTCGCGGATACGGTGAAGATCGCCTTCATTGACCCGCTATCGGGGCTGATGGCTCCCGTTGGGCAGAACCAGCTCAAGAGCTGGCAGTATGTCGCCGACATCGCCAACCAGAAGAACTGGGCCGGCGCGCACAAGTTTGAGGTGGTGGGTTTCGACAACAAGCTGTCGCCGCAGGAAAGCCTGACCATCCTCAAGCAGGCGGTCGACCAGAACATCCGCTATATCGTGCAGGGCAACGGCTCGTCGGTCGGGCTGGCGCTGCAGGACGCGGTGGCCAAGCACAACGAGCGCAACCCCGGCAAGGAGATCGTCTACCTGAACTACGCCGCGGTGGACCCGGACATGACCAATGCCAAATGCAACTACTGGCATTTCCGGCTCGACGCCAACTCGGACATGAAGATGGAGGCGCTGACCACCTTCCTGGCCAAGGACCCGAACGTCAAGAAGGTCTACCTGATCAACCAGAACTACTCGTTCGGCCACCAGGTGGCGCGCGCGGCCAAGGACTACCTGAAGCGCAAGCGCCCGGACATCCAGATCGTCGGTGAAGACCTGCACCCGCTGGCGCAGGTCAAGGACTTTGCCCCGTACGCGGCCAAGATCAAGGCCTCTGGCGCCGATACCGTGATCACCGGCAACTGGGGCAGCGACCTGGCGCTGCTGATCAAGGCGGGCAAGGATGCCGGCCTGACCACCAATTACTACACCTACTACGCCGGCACCACCGGCGTGCCCACGGCGATGGGCGCCACCGGCGCCGAGCACGTCAAGTATGTCGGCTACTACAACCCCAACAACAAGGGGTTCAAGGGAGCGGATGTCATCGAGGGCTTCAAGAAGAAGTACAACGATGACTTCTACGTGATGGCCTCCTACACCGGCATTGCCATGCTGGCCAAGGCCTTCAAGGACACCGGCTCGACCGATCCGATCAAGGTTGCCAAGGCGCTCGAGGGGATCAAGGTCGACAGCATGAACGGCACGGTCGAGATGCGCAACTCGGATCACCAGGCGCAGCAGTCGCTGGTGGTCGCCACCTGGACCAAGGTGGATGGCAAGGAAATTAAGTACGACCAGGAAAACACCGGCTACGGCTGGAAGACCAACGCGCTGATGGACCAGTACGTGTCGGCCCAGCCGACTTCCTGCCAGATGAAGCGGCCGGGCTGATCCTGTTCGTGACGGGCCGGCCACGCTGACAAAGTGGCCGCCCGATCCTGCATACTTTCGGTCTTTTTCGGTCGATACCGGGGAGCGTCCGGGGCGGGCATCCGCCCCCGGAGGGGGACGCTCACCCTCAATCCAACCGGACGGATGCCGGCATGCCCACGCATGGCGGCGCCAGCTTGAAGGACACGCTGTGGAATTCTTCGTCATCTCACTGCTGAATGGCATCAGCTACGGGCTGCTGCTGTTCATGCTGTCATCGGGCCTTACGCTGATCTTCAGCATGATGGGCGTGCTTAATTTCGCCCACGCCAGCTTCTACATGCTGGGCGCCTACTTTGCCTACACCATCGCCAGCAAGGTCGGGTTCTGGCCGGCGCTGATCTTCGCGCCGCTGCTGGTGGCGGGCGCGGGCGCGCTGGTGGAGCGCTTCGGCCTGCGCACGGTGCACAAGTACGGCCACGTGGCCGAGCTGCTGTTCACCTTCGGCCTGGCCTACCTGATGGAAGAGGGCGTCAAGCTGGTGTGGGGCCTGGCGGCGGTGCCATACCGGATTCCCGCGGAGCTGGACGGGCCGCTGTTCACGGTGTTCACCTCGTCCTTCCCCAAGTACCGCGCCTTCATGATGCTGGTGTCGCTGGGCATGCTGGTGGCGATCTACCTGGTGCTGACGCGTACCCGCATCGGGCTGGTGATCCAGGCCGCGCTGACGCACCCGGAGATGGTCGAGGCGCTGGGCCACAACGTGCCGCGCGTGTTCATGATGGTGTTTGGCGGCGGCGCCGCGCTGGCCGGGCTGGCGGGGGTGATCGGGGGCAATGCCTTTGTCACCGAGCCGTCGATGGCCGCGGCAGTCGGGTCGATCGTGTTCGTGGTGGCGGTGGTGGGCGGCATGGGATCGCTGGTGGGCGCCTTCATTGCGTCGATCCTGATCGGCGTGCTGCAGACCTTCGCGGTCACCATCGACGCCTCGCTGGCGGGCCTGATGACCAGCCTGGGGCTGGCCGTCAGCGAGGCCACGCCGTTCTATTCCTTGTGGAAGCTCACGGTGGCCCAGGTGGCGCCGGTGCTGCCGTACCTGTTGCTGGTGGTGATGCTGATCTTCCGCCCGCGTGGACTGATGGGAACCCGGGAGAGCTGACACCATGGAGCAAGCGATGCAACAACCCCGCGAGCCGGTGGTGACCGGCCGCACCCTGCGCTACAGCCCGCTGAATCTGGCGCGCTGGATCATCTGGAGCCTGACCGTGCTGGCCATGCTGGTGCTGCCGCTGATCTTCACCGGGGGCTTCGCCATCACGCTGATGTCGCAGATGGGCATCATGATCATTTTCGCGCTGTCGTACAACATGCTGCTCGGGCAGACCGGCATGCTGTCGTTCGGCCACGCGGTCTACTCCGGCCTGGGCGCGTTTATCGCCGTGCATGTGCTGAATATGGTCGGGGCGGGCAAGGTCTGGCTGCCGGTGTCGATGCTGCCGCTGGTGGGCGGCCTGGCGGGCGCCTTCTTCGGCGTGATCTTCGGCTACGTCACCACCAAGAAATCCGGCACCACCTTTGCCATGATCACCATGGGCATTGGCGAGATGGTGTTCGCCAGCTCGCTGATGTTCCCGGAGTTCTTCGGCGGCGAGGGCGGCATCTCCACCAACCGCGTGGTCGGTGACCCGTTCCTGGGCATCACCTTCGGGCCGGGGCGCCAGGTGTACTACCTGATCGCGGCGTGGTGCCTGCTGTCGATGGTGGCGATGTACGCCTGGACGCAGACGCCGCTGGGTCGCATCGCCAACGCCGTGCGCGACAACCCCGAGCGGGTCGAGTTCATCGGCTACAACACCCAGCGCGTGCGCTACCTGGTGCTGATCCTGTCGGCATTCTTCGCGGGTATCGCGGGGGCCCTGGGCGCCATCAACTTCGAGATCGTCTCGGCCGAGAATGTCAGCGCGGTGCGCTCCGGCGGCGTGCTGCTGGCGGTGTTCATCGGCGGCGCGGGCGTGTTCTTCGGGCCCATCATCGGCGCGGTGGTGTTCGTGCTGTTCGCGGTGGCGCTGTCGGACCTGACCAAGGCCTGGCTGCTGTACCTGGGCCTGTTCTTCGTGTTGATGGTGATGTTCGTGCCGGGCGGGCTGGCCAGCCTGCTGCTGATGCAGATGCCGCTGCTGGGCAAGGGCAAGCTGGGCCCCATGCTGCCGTCCTACGCGCGTGCCGGCGGCGCCGGCGTGGTGCTGCTGCTGGCCATGATCCTGACGGTCGAGCTGGTCTACAAGGTTCAGGTCGATAGCGCCAACGGCACCGCGATGTCGCTGTTTGGCGTCGGCTTCGATGCCGCAACCTGGACGCCATGGCTGGTGGCGGCGGTGCTGTGGGCGGCTGGCCTGTTCGCGTGGCGCCTGGCGGCGGCGCGGGTGCGCGGTGCGTGGGACAAGGTACAGATGGAAATCGCAGGAGGCAGGGCATGACAGCGGCACTGGAACTGACCGATGTACGCAAGAAGTTCGGCCAGACGGAGATCATCCGCGGCGTGAACCTGAGCATCCCGAAGGGTGAGCGCCATGCGCTGATCGGGCCGAACGGGGCGGGCAAGTCGACCACCTTCAACCTGATCTCGGGGCGCTTTGCGCCGACCAGCGGCACGGTGCGCCTGAACGGCGCGGAGATCGGCGGGCTGCAGCCCTTCGTGATCAACCGCATGGGGCTGTCGCGCAGCTTCCAGATCACCAACATCTTCCATCGGCTGTCGGTGTTCGAGAACCTGCGCTGCGCGGTGCTGTGGTCGCTCGGCTACAAGTATTCGTTCTGGCACCGGCTCAAGGGCCTGCGCGACACGCGCGAGCGCGCGGAGGAGGTGCTGGAACTGATTGGCATGCAGCACCGCCGCGACAGCCAGGCGGGCCTGCTGACCTATGCCGAGCAGCGTGCGCTGGAGATCGGCATCACCATCGCCGGCGGTGCCGAGGTGATCCTGCTGGACGAGCCCACCGCGGGCATGAGCCGCTCCGAGTCCGATCACGCGGTCGAACTGATCCGCAAGGTTACCGTCGGCAAGACGCTGGTGATGGTGGAGCACGACATGAGCGTGGTGTTCGGCCTGGCCGACCGCATCTCCGTGCTGGTCTACGGCGAAGTGATCGCCACGGATACCCCGCAAGCCATCCGCAATAACCGCAAGGTCAAGGAAGCCTACCTGGGCACCACCCTCGACGAGGAAGCCACCGAAGGAGCGCACTGATGGGCAAGCGCATGCTGAACGTCCAGGGCCTGCACGCCTACTACGGCAAGAGCCATATTCTCCACGGCGTGGACGCGCATATCGACGAAGGCGAGATCGTCGCGCTGCTGGGCCGCAACGGGGTGGGGCGCTCGACCATGGCCAAGGCCATCCTCGGCATGGTCAAGGCCGAGGGCTCGGTGCGGTTTCGCGACGAAGAGATCCTGGGGCGGCGTACCTTCGAAATCGCGCACCTCGGGATTGGCTATGTGCCGGAGAACCGCGACATCTTTCCGACCCTGACGGTGCGGCAGAATTTGCTGCTGGGGGAGAAGCGCAACCCACGGCAGGCCAAGCCGCGCTGGACCGTCGAGGACATGTTCAACATGTTCCCGCGGCTGAAGGAGCGCGAGAACACCTCGGCCGGCGTGCTCTCCGGCGGCGAGCAGCAGATGCTGACGCTGTGCCGCACGCTGATGGGCGACCCCGACCTGGTGTTGATCGACGAACCGACCGAAGGGCTGGCGCCGATGATCGTGGCCTTGGTCGGGGACTACCTGAAGACGCTGAAGGAGCGGGGTATTTCCGTGCTGCTGATCGAGCAGAAGCTGGCGATCGCGCTGGACATTTCCCAGCGCGTCTACGTGATGGGACACGGGCACATCGTGTTCGAAGGCACGCCCGCGGAGCTGAAGGCCAACTCGCAGGTGAGAAAGGAGTGGCTGGAGGTCTGATCCGGCGCTTACCATGGATTTGCGCCGGGTCTGCATCGACCCGGCGCCAAGGCCCAGCCGCGCCCTGCGGCACAGCTTCAGCCGGGCTGAAACATCAGAAGAATCAATAGCTTGTCAGCGCCCTGGCGGTGACGGGAAAGCAACGCCGGGCGGACGCTCCCGCACGCGCCATGCCCGCCGGTAGCGCGAAGTAGACTAGTCAACTAGCTGCCGTGCGCCATCAAAAAGTGGCTATATTGTCACGCAAAAATTGATATATGCAGCCATTTCTGCCGTTTCATGCATTGTATTCGACACTTTTTAGAGTTGAATGCGAATGATTCGTGTTTGTGTTTTGATTTATATCAATCTATAATCGCCCGCCGTTATGGACGACATGAATCAAAGCTTTCGCGCTGCCTGAACTTGTCTTCATGACCATGAATAGATCGAGTCAAGAAAACTACAAAGGGAAGGTAGATCGTGAAACAACAACAGGACACGTTCCGGCTGAATCCGCTGGCCGGGGCGCTCGCCGGCGCCATGGCAGTGTTTGCCATGCAGGGCGCTGCGGCGCAGGAGAGCCA
The DNA here is from genome assembly GCF_058795055.1 of Cupriavidus sp. GW823-FHT06D04. NCBI lineage: Bacteria > Pseudomonadati > Pseudomonadota > Betaproteobacteria > Burkholderiales > Burkholderiaceae > Cupriavidus > Cupriavidus sp. GW823-FHT06D04. The sequence continues at coordinate 160,326 of NZ_JBXAHL010000012.1, read as the reverse complement.
GCCTGCCGCCGTGGCCGGTGCCGGCACCAAGCCCGTGACGCTGCAGAGCGTGACGGTGACTGGGGCGAAGGAGGACGGCTACAAGGTGGATGAGGCCCAGTCGGCCAAGTTCACCGCGCCGCTGCTGGATACCCCCAAGTCCGTCACCGTGGTGCCGGCACAGGTGGTACAGCAGACTGGTTCCAACTCGCTGCAGGACGCGCTGCGCACCACGCCGGGCATCACCTTCGGCGCCGGCGAAGGCGGCAACCCGATCGGCGACCGTCCGTTTGTCCGCGGCTTCGACTCGATGTCGAGCATCTATGTCGACGGCGTGCGCGACACCGCTTCGCAGACACGCGACACCTTCAATATCGAAAGCATCGAAGTCATCAAGGGCCCGAGCTCGGCCTTTGGCGGCAAGGGCTCGGCCGGCGGCATGATCAACATCGTGTCGAAGCTGCCGACCAGCGAGAACTTCGCGCAGGGCTCGGTGGGCGTGGGCACGGACTCTTATTTCCGCGCCACGGCTGACGGCAACTACGTGCTCAACGACAATACTGCCGTGCGCCTGAATGCGCTGGGGTATACCGCCAACGTGCCCGGCCGCAACGAGGTCGACCAGAACTCCTGGGGCTTCGCGCCGTCCGTGACCTTTGGCCTGAATTCGCCCACGCAGGTCACGCTGTCGTACTACCACCTGCAGGGCAACGGCATGCCGGACTACAGCATCCCGTATTCCCGTCCTGCCAGCCAGTCGAGCAAGGCCAGTCCGTCGCAGCCGGCCAGTGTCGACCGCAACAATTTCTACGGCCTGACCGACCGCGATTTCCAGAAGACGCAGTCCGATATCGCCACGGCCACGGTCAAGCATGACTTCCGCAACGGCCTGGTGTTCAGCAACACCAGCCGCTGGGGCCGCGCCAGCAACAACTACATCGTCACCAACCCTGACGACAGCAAGGGCAACGTGCCGCGCGGCTTTGTCTGGCGCAATACCAAGAGCCGCGATTCGGCGACCGAGACGCTGACCAACCAGACCGACCTGAGCGCCAAGTTCGACACCGGCAGCTTCAAGCACACCGTGCTGTTCGGCTTTGAGTTCAGCCGCGACGATACCAGTAACACCCCATACAACGTGGTCTCGGCCAATCCCGCGGCGGCCGCGGGGATCTGCAATGCGTCGCTGGTGGCCAGCTTCGACTGCGCGCCGCTGGCCAACCCGAACCCGAACGACCCGTGGCGCGGCAGCATCACCAAGATGCCCGTCACCACCACCACGACCACCAACACGCAGTCGGTCTACCTGTTCGACACGGTGGAGATCACCAAGCAGTGGCTGGTCAACGGCGGCGTCCGCTACGACAACTACGACACGCACTCGTTCGCCAACGCGTACAGCAACCCGAACACTGGCGCAGCCGTGGCGCAGCTGGATGTCCGCAACAAGTCGCACTTCTTCAACTACCAGGCGGGCGTGGTCTACAAGCCGGTCGAGTACGGCAGCATCTATGTGTCGTACGGTACTTCGTCGACGCCGCCGGGCTCAACCAATGGCGACGGGGCGGACAACATTACCCTGGCGCAGCGCAACCTGGAGCCGGAAACCTCACGTTCGGTGGAAATTGGCACCAAGTGGGACCTGCTGGCTCGCCGTCTGTCACTGACCGGTGCGATCTTCCAGATCGAGAAGAACAACGCGCGGGTCGCGGTTGATGCCAACACCACGATCAATGCCGGCAAGCAGCGCGTGAAGGGCTTCGAACTGGGCTTCGCCGGCAGCCTGACCGACAAGTGGGGCGTGTTCGGCGGCTATACCTACCTGAACAGCGAGCTGATCGACAACGGTCCGCAGGCAGTCAACGCGGCCAACAACGGCAACCAGTTCCCCAATACGCCGAAGAACAGCTTCAGCCTGTGGACCACCTACCAGGTGCTGCCGGCGCTGACTTTGGGCGCGGGTGCGTACTATGTCGACAAGGTCTATGCCAACCCGGCCAACTCGCTGTATGTGCCGTCGTACTGGCGCTTTGACCTGATGGGCGCCTACAAGGTGAACAAGAACCTGTCGCTTCAGCTCAATATCCAGAACCTGTTCGACAAGACGTACTACACCAAGGCGCACAACCACTACGGCGCGCTGGGGGCGGGGCGCTTTGGCATGCTGACGGCGAACTTCCGGTTCTGAGGGGTACTGCGGCCGGAGTTCGGCAACCTCGGCCTGCGCAATCTGTGTGCTCCCTCTCCCGCTTGCGGGAGAGGGGGGTGAGGGCGGGGCGCCCCTACGAAGTCATGCCGATGGTATGCCAGTGCCTGCCCTCACCCCCTGCCCCTCTCCCGCAAGCGGGAGAGGGGAGTGAACCGGCGGTTTCGGCAAGTCAAACGGCATATCGTCGTAATCAATCAGCCGTGACTTCTTCACGGCCCGGTACCCCCACCACAGCGCCAGGAACGCCGGCACGCCGATATAGGTCGCCACGATCTCCGGCCACCGGTTCGGAATATCCGCAAACGCCTGGTAGTTCTGCCCGGCCACGATCACCACGCACAGCATCACGGTAAAGATGGGGCCGAAGGGATAGAGCGGCGAGCGGTACGCCAGCATGCCTACGTCATAGCCCTGGTGCACCAGCCCGCGACGGAAGCGGTAATGGCTGATGGCAATGCCCAGCCAGGCAAAGAAGCCGGTCATGGCCGAAGTGTTGAGCAGCCACAGGTAGGCCGCCTTGTTCCCGAACAGCGAACTGAAGAAACACAGCGCGCCCACGGCGGTGGTGGCCAGCAGCGCATTGAATGGCACGCCGCTCACGGTCAGCTTGCCGAACGCGCGCGGCGCGCGGCCGCTGACGGCCAGGCCGTAGAGGATCCGGGTCGACACGTACATGCTGGAGGTGCCGGCCGAGAGCAGCGCGGTCAGCACCACCGCGTTCATCAGCCCCGCGGCAAAGGCCAGGCCGGCGTGGCGGAACACCAGTGCGAACGGGCTCACGCCCACGTCGGTGACGTCGTTGCGCAGCAGGCTGGGATCGGTATAGGGAATCAGCACCCCGATGATCAGGATCGCGATCACATAGAACAGCAGGATGCGCCAGAAGGTCTGCCGGATCGCGCGCGGGATGGTCCTGGCCGGGTTCTCCGCTTCGCCGGCGGCCACGCCCACCGTTTCCGTGCCCTGGAAGGAGAAGCCCGCGATCATCGCCACGCCGATCATGGCCGGGATGCCGCCGACAAAGGGCGCGTCGCCCATGGTGAAGTTGTGCCAGCCCGACTGCGGGCCACCTTTCATGATGCCGAAGATCATTAACAGGCCCACGCCCAGGAACACGATCACGGTCACCACCTTGATCAGCGCGAACCAGTACTCGGCCTCGCCGAAGCCGCGCACCGAGAACGCATTGAGCCCGAACATCAGCAGCAGGAACGCGGCGCTCCAGACCACGCCGGGCATTTCGGGGAACCAGTACTGCATCACCAGCTGCGCCGCGGTCAGTTCCACGGCGATGGTCACCGCCAGGCTGAACCAGTAGTTCCAGCCCAGCGCGAAGCCGAAGCCTTCGTCGACATAGAGCGCGCTGTAGGTGACAAAGGAGCCGGCCACTGGCATATGCACCGCCAGCTCGCCCAGGCTGGTCATCAGGCAATAGACCATCAGGCCGAGCAGCATGTACATCAGCAGCGCGCCGCCGGGGCCGGCCTGCGCGATCGAGGCGCCCGAGGCCACGAACAGCCCGGTGCCGACCGCGCCGCCGATGGCAATCATGGTCAGGTGGCGGGCCTTGAGCTTGCGCTTGAGGTGGTCGTGCTCGACTACCGGGTGCTGGTGCTCGTGAGCGTGGGAATGTGAGGGGGAAGACATCAGGGTCGCTGGACCTTCCGCCGATCCGCATCTTGTGGAACCCGGACGGCAAAAAACGAAAAGCCGCGAGTCTACCGTGTCGGCCCGCGCGATTTGTCCGTGTCGGTCAAATAAAGTCCGATACTGATTTAGAGGCGGCACTCAGCCGCACTCTGAAAGTGCTCTATAAGGCACGTCATGGCGATTTGGCGCTGGGTTAGGTGCCCCCTCCATGCATCGCGATCAGGGGCGGCATTCGCGCCGCGCATGTCGCCGGAATAGTCCGAAAATTGAAATTGAACGACCGTGCTATTTTGTGTATGCTTGTTTCGCCCAAGCGCCGGAAGGCGTTGCGGGACGCGGGAAAGCGGCAGGTCGGGCGGAGGGTTTACCCGCCCATGACAGTCACCTCCCGCAGCAGTCGCCGGCCGCCGCTGGCCGCGCCTTGCAGTAAAAAATGAATTCGAGAATTCGAATCCCGAGACAACTTTTGACACCAAAGGAACCAGCATGACAGCGCAGTATCAGGTTCAGGACGGCGTAGCCGTCATCACGCTCGACAATCCCCCTGTCAACGGCCTGGGTCACAGCACCCGGCTTGGCATCGTCGAAGGCATGACCCGTGCGCTGGACGATGCCGCCGTCAAGGCCATCGTCATCACCGGCGCTGGCAAGGCTTTCTCGGGCGGCGCCGACATCCGTGAATTCAATACGCCCAAGGCCATGCAGGAGCCGACGCTGCACTCGGTGATCCGCGTGCTGGAAGGCTCCTCCAAGCCGGTGGTGGCCGCCGTGCACTCGGTCGCCATGGGTGGCGGCCTGGAACTGGCGCTGGGCTGTAACTACCGCGTGGCGTCCAAGGGCGCGCAGATCGCGCTGCCGGAAGTGAAGCTGGGCCTGCTGCCCGGCGCCGGCGGCACGCAGCGCCTGCCGCGCGTGATCGGCCTGGAGGCCGCGGCAAACATGATTGTGTCGGGCACCCCCGTGCTGTCCGAGAAGTTCGCCGGCACCAAGCTGTTCGACGAGATCGTCGACGGTGACGTGCTGCCCGCGGCGGTCAAGTTCGCGCAGAACGTCGGTGCCGCCGCCGGCCCGCACCCCAAGGTGCGCGACCTGAAGGTGCGCCACGAGAACCCCGAAGGCTACCTGGGCTTTGCCCGCAACACGGTGGCCGCGATGGCAAAGAACTTCCCGGCGCCGCTGAAGTGCCTGGAAGCGGTGGCCGGCTCGCTCAAGCCGTTCGAGCAAGGCCTCAAGGAAGAGCGCGAGGGCTTCTTGTTCCTGGTGACCACGCCGGAATCGCGCGCGCTGCGCCACGCCTTCTTCGGCGAGCGTGCCGCCAGCAAGATCCCCGACGTGCCCGAAGGCACGCCGACCCGCAAGATCGAGAAGGTCGCCGTGATCGGCGCCGGCACCATGGGTGGCGGCATCAGCATGAACTTCCTGAACGCGGGCATCCCGGTCACCATCCTGGAAACCAAGCAGGAAGCGCTGGACCGCGGCGTGGCCACGATCCGCAAGAACTACGAGAACAGCGCCAAGAAGGGCAAGCTGACGCAGGAGAAGGTCGAGCAGCGCATGGGCCTGCTGAGCACCACGCTGTCCTATGACGACCTCAAGGACGCCGACCTGATCATCGAGGCCGTGTTCGAGGAAATGGGCGTCAAGGAGACCGTGTTCAAGAAGCTGGATGAAGTCGCCAAGCAAGGCGCGATCCTGGCCTCGAACACCTCCACGCTGGACGTCAACAAGATCGCCTCGTTCACCAAGCGTCCGCAGGACGTGGTCGGCATGCACTTCTTCAGCCCGGCCAACGTGATGAAGCTGCTGGAAGTGGTGCGCGGCGAGAAGACCGGCAAAGACGTGCTGGCCACGGTCATGCAGATCGGCAAGAAGATCAAGAAGACCGCGGTGGTGTCGGGCGTGTGCGACGGCTTTATCGGCAACCGCATGATCGAGCAGTACAGCCGCCAGGCAGGCTACCTGCTGGACGAAGGCGCGCTGCCGGAACAGGTGGACAAGGCCATCGAGAAGTTCGGCTTTGCCATGGGCCCGTTCCGCATGGGCGACCTGGCCGGCAACGACATCGGCTGGGCCATCCGCAAGCGCCGCGCGGTGGACAAGCCGGACATCCAGTACTCGAAGACCGCCGACCTGCTGTGCGAGATGGGCCGCTTCGGCCAGAAGACCGGCGCGGGCTGGTACGACTACAAGGCGGGCGACCGCAAGCCGTACCCGAACGAGCAGGTCAACGACATGATCGTGCAGCATTCGAAGGACCTGGGTATCACGCGCCGCAAGATTTCTGACGAAGAGATCGTCGAGCGCCTGGTGTTCGCGCTGGTCAACGAAGGCGCCAAGATCCTGGAAGAAGGCATTGCTTCCAAGGCCTCGGATATCGACATGGTGTACCTGACCGGCTACGGCTTCCCGCTCTTCCGCGGCGGCCCGATGCTGTACGCGGACCAGGTCGGCCTGTACAACGTGGCGCTGTCGATGAAGCGCTATGCCAAGGGCTACCACGGTGAAGCCTGGCAGGTCGCGCCGCTGCTGCAGAAGCTGGCGGACGAAGGCAAGGGCTTTAACGGTTAATACAGCCACACGGTTCAGCCTGGAGCTGAGATGAACACCACTATCGGACCGGACGATTGCCTGCTGGTGATCGACGTGCAGAACGACTTCATGCCGGGCGGCGCGCTTGCCGTGCCCCACGGCGATGAGGTGGTGCCCGTCATCAACCGGCTGGCGCGTGCGTTCGGTCATGTGGTGCTGACACAGGACTGGCATCCCGTCAGCCACGTCTCGTTCGCGGCCAACCATGCGGGCACGCAGCCGTTCCAGACGCTGACGCTGCCGTATGGCGAGCAGGTGCTGTGGCCGGTGCATTGCGTGCAGGACACGCCCGGCGCTGCGCTGCATGCGGGCCTGCACGTGCCGCATGCGCGGCTGGTGATCCGCAAGGGCCATCACGCCGATGTGGACAGCTACTCCGCCTTCCTGGAGGCGGACCGCGCCACGCGCACCGGGCTAGCCGGCTACCTGCGCGAGCATGGCGTCAAGCGCGTGTTCTGCGCCGGGCTGGCGACGGACTACTGCGTGGCCTGGAGCGCGCTCGATGCGCGCGCCGCGGGCTTTGCCGCCGCGGTGATCGAGGATGCCTGCCGCGCCATCGACCTGGAAGGGTCGCTGGCCAGGGCATGGCAGGACCTCGGCGCCGCCGGCGTTGCGCGCGTCACGTCCGCTGAACTGCTCAAGGGCCAGGGCTGAACCGAACCACCGAACTGAACGACACAAGAGATTCCGAGGAGCAAGACATGAACGAAGCAGTCATCGTATCCACCGCGCGGACCCCCCTGGCCAAGAGCTGGAAGGGCGCCTTCAACATGACCCACGGCGCCACGCTGGGCGGCCATGCCGTCCAGCACGCCATTGCCCGCGCCAAGATCGAGGCCGCCGAAGTGGAAGACGTGCTGATGGGCTGCGCCAATCCGGAAGGTGCCACCGGCGCCAACATCGCGCGCCAGATCGCACTGCGCGCCGGCTGCCCGGTCACCGTGCCCGGCGCCACCGTCAACCGCTTCTGCTCGTCCGGCCTGCAGACCATTGCCATGGCCGCCCAGCGCGTGATCGCCGATGAGGGCGACATCTTCGTCGCCGGCGGCGTGGAGAGCATCTCGTGCGTGCAGCAGGAGATGAACCGCCATATGGTCCAGGAAAGCTGGCTGCTGAAGAACAAGCCGGAAATCTACTGGAACATGCTGCAGACCGCCGAGAACGTGGCCAAGCGCTACAACATCTCGAAGGAGCGCCAGGATGAGTACGGCGTGCGCAGCCAGCAACGCGCCGCCGCCGGGCAGGAAGCCGACAAGTTCAAGGACGAGATCGTGCCGATGACGGTGCTGGCGGGCGTGGCCGACAAATCGACCGGCCAGCTGGTGACGAAGGAAGTCACCATCTCCGCCGACGAAGGCATCCGCGCCGATACCACGCTGGAAGGCGTGGCCAAGATCCGCAGCGCCGTGCCGGGCGGCGTGATCACCGCCGGCAATGCCTCGCAGTTCTCGGACGGCGCTTCGGCTGCCGTGGTAATGAACGCACGCGTGGCCGAGGCCCGCGGCCTGCAGCCGCTGGGCGTGTTCCGCGGCTTTGCCGTGGCTGGCTGCGAGCCGGACGAGATGGGCATCGGCCCGGTCTTTGCCGTGCCCAAGCTGCTGAAGAAGGCTGGCCTGAAGGTCGACGACATCGGCTTGTGGGAGCTGAACGAAGCCTTCGCCGTGCAGGTGCTGTATTGCGCCGATACGCTGGGCATCCCGATGGACCGCCTGAACGTCAACGGCGGCGCCATCGCCGTGGGCCACCCCTACGGTGTGTCGGGCGCGCGCCTGGTCGGCCATGCGCTGATCGAAGGCAAGCGCCGCGGTGTGAAGTACGTGGTGGTGACCATGTGCATCGGCGGTGGGCAGGGCGCGGCTGGATTGTTCGAAGTGCTCTGAAGCAGGGCACGGTCATGGCGCTGGTCCCATGCTTTGCATGGGACCAGGCAGGGCGCGTATGCGCCTTTTTTTGACCACAGCTTTACACCCGACGCCGGTTTGCTCCCCTCTTCCATTTATGGGAGAGGGGCGGGGGAGAGGGCGGGAGTCTCCACGGAGTGAAGCGTTCCGGCGCTTGCCATACGCCGGCCCTCTCCCCCAGCCCCTCTCCCGCAGGCGGGAGAGGGGAGCAAACCGGCGGTTGGTTAGAAGGCAACAAGAATTCACGGCGCGCCACGCAGTGCGCCGCATGGAGACACCATGTCGATGATCCTTTCCCGCCGCGACCTGAACTTCGTGCTGTACGAATGGCTCAAGGTCGACGAGCTCACGCGCATCCCGCGCTATGCCGATCACTCGCGCGAGACCTTCGACGCCGCGCTGGACACCTGCGAAAAGATCGCCACCGACCTGTTCGCGCCGCACAACAAGAAGAACGACCAGCAAGAGCCGCATTTCGACGGCGAGACCGTCAGCATCATCCCCGAGGTCAGCACCGCGCTGAAAGCCTTCTGCGAGGCCGGGCTGATGGCCGCCGGCCAGGACTATGAACTGGGCGGCATGCAGCTGCCAGTGGTGGTCGAGAAGGCCGGCTTCGCCTACTTCAAGGGTGCCAACGTCGGCACCAGCTCGTACCCCTTCCTGACCATCGGCAACGCCAACCTGCTGCTGACGCACGGCACGCCCGCGCAGGTCGAGACCTTCGTCAAGCCGGAGATGGAAGGGCGCTTCTTCGGCACCATGTGCCTGTCCGAGCCGCAGGCGGGCTCTTCGCTGTCGGACATCACCACGCGCGCCGAGTACGAGGGCGAATCGCCGCTGGGCGCGCAGTACCGGCTGCGCGGCAATAAGATGTGGATCTCGGCCGGCGAGCACGAGCTGTCGGACAATATCGTCCACCTGGTGCTGGCCAAGATCCCCGGCCCGGACGGCAAGCTGATCCCGGGCGTGAAGGGCATCTCGCTCTTCATCGTGCCCAAGTACCTGGTCAACGAAGACGGCTCGCTGGGCGAGCACAACGACGTGGTGCTGGCCGGCCTGAACCACAAGATGGGCTACCGCGGCACCACCAACTGCCTGCTCAACTTCGGCGAAGGCATGAAGTACCAGCCGGGCGGCAAGGCCGGCGCGATCGGCTACCTGGTGGGCGAGCCGCACAAGGGCCTGGCCTGCATGTTCCACATGATGAACGAGGCACGCATCGGCGTGGGCCTGGGCGCGGTGATGCTGGGCTATACCGGCTACCTGCACGCGCTGGACTACGCGCGCAACCGCCCGCAAGGCCGCGCGGTCGGCCCCGGCGGCAAGGATGCGGCCAGCCCGCAGGTGAAGCTGGTCGAGCACGCCGATATCCGCCGCATGCTGCTGGCGCAGAAGAGCTATGTCGAAGGCGGCCTGGCGCTGAACCTGTATTGCGCGCGCCTGGTCGACGAGGAAGAGGCCGCGGCGGCCGCCGGCGACGAGGCCGCGCATGCGCGCCTGGCGCTGCTGCTCGACATCCTGACCCCGATCGCCAAGAGCTGGCCGTCGCAATGGTGCCTGGAGGCCAACAACCTGGCGATCCAGGTGCATGGCGGCTATGGCTACACACGCGAGTACAACGTCGAGCAGTTTTACCGCGACAACCGCCTGAACCCGATCCACGAAGGCACGCACGGCATCCAGGGCCTGGACCTGCTGGGCCGCAAGGTGGTGATGAAGGATGGCGCGGCCTTCAAGCTGCTGGGAGAGCGCGTGCAGGACACCATCGGCGGCGCGCTGGCCGCCGGCGATGCCGAGCTGTCGCAGCAGGCAGGCGCCCTCGGCGCCGCCACCAGACGCCTGGCCGAGGTCACGCAGGCGTTGTGGAGCGCGGGCGACCACAACGTGACGCTGGCCAATGCCTCGGTCTACCTGGAGGCCTTCGGGCACGTGGTGGTGGCGTGGATCTGGCTGGAGCAGGCACTGCTGGCGCAAGCCGCGCTGCCGCGCGCGAACGGCAAGGAAGACGAGGACTTCTACCGCGGGAAGCTGGCCGCGGCGGCTTACTTCTTCCGCTGGGAGCTGCCCAAGGTCGGCCCGCAACTGGCGCTGCTTGAATCGCTCGACCGCACCACGCTCGACATGCAGGACGCGTGGTTCTGAGCGGCGCTCGCCCATCCCCGAACACTACAGAACGAAGGAAGACAATATGCGTACCATCCAGCAACTATTTGACCTGAAGGGCAAGACCGCGCTGATCACCGGCGGCTCGCGCGGGCTTGGCCTGCAGATTGCCGAGGCGCTCGGCGAGCAGGGCGCGCGCGTGGTGCTGTCGGCACGCAAGGCCGATGAGCTGCAGGCGGCGCAGGCGCACCTGAAGTCGCTCGGCATCGAGGCCGACTGGATCGCCGCCGACGGCTCGCAGGAGTCGGAGATCGCGCGCCTGGCGGACGAAGCCATCGCTAAACTGGGCCACGTCGACATCCTGGTCAACAACGCCGGCGCCACCTGGGGCGCACCCGCCGAAGACCACCCGGTCGAGGCCTGGGACAAGGTAATGAACCTGAACATCCGCGGCCTGTTCCTGCTGAGCCAGCGCATCGGCAAGCTGTCGATGATCCCGCGCCGCTATGGCCGCATCATCAACGTGGCGTCGATCGCGGGCCTGGCCGGCAACCCGCCGGGCAGCATGGAGACCATTGCCTACAACACCTCCAAGGGTGCGGTGGTCAATTTCACGCGCACGCTGGCGGCCGAGTGGGGCGAGCACAACATCACCGTCAACGCGCTGGCGCCGGGCTTCTTCCCGTCAAAGATGACCAAGGGCTCGCTCGAGCGCATGGGCGTAGAGGCGATGTGCGCCGGCGTGCCGCTGCACCGCTTGGGCGACGACGAGGACCTGAAGGGCGCGGCTCTGCTGTTTGCCAGCGACGCCGGCAAGCACATCACCGGCCAGATCTTGGCGGTGGACGGCGGCGTCAGCGCGGTCTGAGCCGGGCCAGGGGCATTCCGGACATGACGCACGGCGCGGCTTGGCGGAATCCCGGATTGCCCTCAAACTTGGGGCCGGCGCGAGGCCTCGGCCTCGCCGGCACCTAATTCTCGGACTCGCAATTGCCATGAACCAGTTCAAAGGCCCCCTGACCCACATTCCCTTCCTCGCCGACCTCGGCGTGACCTGCAACCTTGCCGAAGGCGGCCGCAGCGAGATCGCGCTGCCGATCGAGAAGCGCCACCAGAACAGCTGGGACATGGCCCACGGCGGCGTGATCATGACGCTGCTCGACGTGGCCATGGCGGTGGCCGGCCGCAGCAGCGACGCGGATGGCCGGGGCGTGGTCACCATCGAGATGAAGACCAGCTTCATGACGCCGGGGCGCGGCGCGCTGACCGCGCGCGGCACCACCGTGCACCGCACCACCACCATGGTGTTCTGCGAAGGCGAGATCGTCGATGCCGACGGCAAGACCGTGGCGCGCGGCTCGGGCACCTTCAAGTACATCCGGCGCATGCCGCCGCAGCGCCCGGGTGAAACCGATACCGGTGCCGACGGCTGAGCGCCGGCACCGATGCAGCAGACGGGGCAGCGCGGCTGTCCCTCCCGACGCAGTATTCAAGCCGTTCCATATTCCTACTGAAAGGAATCGATCATGTCCAAAACGTTCAAGCGCATCGTCCTGGCCTCGCGTCCCGAAGGCGCGGTGACGCCGGCCAATTTCCGCCTGGAAGAAGTGCCCGTGCCGCAGATCGCCGACGGCCAGGTGCTGGTGCGCAACCATTACCTGTCGCTGGACCCGTACATGCGCGGCCGCATGAACGACAGCAAGTCCTATGCCGCGCCGCAGCCGCTCGATGAGGTCATGATCGGCGGCACCGTGGGCGAAGTGGTGGAAAGCAAGAACAGCAAGTTCAAGCCGGGCGACAAGGTGGTCGGCATGTTCGGATGGCAGGAGATGGGCGTCAGCGACGGCACCGGCCTGCAGCCAGTCGACACCACGCATATCCCGCTGTCGGCCTACCTAGGCTCGGTCGGCATGCCGGGCGTGACCGCCTGGTACGGCCTGAACAAGATCATCCTGCCCAAGCCGGGCAAGACCATCGCGGTCAGCGCGGCTTCCGGCGCGGTGGGCAGCGTGGTCGGGCAGCTGGCCAAGCTGGCCGGCTGCCGCGCGGTCGGCTTTGCCGGCGGCAAGGACAAGTGCGACTACGTGGTCAATGAGCTGGGCTTCGATGCCTGCATCGACTACAAGGCGGCCAAGGATCCCAAGGAGCTCTACACGATGCTCAAGGAAGCCACCCCGGACGGCATCGACGGCTATTTCGAGAATGTCGGCGGCGATATCCTGGACGCCGTGCTGACGCGCATGAACGCCTTCGGCCGCATCGCCATGTGCGGCATGATCGCGGGCTATGACGGCCAGCCGCTGCCGCTGAAGAACCCGCAGCTGATCCTAGTGTCGCGCCTGACCATCGAAGGCTTTATCGTCTCCGAGCACATGGAAGTCTGGCCGCAGGCGCTGAAGGAACTGGGCACCGCTGTCGCACAGGGCAAGCTCAAGTTCCGCGAAAGCATCGCCGAAGGCCTGGCCAGCGCGCCGGAAGCCTTTATCGGCCTGCTCAAGGGCAAGAATTTCGGCAAGCAGCTGGTCAAGCTGGTCTGATCGGCGCATGCAGGGCCGCGGCGCGCCTGCCGGGCGCGCCGCGGGCAACGGATTTCACCAAGAAAACGGAGACACCGATGAATGCCCCGCAAGCCCCGCAAATCCAGAGCGACGACGAGATCGGCGCCGGCCTGCCCGAAGAGGTCAAGGCCCGCTACCGCAACCTGCCGCGCCCGCCGCAGTTCGCCACCGCCGCCGAAGAGCGCCTGCACCGCAAGCAGCGCCTGGCCGCGGCCTTCCGGCTGTTTTCCAGGTTCGGTTTCGATGAAGGCGTGGCCGGCCATATCACCGCGCGCGACCCGGAGTTTCCCGATACCTTCTGGGTCAATCCCTTCGGCGTGCATTTCAGCCAGGTCAAGGTCTCCAACCTGATCCGCTGTGACCACCACGGCGACGTGGTCGAGGGTGACTACCCGGTCAATGCCGCGGCCTTTGCCATCCATTCGCGCGTGCACCAGACCCGCTCCGACGCGGTCGCGGCCGCGCATTCGCACAGCACCTATGGCCGCGCGTGGTCCACGCTGGGCCGCCCGCTCGATCCGCTGACGCAGGACGTGTGCGCGTTCTACCAGGACCATGCGGTCTATGACGATTTCGGCGGCGTGGTGGTGGAACTCGACGAGGGCCAGCGCATCGCCAATGCGCTGGGCCAGAACAAGGCCGCGATCCTGCAGAACCATGGCCTGCTGACGGTCGGCAAGACCGTGGACGAAGCCGCCTGGTGGTTCATCACCATGGAGCGCTCCTGCCACGTCCAGTTGCTGGCCGAAGCCGCCGCGGCGCGCACCCAGGCGCCGCTGAAGCTGATCTCCGATGCGGCCGCGCGCCAGGCCTATTCGATCGTCGGCACGGCGCAGGCGGGCTGGTTCCAGTTCCAGCCGCTCTATGCCCGCATCGTCAAGGAACAGCCGGACCTGCTGGACTGAATTCGCACGGCACCCGCTGGCAAACATGGAGGTGGACCGCATGGCTGACATCATTCTTCACCAGTACGCAACTTCGCCATTCTCCGAGAAGGTCCGCCTGCTGCTGGGCGCCAAGGGACTGGCGTGGCAGGCCGTGGAAATCCCCGCCATCCTGCCCAAGCCTGACCTGCTGGCGCTGACCGGCGGCTACCGCCGCACGCCGGTGATGCAGGTCGGTGCCGATATCTACTGCGATACCGCGCTGATCTGCGAGGTGCTGGACGCGCTGGCGCCCACGCCGGCGCTGTATCCGCCGGCCCAGGCCGCGGCGGCGCGGGTCGCGGCAGCCTGGTTCGATGCGGCGCTGTTCACGGCGTCGGTGACCTATGTGTTCCAGCCAGCCGGCGTTGCCAGCATGCTGGGCCACCTGTCGCCGGCGCAGGTCCAGGCCTTTAGCGCCGACCGCAAGGCCATGCGCGGCGACACCAATGCGCTGCGCATGCCGTTGGCCGAAGCCACCGCGCTGCTGCATGAAACGTTCGGTCAACTGGAAACGCAGTTCGCGGCCGGGATCGAGCATGTGGCCGGGCCGGCGCTGTCGGTTGCCGATTTCTCGCTGTACCACAACCTATGGTTTATCCGCCGCGCCGGCGCGCTGGCGCAGCTGCTGGAGGCTTACCCGCGCCTGCAGGCCTGGTATGCGCGCATGAACACCTTCGGCCATGGGCGGCCGCGCGTGATCGACAGCGAGGACGCGATCGGCGCCGCGCGCAGTGCCGATCCGGTCGTGCTGGATGAGGGTGTCATCGCCGATGCCGGCCTGCAGGCCGGCGACCCCGTCACCGTCACGCCCACCGACTATGCGCGCGACCCGGTGGCCGGCGTGCTGCTGTCGCTGACCGCGCGCCGCGTCACGCTGCGCCGCCAGGACCCGCGCGCCGGTGCGCTCAATGTGCATTTCCCGCGGCAGGGCTACCAGGTGCAGCGCGCCGCCTGAGCGCGCGCACGGCACACGGCCCACCGTTCCCCAAACGAATCACGCAACAGGACAGACGATATGAAGGATTTCTCCAACAAGGTGGCTGTCATTACCGGCGGTGCCTCGGGTTTCGGCAAGGAGTTTGCCCACATTGCCGCCGACATCGGCATGAAGCTGGTGCTGGCGGATGTGCAGGAAGACGCGCTGGACGCGACCGTAGCGGAATTCAAGGCACGCAATGTGCCGGTGATCGGGCTGCGCACGGACGTCTCGCGTGCCGACCAGGTGCAGGCGCTGGCCGATGCTGCCATCGAGGCCTTCGGCCAGGTCAACCTGCTGTTCAATAACGCCGGCGTGGGCGCGGGCGGCCTGATCTGGGAGAACTCCGAGAAGGACTGGGAGTGGGTGCTGGGCGTCAACCTGTACGGTGTGGTGCACGGCGTGCGCATCTTCACGCCGCTGATGCTGGCCGCGGCAGGGAAGGATCCGGCCTACCAGGGCCATATCGTCAACACGGCGTCGATGGCGGGCTTGCTGAACCCGCCGGCAATGGGCGTGTACAACGTGTCCAAGCACGCGGTGGTGGCTTTGACTGAAACCCTATACCAGGACCTGGGCCTGGTGACGGAGCAGGTGCGCTGCTCGGTGCTGTGCCCGTACTTCGTGCCGACCGGCATCAACCAGTCCCAGCGCAACCGGCCTGCCGACCTGGCCAACCAGGCGCCGCCGACGCGCTCGCAGCTGGTGTCGCAGGCCTTGTCGGACAAGGCCGTCGGCTCCGGCAAGGTGACCGCCGCCGAGGTCGCGCAGCTGACCTTCGATGCCATCCGCGACGAAAGCTTCTATATTTATTCCCACCCCCAGGCGCTCGCCCCCGTGCGCCAACGCTTCGAGGATATCGTCGGGCAGCGCAATCCCGGCGATCCGTTTGCCGACAAGCCCGAGGTCCGCGCGGGCCTCGTTGCCGCGTTGCGCGGCTGACGCCAGCACAACGCCACAACGAGGAGGACCGCATATGGAGAACAACATGGCTGCCCCCGCCGCCGTGATCCGCCACCTGCAGTACGCCACGCTGCCCAACGGCACCCGCCTGCACTACGCCAGCGCGGGCGAGCGCGGCAAGCCGCTGATGCTGTTCGTGCACGGCTTTCCTGAATTCTGGTTCGAATGGGAGGCCCAGCTGGCCGAGTTCGGGCGCACGCATTTTGCCGTGGCGCCGGACCTGCGCGGCTACAACCTGTCGAGCAAGCCCGCCGAGGTCGAGGCCTACCGGCCGCGCCATATCGTCGAAGACCTGGTGCAGCTGGTCAGCGCGCTGGGCTATGACCAGGCCGTGGTGGTGGCGCACGACTGGGGCGGGGCGATCTGCTGGAACCTGGCGATCCAGTTCCCGCGGCTGGTGCGCCAGCTCATCATCGTCAACTCGCCGCATCCGTACCTGTTTGCGCGCGCACTGGCCACCGATCCCGAGCAGCAGGCCGCTTCCGCGTACATGAACTGGCTGCGCAAGCCGGGCGCGGAAAAGGCACTGGCCGCCAACGACTTCGCGCTGCTGGACCGGATGCTGGCCGATGCCGACGGCAAGCCGGCGGCCTGGTACACGCCCGAGACGCGCGCCAGGTACCACGCGGCATGGTCCCAGCCGGGCGAAGGCCAGGACGCCGGCGTCCATCCGCTCACCGGCGGCGTCAATTTCTACCGCGCCTCGCCCATGCACCCGCCGGGCGAGGGCGAGCCGCCGCCCGACATCTCGCGCCTGGATTCGGCCGCCTTTGTGGTCAGGGTGCCCACGCTGGTGATCTGGGGCGAGCGCGACCGCGCGCTGCCGAAATCACTGGTGGACGGGCTGGGTGACTTCGTGCCGGACCTGCGCGTGGAACGCATCCCCGAGGGCACCCACTGGGTGATCCACGAGCAGCCGGAGCGGGTCAACCTGCTGATCCGCAGCGCGCTGCCTGTGTCCTGATCCGGGCAAGACCAGCCCCCGGGGGCTGGTCTTGCCTTCTTCCTCTTCCATTGCCATCGCGGCGCCGCCCCCCATCTCCTCTTCCACCCGGCGAACCAGTCATGCTCCAGCGAGTTTGCCGAAATTGGTTCGTACTGGTCCCTTAGTGATATCTAATTGATGCCAATGGTATTAATTGGCCGAAGGGAAGGCAGCGGCCGCGCCAGACTTGGAAGATAACGACTGCCATTCATGGGAAACCAGAGCTCACCGATGCTGCGTTATCACCGCATTTACCTCGTATTGCGCCAGAAAATCCTCAACGGGGTCTATGACGTGAGCGGCCTGCCGCCCGAATTCGGGCTGATGGAGCAGGACCGGGTGGCGCGCGTGACCGTGCGGCGGGCGCTGGCCGAGCTGCACAAGGAAGGGCTGATTTACCGGCGGCCGGGGCAGGGGACCTTCGTCACGCCGCCGGCGGCATGAAGTCGCTGGGCGGCGCCAGGCTGGAAGCGGTGCTGGGCGATGCCGAGTCGCAGCCGAAGTCGAGAAGATGAACGAGGCTGGCGCCAGCGCCGTGGTCGGCGCCTATGCCAGCGCGATATGCCTCGACACCGACGCCATTATCCCGTCGCGGGAAATGAAGCGTGTCTCCAAGCACGGGCTGGCCGAGGGCCTGTTCTCGGCTGGCGCTACCTGGCGGGAACGGACCGCAGCCTCGCTCCCTTGTTCGTGCTGAACCAGCCGGCGTACACCGGGGCGTCGATCCTGCTGGCCGGAAGCGATTTCGGCTGCGGCTCCTCGCGCGAGCATGCGGTGTGGACGCTGAAGGAGTTCGGCATCCGCGCCATCGTCGCGCCTGGCTTCGGTGCCATCTTCCACAACAACTGCGTGCGCAACGGCCTGTTGCCGGTGGTGCTGCCGATGGCAACGGTGCAGGCGTTCGCCGACGACTGCGCCGGAGCGCCGGCCACGCATCACGGCACCGCGATCTTCAACAACGTGGAAGCCAGCTTCAAGTACCAGGTGACGCCGGCATTGCTGATGAGCGTGTGGCCGCGGACTATGCCAGGGGCTGCGGCATCAACGACGCTCCAGGCGCACCGAATGGCGATCTACCAGAAGGCATCGGGGATCGATTGCACCGGCCAGCGCGCGGTGGCCGCGATCAACGGCGTGTGTCCGTCGGCCGATGACAGCCAGGCGGTGTTGCCCGTGGGCCTGCGCCACAAGTTCTGACGCAGGCGGTGCGGATCGCGGGGCACGCCCCGCGATCCGTCTCAGGACAACCGCTCGCGGTACAGGCGGTAGTTCTCGTCGTCGAAGCAGACGAAGGTGACCTGCTCGATCTCCGGCGCCCCGGCCAGAGCCTCGCGCACCGCGGCGATGGCGATGTCCGCCGCGCGCTCGCGCGGGAAGGCGTAGATGCCGGTGCTGATATTGGGAAAGGCCAGCCTGCGCAGGTGGTGCTGCGCCGCCAGCCGGATGCTGTTGCGGTAGGCGTTGGCGAGCAGTTCGTCCTCGCCCTGGTCGCCGCCTTGCCAGACCGGCCCGACCGCGTGGATCACGTATGGCGCCGGCAGGTGGCCGCCGGTGGTGATCACCGCCTCGCCGGTGGGGCAGCCGCCCTGCGCGTCGCGGATCGCGCGGCAGGCCTCCTTGATGGCGGAGCCGCCGGCCCCGTGGATGGCCCCGTCTACGCCACCGCCGCCCAACAGGCCGCTATTGGCCGCGTTGACGATGGCATCGACCTCCATCCGGGTGATATCGCCATGGACTACCTGCAAATGCTCGCCGCTCATGTTGTCTCCTGCGCTGTGGAGGGGAGGGCCGCCGGACAGCCGCTTGGTCGGTCTGACCGGCGGGAAGCTGCTGTGTGCTACATGGACTGCTCAAGCATACGCCGATAATCCGCGGCGCTGGCGTCTTTCGGGTTGGTCTTGTGGCAGTGATCGACCAGCGCACCGGCAATCACCTTGTCGAACATGTCCTCGGTGACGCCCATCTGGCGCAGCCCGGTGGGCAACCCCAGGCGCGCGGTCATGTCGTGCACGGCCTGCGCGATATCGGCGCCGTCGGGCAGGTGCATGGCGCGGCGCAGGCGTGCGTAGCGGTCGTCGCGCACCACCGTGGGCGCGTCGGCATTGAAGCGCAGCACCGCGGGCATCACTACCGCATTGAGGGTGCCGTGGTGCAGGCCGGTGCGGCCGTCGATCTTCAGCCCGCCCAGCGGGTGCGACAGCGAATGCACGCAGCCCAGCCCCTTCTGAAAGGCCATTGCGCCCTGCATCGATGCGCTCATCATGTTCAGGCGCGCGTCGCGGTCCTGGCCGTCGCGGGTGGCGCGCTCGATATGGCCCCAGCCGCGCTCCAGGCCATCCAGCGCAATGCCGTCCGCGGGCGGGTTGAAGGCGGGGGCCAGGAAGGTCTCGATGCAGTGCGCGATTGCATCCATGCCGGTGGCCGCGGTCAGCCCGGCGGGCAGCCCCAGCGTCAGTTCGGGGTCGCAGACTGCGGACTTGGGCAGCAGGTGCCAGGAATGGAAGCCCAGCTTGCGGCCGTCGTCCAGGATGATGATGGCGCCGCGTGCTACCTCGCTGCCGGTGCCCGAGGTGGTGGGCACCGCGATCAGCGGCGCCGCCTTGTCGGTGATCTTGGCGCTGCCGCCTTCGATGGTGGCATAGGTGGTCAGCTCGCCCTCATGCGTGGCCAGGATGGCGATACCCTTGGCCAGGTCGATCGACGAGCCGCCGCCCACCGCCACCAGCCCGTCGCAGCCGGCCTCGCGGTACTGCGCGGCGGCCTTGCGCACCATGGCCTCGGTCGGGTTCGATGGGGTTTCATCGAACACTGCAACCTGCAGGCCCTGCATCGCATCAACGGCACGCTGCGCCACGCCGGCGGCGACCACGCCCTTGTCGGTCACCAGCAGCGGGCGGCGGATGCCGATGCGCTCGCATTCGGACTTGAGCAGGCTTACGGCGCCGAAATCCAGGTGGATGTGGGTCAGATAGTAGATAAACGCCATGTTTGCTTGTCTCCTGCCGGGATCTGCCGCGAAATTGTCTTTTGCACGGGCCTGGACCGGATACTCGCCAGGCACGCTGTCTTGGGTTTCAATGGGCCTGCATTGCTGTTTCCGGAGCCCTCGGGACCGCTTCAGCCGATCATCGCCCAAAAACTTGCCGCGTGGCAGGCTGACAGGGATTTTTCGGGGTTATCTCGTACTGCCGGGCACCTGGAACATCTGGCATCATACTAAAATCGAACGATCGTTCATAATTCGAACTTCTCCCGATGCGGGCGACGTGCCAGAGCTTCTGCGCGCCGCTGGCGCCGGGTCCGGATCCGCGTTATTCCCTATGTCCGCCGTACCGTCTTCCAGCCCTGATGCGCCCGCCACGCCCGGCCTGCCGTCCAGCCCGCTCGACCCGCAGGTGGCCGCGCTGCTGGAGCTGATCGCGCGCGCCAAGCGGCCGCCGATCCACGCGATGGCGCCGGAGGACGCCAAGATCGCCTACGAGAAAAGCGCGCCGATCCTGGATATCAACCCGCCGCCCGTGCATATGGCGGAAGACCTGCTGGTGCCGGCGTGCGACGGCCACGCCATTCCGGTCAGGCTTTACACCCCGCGCGAGGCCAGCTGGACTGAACCGCTGCCCTTGCTGGTGTATTTCCACGGCGGCGGCTTCACGGTCGGCAGCGTCAATTCGCACGATCCACTGTGCCGGCTGCTGTGTGGCCAGGCGGACTGCATGGTGCTGTCGGTGGACTACCGGCTCGGGCCGCAATGGCGTTTCCCGACGGCGGCCAACGACGCTTTCGACGTGCTGCACTGGGTCTTCGCCGAAGCCGACCGGCTGGGTGCCGACCCGGCGCGCATCGCGCTGGGAGGCGACAGCGCCGGCGGCACGCTGGCCGCGGCGTGTGCCGTGGAGGCCCGCAATACGGGCCTGGCGCCCGTGCTGCAGTTGCTGATCTATCCCGGCACCTGTGCGCGCCAGGACACGCCGTCGCACCGCGCGCTGGCCGATGGCTACCTGCTGACGGCGGACATGATCCGCTGGTTCTTTGCCCAGTACCTGGACCAGGAAGCCAGCCGCGACGACTGGCGTTTCGCCCCGCTGGACGGCGGCGGCACCGGCGCCGAGGTGCGCGGCACATGCCCTGCCTGGATCGCCGTGGCCGGCTACGACCCGCTGCACGACGAGGGCGTGGCCTACGCAGAGAAGCTGCGCGCCGCCGGCGTGGCCGCCACGCTGGCGGACTACCCCGGCATGATCCATGATTTCTTCAAGCTGGGCCGGTTCGTGCCGGCGGTGGCGCAGGCACATGCCGACGCCGTTGCCGCGCTGCGCGCCGCGTTCGGCACACCGCACAACTAGACCAGCAGCCGCGGTCAGCGCCGCACCGGCCCGGCCTTCCATTTTCAGCAGTGACTTGCAGCACAAGGAGACAAAATGCAACGCCGCCACTTCATCGCCCGCGCGGGCATCGCCGCCGCCACCGCGGCACTGGGCCTTGCCGCCATGCCCGCCCAGGCACAGGCCGACAAGTTCCCGCAGCGCCCGATCCGCCTGGTGATCGGCTACACCGCCGGCGGCTCCACGGATATCCCGTTCCGCGTGCTGGCCGACAACGCCTCCAAGATCCTGGGCCAGCCCGTGATCGTCGAGAACAAGCCCGGCGCGGGCGGCGTGCTGCCCGCGCAGATGATGCAGGCCACCGCGCCGGACGGCTACACGCTGGCCCAGGTGGCCATGCCGGTCTACCGCCTGCCGTACACCACCAAGATCAACTGGGACCCGGTCAAGGACCTGAGCTACATCATCAACCTCGCCGGCTATTCGTTCGGCCTGGTGGTGCCGGCCGATTCGCCGATCAAGACGATGCAGGAGTACATCGCCTACGCCAAGGCCAACCCGGGCAAGCTGACCTACGGCTCGCCGGGCTCCATGACCACGCTGCACCTGACCATGGAAGAGCTGGCCATGAAGCAGGGCGTGCAGTTCTCGCACATCCCCTACAAGGGCAATTCCGAGTCGATGCAGGCGCTGCTGGGCGGCCACGTGATGTCGGTGGCCGACACGCCGGCGTGGGCACCGTATGTGGAGCAGGGCAAGCTGCGCCTGCTGTCGACCTGGGGCGAGAAGCGCTCGGCGCGCTTCCCCAACGTGCCGACGCTGAAGGAACTGGGCATCGGCATCGTGCAGACCTCGCCGTTCGGTCTGGTCGCGCCCAAGGGTACCGACCCGAAGATCGTGCAGAAGCTGCATGACGCCTTCAAGAAGGCCATGGACATGCCGAACTACCGCGAATCGCTGGCCAAGTTCGACATGGAGCCGTACTACATGAACAGCCAGCAATACGCGCAGTTTGCGGCCGAGACCGTCAAGAAGGAAAAGGCGATCATCGAGAAGCTGGGGCTGGCCAAGGCGCAATAACGCGATCAGCCTGCCGCCACCATCATCGATTCAGGCCGCCGCGCCTGCCGGCCCTGTCCGGCGGGCCGGCGGCCTGGTGCCTTGACAAGCCACGACAAACAAGGAGACCAAGCCGATGGCCAAAGAGGATTTCCGCCACAGCATCCCCCTGCGCGTGCGCTGGGCCGAAGTCGATCCGCAGTCGATCGTCTTCAACGCGCACTACCTGACGTACTGCGATATCTGCGTGACCGAGTACTGGCGCGCGCTGGGCATCCGCTATCCGGAAGACGTGCTGCACGCGCATGGCGTGGACATCTTCGTGGTCAAGTCCACGCTGGAATACCACGCCTCGGCGCGCTTTGACGACGAGCTGGAAATCCGCGGCCGCATGTCGCGCCTGGGGCGCTCGAGCATGCTGTTCCGGGTGGAGATGTTCCGCGGCGACGAGCACCTGATCACCGGTGAGATCGTCTATGTGTGCGCGGACCCGGCCACGCAGAAATCGGCGGCGATTCCGGGGCAGGTAAGGGAGACGATTGAAGGGTATGAGGTGGTGAAGCCGGCGGTGTGAGGCAAGGCGTCACCGAATGACGCCGCCCGCCTTGCCGGTAGCGCGCCGCCGGATTCCAGGTGCAGCAAGAATTATCGGTGTCCTGCATCAGCTGTCGCGACCTGTAACACAAAGATGTTGGTAAGTAGGGATCGCTTGCCTAGAATCGGTGTGAGCCAGTGCTCAAAGAGGATCTTCGTTGCCGAAGCATTCTTTAGGAAGGCAATGTCGAATCACAAACCATGAGGAGACGGCAATGACCATGCGTAAGCTGCCTGCAGTCGGCTTGACAGTGATGATGGTGCTCGCTTTTACGGCGGCGAGCGCCCAGCAGAAACCGGAATCAACAGCCCCGCAAAGCGCGGAATCCACCCAAATTCCGCCAGCGCCATCGACTACCGCCGAAGCCAAGGCCAAAATCTCCGAGCGTTTCAAGATTGCCGATACCAACCACGACGGGAAGCTAAGCCGCGAAGAAGCCCAGGCAGGCGCGCCGGTAGTCTACAAGCACTTTGACAAGATCGATGTCAAGAAGTCGGGTTACGTCACCGAACGTCAGATCGGTGCGTACTGGACATCGAAGTCCAAGGCACAGCAGCAGAAAGAGGATCCCATCTGGAACTGACGTCTTCGCCTCTGCTTGACCCGGCCCCCTCTCCCGCGCACGGGAAAGGGGGCCGGCCCGCGGGAGATGCCAGTATGTCGCGAAGGAAGCCGGCCTGGCTTTACTTGCTCAGCCCCGCATCCTCCATATAAGCCCGAATCACCTCATCAAAGCTCGCATCGCTCTGGAACCCCAGCGACTGCGCACGCTCCGCATTCCACGCCGCCGGCCAGGTGCCGACGATGTTCTCCACGCGCGCTTCGCGCTCCCACGTCACGCGGTCCGCCACGGCATCGCCCGCCACGCGGCGCAGGGCGTCGACCATGCCGGCAGCCGTGACCGACAGGCCCGGCAGGTTCACCACGCGGCGGTTGCCCAGCCGTTCGCCGGCCAGTTCGATGCCATTGACCAGTGCCGCCACCGCTGCGCGCGGCGACAGCAGCCACAGCGGCGTGTCCGGTGCCACCGGGCAATTGGCGCTGACACCCGACAGCGGCTCGCGGATGATGCCGCTGGCGAACGACGAGGCCGCCGCATTGGGCTTGCCCGGGCGCACGCTGATGGTGGGCAGCCGAAGCACGCGGCCGTCGACAAAGCCGCGGCGGCTGTAGTCCGACAGCAGCAGCTCGCCGATGGCCTTCTGCACGCCGTACGACGATTGCGGGCTCAGCGCGGTGTCGTCCTGCACCACCGGCGGCAACTGGCCGCCGTAGACCGCGACCGAGCTGGTGAACAGCACGCGCGGCTGGTGGCCCAGCTCACGGCAGGTTTCCAGCAGCGCGCGCGAGGCGTCCAGGTTGACGCGCATGCCGAGATCGAAATCCGCCTCGGCCTGGCCGCTGACCACGGCCGCCAGGTGGAACACGGCGCCGGTGTCCTTGTCGATGGCCTGGCGCAGCACGGCCGGGTCGGACAGGTCGCCCGTCACCACGCGCACGCGCGCATCGTCCAGGCCTTGCGGCGCTACCACGTCGAGCAGCGTCAGGCGGTCGATGGCGACGGGCTGGCCGTCCAGGTTCAGGGTGCCGCGTTGCAGCAGCAGGCGGGCGAGTTGCAGGCCGAGGAAGCCGGCGCCGCCGGTAATCAGTACGTTCATCAGACTTGCTCCGAGAAACCTCGCCCTTCAGGGCGGGGAGTGAAAGGAGTGCTGCCGGCAGCAAGCAATCCCATATTAGAATGACCGGCATGCTTCTGGTCTATCGCTGCCGGGTGAAGTCGCTGAACGGCCTGCTCAATCAGCAGAGCCGCGCGGTGAACTACGTCTGGAACTTCTGCAACGACACGCAGAAGCACGCACTCAAGTGGGGCAAGAAATGGCCCACGGGTTTCGATCTGAACGTGTTGACCACCGGCAGCAGCAAGGAACTGCGCATCCATTCCGGGTTCCTGAACATCGTGATTGAAGTTGCCGACACCCAGGCCCGCTGCCCGGAACGCGGCGTCGGCATCGATCTGGGCTTGAAGGACATTGCCACGCTGTCCACCGGCGAGAAGTTCGAGAATCCGCGCCACCTTGGCCGACTCGAGCAAGCGCTGGCCAAAGCGCAGCGTGCGCGCAAGCGGCGACAGGCGACGAACCTTCACGCCCGCATCACCAACGCAAGGCGTGACTTCCTGCACAAGCTCTCGCATCGCATCGTGCGGGACTTTGACTACATCGCGGTGGGGCATGTGAACGCCGCCGGCCTCGCCAAAACCAGCATGGCGAAGTCCGTCCTCGATGCGGGCTGGTCGACCTTCCGCACAATGCTCGCGTACAAGGCGATTGCGCATGGCGCGTGGTATGAGGAAGTCGACGAACGTTTCACCACCCAGGTTTGTTCTTCGTGCGACGCGATGCCGCCGGGGAGGCCGAAAGGTATCGCAGACCTCGGAATAAGGCAGTGGGTATGCAGTGAATGCGGTGCCGTACATGATCGCGATGTGAACGCTGCGTTAAATATCCTTGCCCGATCGGGACATCGATCGCCTGCAGAGGGAATCTCCTCCCTTTAGCGAGGGGAGAATGTCAAGGCAGGAAGGATTTGTTCTTTGGGTTTGCGCGAAGGATCAGCGGCCGAGGTAAGGCTTGAGCCAGCCCAGGCCCTCGGAAGTGCCGGCGCGGGGGCGATATTCGCAGCCGATCCAGCCTTCGTAGCCGAGCCCGTCGATGACCTCGAACAGATAGGGGTAGTTCAGTTCGCCCAGGTCCGGTTCATGGCGCTCGGGCACGCCGGCGATCTGGATATGGCCAATGCCGGACATGTCGCGCTTCAGTTTCATCGCGATATCACCCTCGACGATCTGGCAGTGATAGCAGTCGAACTGCACCTTCAGGTTGGCCGCGCCGATCTCCTTGCAGATTGCCTGCGCATCGTCCTGGCGGTTCAGGAAGTAGCCTGGCATGTCGCGCGTGTTGATCGGTTCGAGCACGATGGTGATGCCCTGTGCGGCAGCGGCCTTGGCGGCGAAGGCCACATTCTCCAGGTAGGCGGCGCGGTGGCGGGCGCGGTCGGCACCGGCCGGCACTAGCCCCGCCATCACGTGCACGCGGTCATTGCCGATCACGCCAGCGTATTCCAATGCGCGGCCGACGGCGTCGCGGAACTCCGCCTCGCGTCCCGGCAGCGCAGCCAAGCCGCGCTCACCGGCTGCCCAGTCGCCCGGCGGGGCGTTGAACAGCGCCTGCGTGAGACCGTTCGCGTCCAGGCGCGCGCGCAGCTCGGTGGCGGCGTGCTCGTAGGGGAACAGGTACTCCACCGCCCGGAAGCCGTCCGCCGCGGCAGCGGCGAAGCGGTCCAGGAAAGCGTGCTCGTTGTACATCATCGAGAGATTTGCGGCGAAGCGCGGCATGGGAACTCCAAAGCGGTAGTACGGAACCGGCCCGATCGAGGCTAGGTCGAAAGCGGGCCGGCCAGGATCAACGGTTGACCAGTTTAGCGGGCGTCAGCCACACCAGCACGGCGCCGACGACCAGGATCGCGGACAGCACGTACATGGGCAGCTGCGTACTGTGCGTCATGTCCTTCAGCGCGCCGACCATGTACGGCGACACGAAGCCGGCCAGGTTGCCGACCGAATTCACCACGGCAATACCAGAAGCGGCGGCAATGCCCGACAGGAACGAGGTCGGCAGCGACCAGAACAGAGGCGCGCAGGTCAGCACCCCGGCAGCGGCCAGCGACAGTGCGGCGATGGCCACCGTTGTATTGTTGGTGAACGAGGCAGCAATGGCAAAGCCCAAGGCACCCATCAGCGCCGGCACGATCAGGTGCCAGCGGCGCTCGCGGCGGGCGTCGGCGCTGTGGCCCAGGATGTTCATCACGACCACGGCGCAGATGAAGGGGATCGCCGACAGCAGGCCGATGTTCAGGTTGCCGGTCACGCCGCTGGCCTTCACCAGCGTGGGCATCCAGAAGGTCAGAGCGTATTGGCCGGTGACGAAGCAGAAGTAGATCAGGCACATCCACCACACGCGGCGGTCGGAGAACACCGCGCCCAGCGAGTGGCCGTGGGACTTGCCGGCGGCGGTGGCGGCGTTAAGGGCGTTGCGCTGGTCTTCCTCGATATTGCGCTTGAGCACGCGCTTTTCATCGGCGTCGAGCCACGGTGCCTTGTCGATGCCGTCGCGCAGCACGAAGATCGTCACCACGCCGATCACGAACGCGGGCAGCGCCTCGATCAGGAACATCCATTGCCAGCCACGCATATCGTGCACGCCGTTGAAGGCATCCATGATCCAGCCCGACAGCGGGTTGCCGAACATGCCTGCAATGGGGATGCCCGACATGAACAGCGCGATCATCTTGCCGCGGCGGTTGGCCGGGAACCAGTAGGTCAGGTACAGGATCACGCCGGGGTAGAAGCCCGCTTCGGCCAGGCCGAGCAGGAATCGCATCGTGTAGAACTGGGTCGGCGTCTTCACGAACAGGAACAGCGCCGAGATGATGCCCCAGGTGATCATGATGCGCGCGATCCAGATGCGCGCGCCGATGCGGTGCATCAGCAGGTTGCTGGGCACCTCGAACAGGAAGTAGCCGATAAAGAACAGGCCGGCGCCGAGGCCGAATACGGTCTCGGAGAAGGCCAGGTCCTGGCCCATCTGCAGCTTGGCGAAGCCGACGTTGACGCGGTCGAGGTAGGCGACCACGTAGCACAGCATCAGGAACGGCATGACACGCCAGAACACCTTGCTGTAGGCGCGTTTTTCGATCTGGGCTTCGGTGTCCAGCCGGGCGTTGCCGCCCAGGCTGTCAAGGGCGGGCACGCTCGCCGCCGATTGGTTTGGATTCACGGTGGTCTCCGGGTATGGTGGTGGGTCTAATGCGGCGGCGCGCGGAATGCAGGCATGCGCGTCCCCCGCACGGTGGCCGCTAGGCAACCGCGCCGGGTGAAGCCGTCGTTTATCGGGGAAAAGCGGTTGTTACCAGCGCGCCTGGAAGGCGTCGCGCAACTCAGCCAGTGCGCCGTCGGGCAGCGCCGCGCGGGCGGCGAAGCCCGGCGTGTCTTTCATCGTCATCCATAGCTTGGCGGTCTCCTCCAGTTCTTCCAGCGCGAACGCGGCGCGCGAGACGCTGGATTCCCACACCACCGGGCCGAGGCGCTCCAGCAGCACGCCACGCACCTGCGCGGCCAGCGTGGCCACGCGCGCGGCCACGGCCGGATCGCCGGGGCGATGGTAGGGAATCAGCGGGATATGGCCGACCTTCATCACGTAATACGGCGTGAGCGGCGGCAGTACGTCGTCCGGTTGCCAGACACCAGCCAGCGTCAGGGCCACGAGGTGCGTCGAGTGCGTATGCACCACGGCGTGCGCCCCGGGGTTGTTGTCGTAGATCGCGCGATGCAGCGTCAGCGTCTTGGACGGCTTGTCGCCGGAGACCCAGCTGCCATCAGTGGCCACCTTGGCAACCGCGGCCGGGTCCATCATGCCCAGGCAGGCATCGGTCGGCGTGATCAGCCAGCCGTCGTCCAGCCGCGCGCTGATATTGCCGGCCGAGCCCACGGTATAGCCGCGCTGGTACAGGCTGGCGCCGATGCGGCAGATCTCTTCGCGCAGCTGGTTTTCCGTACTCACGACTGGCCTCCAAGCTGGCGCAGCGCCTCGTCAAAGAAGTCCGGGCCACCGAAGTTGCCCGACTTGAGCGCCAGCGCCAGCGGCTTTGCATCCAGCGTGACGGTGGCCGGCACGCCCGGTGCAATCTGCGCGCCGATACGCAAGGCGCGCACGCCCAGCGCCTGCACCACCGCGCCGGAGGTTTCGCCGCCGGCCACGACGAAGCGGCGCGTACCGCGTGCCAGCAGCCCGGCGGCAACCGTGGCCAGGCACTGCTCGACCAGGTGTCCTGCGCGCTCAACGCCCAGTTCGGCCTGCACGGCCTTGACTTCATCGGGGCTGGAGGTGGCGTAGATCAGCACAGGTTCGTCATGCGCGGCAGCAAAGGCCAGCGCCGAGTCGGCCACGGCTTCGCCGCGCGCCAGCGCGAGCGGGTCGATGCGCAGCGCCGGGCGGCCTTGTTCCAGCCAGCGTGCCACCTGGCTATTGGTCGCGCGCGAGGCGCTGCCGGCCAGCACCACGCCCGGGCCGTCGATGGCAGGCACCGAAGCGGCGTCACCGCGCTGCGGCAGCAGGCCGGCACGGCGGAAATTCCCGGGCAGTCCCAGCGCGATGCCGGAGCCGCCGGTAATCAGCGGCAGGTTGGCGCAGGCTTCGCCCAGCGTAAACAGGTCCGCGTCGGATACCGCGTCGGCTATCGCCAGCCGCACGCCGTCGCTGCGCAGCGCGGCGATACGCTCGGCCGTGGCCTGCGCGCCGCGTGCCACCGCGTCGTAGCGCAGCAGGCCGACCTTGCTCTTGCTCTGGCGCTGCAGCACGCGCACCAGGCTGGCATCGGTCATCGGCGTCAGCGGATGGTGCTCCATGCCCGATTCATTGAGCAGCACGTCGCCCACGAACAGGTGGCCGCGGAAGATGGTGCGGCCGTTCTCGGGAAAGGCCGGGCAGGCGATGGTGAAATCGCTGTCCAGCGCCGCCAGCAGCGCTTCGGCCACCGGGCCGATATTGCCGGCATCGGTTGAGTCGAAGGTGGAGCAGTACTTGAAGACAAACTGGCGGCAGCCCTGCGCGCGCAGCCATTGCAGCGCGGCCAGCGACTGGGCCACGGCCTCGACGGCCGGGATGGTGCGGGACTTGAGCGCCACCACCAGCGCATCGGCTTCGCCAATGTCCTGCACGGCGCCCACGTCGGGCAGGCCGATGGTCTGCACGGTGCGCATGCCATTGCGCACCAGCGTGTTGGCGAGGTCGGTGGCGCCGGTGAAATCGTCGGCGATGCAGCCCAAAAGCGGGCGATGGGCGAGGGTGCCTGCGGTCATCGTGCGCCCCTCTTATTCGGCCTTGCCCGGCAGTTCGATGCCCGGGAAGATCTTGATCACGGCCGAGTCGTCCTCGCCGCCATGGCCGGCGGTGGAAGCCATCATGAACATCTGGTGCGCGGCCGCCGACAGCGGCAGCGGGAATTTGCTGTGGCGCGCGGTGTCGAGCACCATGCCCAGGTCCTTGACGAAGATATCGACCGCTGACAGCGGCGTGTAGTCGCCCTTCAGGATATGGGGCACGCGGTTCTCGAACATCCACGAGTTGCCCGCGCTGTGCGTGATCACGTCATAGAGCGCATCCGGGTCCACGCCTTCGCGCAGGCCCAGTGCCATC
Organism: Cupriavidus sp. GW823-FHT06D04; assembly: GCF_058795055.1. Classification (NCBI taxonomy): domain Bacteria; kingdom Pseudomonadati; phylum Pseudomonadota; class Betaproteobacteria; order Burkholderiales; family Burkholderiaceae; genus Cupriavidus; species Cupriavidus sp. GW823-FHT06D04. Next base: position 130,258 of record NZ_JBXAHL010000012.1, on the reverse strand, counting down.
GCCTCGGCGGCCGCGGCGATATGCACGCCGGCCAGCAGCTGGTTGATGATCTTGACCTTGGAGCCCGCGCCGTGCGCGGCGCCCAGGCGGTACACCTTGCCGGCGATGGCGGCCAGCACGTCCTCGGCCAGCGAGTAGGCTTCGGCCGGGCCGGAGGTCATCATGGTCATTTCGCCGCTGGCGGCGCGCGCTGCGCCGCCGGAGACCGGTGCGTCCAGCATCAGCAGGCCCTGTTCCGCCAGCCGGCGGCCCAGCGCCTGGGCAAAGCCCGGCGGCACGGTGGCGCTGGCGATCACCAGCTTGCCCGGCTCCATCGCGGCCGCGGCACCGTTGGCGCCGAACAGCACGGCCTCGGTCTGCTGCGCGTTGACCACCAGCGTCAGCACCACGTCGCAACGGCTGCCCAGCTCGGCGGGCGAGGCGCACGGCACACCGCCGGCATCGGCAAAGCGCTGCAGCACTTCGGGGCGCAGGTCGCACGCGTGCACGTTGAAGCCGGCACGCAGCAGCGACTGCGCGACACCAAAGCCCATGGCACCAAGGCCGATGACGCCGATATTCCTGGACATGAAGGGACTCCTGAAACAGATACGGATAATTCGATGGTTCGGGCTTGCGCGCGCGTCAGTTGGTGGCGCCGTGCGCTTCGCCGCTCTCGTCGGCACCCAGCTGGGCCAGCCGGTGCGCGGCGTTGTACATATGGTTCTGCGCGGCATTGCGCGCGGCCAGCGGGTCGCCTGCGCGGATGGCGGCGACGATGGCCTGGTGTTCTTCACGCACCTGGCGCGAAAAGTCCGCGCGGCGCGCCTCGTTGGTCCGGGTCACGCGCGTGGCCGCTTCCAGGTACTGGCTGAGGAAGGCCAGCGTCTTCAGGAAATACGGGTTGCCGGTGGCCTCGGCGATGGCACGGTGGAAGGCCACGTCTTCGGTCACGCCGTCGCCGCCTTGCGCTACCTCTTCGTCGAGCCGGGCCAGCGCGGCGTCGATGGCTGCCATCGACGCATCGGTGCGGCGGCGGGCGGCCTGCGCGGCCACCTCGGCCTCGATCGCGCGGCGCAACTCGACGATCTGCAGCACCGATTCCAGCGTGCCGGTTTCGGTGTAGTCGATGCGCAGCGGCCGGATGCCGGCCTGTAGCGTCACGAACACGCCGCTGCCCTGGCGCGACTCCACCACGCCTTCGTACTTGAGCCGGGAGATGGCTTCGCGCACCACGGTGCGGCTGACGCCGAATTCCTCGGACAGCACCGCCTCGGTCGGCAGCTTGGCGCCGCGGGCAAAGGCGCCGCTCTGGATCTTGTCCAGCAACTGTTCGGCGACGTTGTCGGTCAGGGCGCGGGCTGGGACTTTCTGGAACACGGAAGTCTCCGGGTCATTGGGTAATAAGGTCATCATACAAATTTGCTAAAGGGATGCCTCCCCGGGCAAACCCTAATCTGGTGCGGAAGATGTCGTCTTTGGTCCACTTTGGTGCAATATGCGCGCCCCGCACCACTGGCGTATGATGAGCGCCCGCCCGGATTTCGGGCGCTGCCATTCAACCAGCCTGATTGCACCGCCATGCCCGTCACCGTCCTGATCTGCCCCTGGTCCGAAGCCCGCGAACGCGCGCGCGCCATCCGCTACACCGTCTTCGTCGAAGAGCAGGGCGTGCCGGTGGAGCTGGAATGGGATGAATGGGACGAGCCGAGCTGGCACGCGCTGGCGCTGGCCGAGGATGGCACGCCGGTCGCCACCGGACGGCTGCTGCCAGATGGCCATATCGGGCGCATGGCGGTGCTGAAGTCCGCGCGCGGCACCGGCGTCGGCGCACTGGTGCTGGATGCGCTGATGCGCAAGGCTGAGGCGCTTGGCTACCCGGAACTGGTACTCAATGCGCAGACGCACGCGGCGCCGTTCTATGCGCGCGTGGGCTTTGCTCAGGTGGGGCCGGAATTCGAAGAGGCGGGCATCCCGCACGTGGAGATGCGCAAGCGGCTGGCCGGCTGAACGCCGGGAATCCGTGCTTCAGCGTGGCGCGGGCACGATGCCGGTGTCGCGTTGCAGGTTCAGCTTGCCGTGGAAGTTGACGTCGCCGATGCGCCCGTCGGCGTCGAAGCTGCGCTCGCTCAGGTCGAAACGGCCATCGTGGCGCACGCGCAGCACCGTGCTGGCGCGCGTGCCGTACAGCGGCGAGCGGATGAATGCCGACGACAGCAGCTTTTCCCATTCCGGCGCCACGCCCGTGGCTGGCAGTTCGAAATCCGCCGCCTGGCGCGCGTCGGCGAGCATTTGCAGGTAGGGCTCGGCGCTGGCGTTGGCCTGGCCGCTGTCGGCGGCCAGCACCTCGGCCAGCGCGCCCACGCGGCTGCGCACCTTGGGCCAGGGCGTGTCGAGCAGGGCGTTGGACAGGCCGTACAGCCCCGGGCGCAGCCGTTGCGGCTGGCGCGAGGCGGAGCGGTTGCTGTACCACCAGAGTTCACGCAGGTCGCTCGCCAGCAGGTTGAAGCCGTTGTAGCAGCCGTCTTCGCCGGCGAGGCCGTCCAGGTAATCGAACGGGGCCGTATGGCCGCGCAGGAAGCCGGCCACCAGCTCGCCGCGCGAGCGCGCGTCGGTGCGTTTTTCGGACGGGGCGCGGTAGTTGGTCAGTGCGGCGAAGCGGCCGTCGGCGTTGACGCCCATCCAGGTGCCAGGCTCGCCGATGACTTCCGCCAGGTCGCGCCCAGCCAGCACCTGCGGTGCATCCTGCCACCAGTGCGCGGCCGCCGCGGGGCGGACATAGAATTCATCGCGGTTGCCGGCGACGACCAGGGCATAGTCCGGGTGGGATTGCCAGGCAACCAGGATCAGACACATCGCTTTGCTTCCTTTGCCGCCGGGGTTGCTGCAGTGGCACCCGGCGTACTTCAGTCCAACGGCAGACGTCTATAGCACGTCCAGGTCCACAAAGTGCTCGGCCCGCCGCTCGCCATCCACCCATTGGTCCAGCCCGCTCTGCCGCCACAGGCCTTCCAGCGTGGCATCGAAAGCAGGCGGCACGTCGGCGTAGCATTCCATCCAGGTCTGCACGCCGGCGCGGGTTTCCGGCCTGCGCATCAGCGTACCACCAATTCCGGTTGCTTCGGCGACCGTCTCCATCCAGCGGTGCCAGTGCGGTAGCGCCTCGGCGGCGACGGCTTCCGGGACGCGGAAATAGACGTAGAGGTGATCGCTCATGGCAGGTCCCTGTGGGTTCAGCCAGCGGCCTGGGCGGCCTCGCCCAGCGGCACCTCGTAGGGCAGGGCGGCGGTGGCCACCGCTGCGCCCTCGGCGCTGCCCAGGCGCAGCGCGCTGGCGGCGGCATCGATCTTCAGCTCGGCCAGGCCGGCCCATCCGCCCTGGGGTGCCGGCGCGGCATTGACGATCATGCCGCACGGCTGGCCCGGATCTTCCGGACGATAGATTTCAGCCGCCGGTGCCGGCACTTCGCCTTCGCCCTGCACCAGCCACATGCGGCGCTTGAGCGTGCCGCGGTACTGGCTGCGCGCCACGATTTCCTGGCCGGGATAGCAGCCCTTGCGGAAATTGACGCCGCCTACCAGTTCGAAATTGATCATCTGCGGCACGAACTGCTCTTGCGTGGCCGCGACGATGCGCGGCAGGCCCGACCGCACTTCCAGCCAGTCCCACAGCGCGGGCGACGCATCCTGCAGCGAGGCGGCAAGCGCCGCGCGCACCGCCTCGGCCCGCTCGGCCGGCAGCACCAGCTGCCAGCGCGGCTGGCCGGCGCCATCCGGCAGGCGGATCACGGTGACGCCGTCGGCTTCGGCGACGGCAAAGGCGACCTCCGGCGCGGGCAGGCCGGCTGCGGCCAGGGCCTTGGCCGCGCCCGCCCCGGCGAGGCCGAGGACAGCATGGGTGGGGGTGATGTCGGACAGCCTGGCCTTGGCGCGCAGCACGAACATCGACAGGCGCTTCTGCACCGGGGCCTGGATGTCGGCCGACAGCTGCAGCACGATGCCTTCGGCATCGCGCCACATCAGGAAGGTGGCGAGCAGCCGCCCCTTGGGCGAGCAGTAGCCGGCCAGGCGGGCCGCGCCGGCCTTCAGGTCTTCGACCGCATTGGTCAGCTGGGTGTGCAGGAAGCTGCCGGCATCGTCGCCGGCCACGCGGACCAGGCCGAGCCCGGCCGGGCTGCAGACGATGCCGCTGCCGCTCAAAGCTTCAAGGTTTGCGGCGAGTTCCTGGGCTTGGGCATTCATCACTGACATTGCGTGGCAATCGTTGAGGCAATTCGGGAGAGGGAAGGCACCGGTCGTGCGCCGTGCCGGGCGGGCCGTCAAGCGGCGCCGGCGCCGCGGCGCATGGTCGGTGCGAGGCTGCCGGTTATTATATGGGGCTATGAGATTTTCGGCCGGCGCCGGCAGCACGTGGCGGCAAGCGGTGGCGCGCAAGCCCTCCGACGGATCCGGTCAGCCGCCCCTATTTTTGATACATGAAACGATTTTTCCTTAGTCTTGGCCTGGCCATCCTGGTATTCGCGCTGGCGGCCGTGGGCGCGTTCGCGTGGTGGGCCAATCACCCGCTGCCCCTCAACAAGTCGCCCATGGAGGTGGTGATCAAGCCCAATTCCGGCGTCGCCAGCGTCGGCCGCCAGATCCAGCGCGGTGGCGTCGGCATGGACCCGCGGCTGTTCATGCTGCTGGTGCGCCTGACCGGCCACGGCCCTGACCTGAAAGCCGGCGGCTATGAATTCGAGACCGGCGCCACGCCGCTGTCGATCATCGGCAAGCTGGCGCGCGGCGAGGTTACGCACTATGTAGTCACGGTGATCGAGGGCTGGGAATTTCGCAAGATGCGCGCCGCCGTGGACGCCAGCCCGGCGCTGCGGCACGACACCCGGGACATGTCCGACGCGGAGCTGATGAAGGCAATCGGCGCGGCCGAGACCTCGCCCGAAGGGATGTTCTTCCCGGATACCTACCTGTTCGCGCGCGGCAGCAGCGATGTCGAGTTGTACAAGCACGCCTACCGTGCCATGCAGCGGCGCTTGAACGAGGCCTGGAACGCACGCTCGCCCGACCTGCCGTACAAGACCCCGTACGAAGCCCTGGTGATGGCGTCGATCGTCGAGAAAGAAACCGGCCAGGCCGCCGAACGGCCGATGATCGCCGCCGTGTTCATCAACCGGCTGCGCAAGAACATGATGCTGCAGACCGACCCGACCGTGATCTACGGCCTGGGCGATGGCTTCGACGGCGACCTGCGCAAGCGCGACCTGCAGGCCGACACCCCGTACAATACCTACACCCGCACCGGCCTGCCGCCCACGCCGATTGCGCTGCCGGGGCTGGCCTCGCTGGCGGCGGCCACCACGCCGGCGCCATCCGACGCACTGTACTTCGTCGCACGCGGCGACGGCAGCAGCCATTTCTCCAACTCGCTTCCCGAACACAACCGCGCGGTCGACAAGTACCAGCGCGGCAAATAGGCATTCCATGCGCGGAAAATTCATCACGTTTGAAGGCATCGACGGCGCCGGCAAGAGCACCCATATCGACTGGGTCGCCGACCGCCTGCGCGCACGCAGCGATATTGCCGGCGTCGTCACCACCCGCGAGCCCGGCGGCACGTCGCTGGGCGAAGACCTGCGGCAGATCCTGCTGCATCGCAAGATGCACCTGGAAACCGAGGCGCTGCTGATGTTCGCGGCCCGGCGCGAGCATATCGCCGAGGTCATCGCCCCCGCGCTGGAGCGCGGCAAGTGGGTGATTTCCGACCGCTTCACCGACGCCACCTTCGCCTACCAGGGCGGAGGCAGGGGCCTGGCCACCGAGCGCCTGGAAGTGCTGGAAGACTGGGTGCAGGGCGGCCTGCAGCCGGACCTGACGCTGCTGTTCGACGTGCCGCTGGAAACCGCCAGCGAGCGGCTGGCCGGGGCGCGCGCGCCCGACCGGTTCGAATCCGAATCGCGCGCGTTCTTCCAGCGCACCCGCGACGAATACCTGCGCCGCGCGGCCCAGTCGCCGCAGCGCTTCCGGGTGATCGACGCCACGCGCAGCATTGCGGACATTCGCGATGAACTTGAAAAAATCATCGCAACTGTCTGATTTTTGGCCGATATATGCCTGGCGTGATAGATGTGAATGCCGCGCCATTGTGGAATCGCAATGGCAGGGCGTTCATTAGGTAAAACTTGAAGTTAGATCGCTAATCTACTGATTCACATGCTATATCCCTGGCAGAAGGAAGACTGGCAACGGCTCGGCGCGCTGCGTGAACGGCTGCCGCATGCCTTGCTGATCCATGGCCAGCAAGGCATCGGCAAGCGCGACCTGGCCCTGCATTTCGCGCAGGGACTGTTGTGCGAGGCGCCGCTGCCGGACGGCCAGCCCTGCGGCCAGTGCGCCGCCTGCCACTGGTTCAGCCAGGGCAACCACCCGGACTTCACCGTGGTGCGGCCCGAGGCGCTGGACGCCGCGGCCGAGGCCGAGACCGACGAGGGCGGCAAGAAGAAGGCGCCCAGCAAGATCATCCGCATGGAGCAGGTGCGCGCGCTGATCGAGGCCGTTGGCGTGGGCACGCACCGGGCCGGGCTGCGCGTGGTGGTGGTGTATCCACTCGATGCGCTGCAGACCGAGGGCGCCAACGCACTGCTGAAGACGCTGGAAGAGCCGCCGCCGTCCACCGTGTTCCTGCTGGTGACCGACCGCCTCGACCGCATCCTGCCGACCATCTTGTCGCGCTGCCGCCAGTTCTCGACCCAGCGCCCGACGCCGGAGGCCGCGCTGGCCTGGCTGCGCGGCCAGGGCGTGGCCGATGCCGAGGCCCAGCTGGCGCTGGCCGGCGGCTCGCCGCTGACCGCGCTGCATGCCGCCGAGGCCGAGGAGCAGCCGCTGCAGCGCTGGCTGGTCGGCCAACTGGGCGCCGCCGCCGCCTTCGACGCCTCTGCGGCGGCCGAGCAACTGCAGAAGCTGCCGGTGCCTGCCGTGCTTGGCATCCTGCAGCGCTGGACGTACGATCTGCTGACGCTGCGCCTGGACGGCAGTGCCGCGCCGCGGTACCTCCCCAAGGAACGGGCCGTGCTGGCGCGCTGCGCCGAGGCCACCGACGCGCGCCGCCTGCAGGCCTTTGCCACCCGGTTGGCCGCGCACCGCCGCAGCGAGAACCATCCACTGGCGGCCCGGCTGGTGATGGAGGCGGTATTCCTGGAATACCGCCAGCTGTTCCGGTAGTACGCCTGGCAGTCAAAAAAAGCCATAACAACAAGCATTACCGTCATTCAGGGGGTCAACCATGAACACAGCAGTCGCCGGCGCACCGCCCGCTGCGCCAACTGGCAGCGGAGCGGCATCGCGTCCCAATGTGCTGTCCTTGTCGATCAAGGACCAGGCCGGGCTATATGCGGCCTATATGCCGTTCCTGGCGCGCGGCGGCATCTTCGTGCCGTCGAACCGGCCGTTCCGCCTGGGCGAGCAGGTGTTCCTGGTGCTGTCGCTGCTGGACCGGCCGCAGAAATACCAGATCGCGGGCCACGTGGCCTGGATCACCCCGGCGGGCACGCCGATGAAGACCCCCGGCGTCGGCGTGCATTTCCCTGACGACGACAACGGGCGCAACCTGCGCCGCGCGGTGGAGGAGATCCTGGGCAAGATGCTGGAGTCCGGGCGCCCCACACAGACCTTATGAACGTTGTGAGGTTGTTCTCACAATATTTTGATTTTCAATGAATTTTTCACTTCGTATTGCCGAGCCCCGCGACCTGCCGGGCATCGTCGCCATCTATAACAGCACCGTGCCCTCGCGCATGGTCACCGCCGATACCGAACCGGTCACCGTGGCCTCGCGCCAGGCCTGGTTCGACGCCCACCAGCCCGGGCGCCGCCCGCTGTGGGTGTGCGAGGACGCCGACGGCCGCATGGCCGGCTGGATGAGCTTTTCAGATTTCTATGGCCGCCCGGCCTACGGTGCCACTGCCGAGGTGTCGATCTACCTGGACGCGCAGCGCCGCGGCCAGGGGCTGGGCCGCTACCTGCTGCAACAGGCCATCGACCATGCGCCCAGGGTCGGCGTGAATACGCTGCTCGGCTTTATCTTCGGCCACAATGCGCCCAGCCTGGGCCTGTTCGCGTCGCTGGGCTTTACGCGCTGGGGCGACCTGCCGCGCGTCGCCGTGCTCGACGGTGTCGAGCGCGACCTGATCATCGTCGGCCGCCGCGTGGACTGAGCCACCCGCCAACAGAGATTCCCCATGTTTGTCGATTCCCACTGCCATATCGATTTCCCCGAGCTGGCTGCGCGCCTGCCGGAACTGCTGGAGAATATGCGCGCCAACCAGGTCACGCATGCGCTGTGCATCTCGGTCACGCTGGAAGACTTCCCGCGCGTGCTGGCGCTGGCCGAGCAGCATCCCAACCTGTACGCCTCGGTCGGCGTGCATCCGGACTACGAAGAGGGCGAGGAACCGACGCTGGAGCGCCTGGTGGAGCTGTCCGCCCACCCGCGCGTGGTCGGCACCGGCGAGACCGGGCTGGACTACTACCGCCTGAACGGCCGCAGCATCGCCGACATGGAATGGCAGCGCGAGCGCTTCCGCACCCATATCCGCGCCGCGCGCCAGACCGGCAAGCCGCTGATCATCCATACCCGCTCGTCTGCCGACGACACACTGCGCCTGATGCGCGAAGAGAATGCGCGCGAGGCCGGCGGCGTGATGCACTGCTTCACCGAGACCTGGGACGTCGCCCGCCAGGCCCTGGACGAGGGTTTCCATATCTCGTTCTCGGGCATCGTCACTTTCAAGAGCGCGGCCGACCTGCAGGAAACCGCGCGCAAGGTGCCGCTGGAGCGCATGCTGATCGAGACCGATTCGCCCTACCTGGCGCCGGTGCCATACCGCGGCAAGACCAACGAACCTGCCTGGGTGCGCCATGTGGGCGAGTTCATCGCGCAGCTGCGCGGGGTGCCGGTGGAACAGGTTGCGGAACAGACGACGGAAAATTTCTTCAATCTATTCAAGCATATTGACAGGGAATCGCATGTTTAACATGAAGTTTGCCCGACGCGCTGCCGGCGCCCTTGCGCTAGTCGCCGCCACGCTGGCGCAGGCCGCGCCTGCCGACGACATGCGCAAGGCCGTCGAATTCGACGACGCCAACACCGTCAAGAAGCTGCTGGCCAAGGGCGTCGATCCCAATCTGGTGGACAGCCGCGGCAACCCGGCGCTGGTGCTGGCGCTGCGCGAGAAGTCGCTGAAGGCGGCCACGGTGCTGATCCGCGCCAAGGACATCGATTTCGACAAGGCCAACCCGGCCGGCGAGACCCCGCTGATGATGGCCGCGCTGCAGGGCGAGCTGGACATGGTCAAGCTGATGGTCGACGAGATGGAGGCCGAGGTTAACAAGACCGGCTGGACGCCGTTGCACTATGCGGCCACCAACGGCCACAACAATGTGGTCAAGTACCTGGTCGACCAGGCCGCCTATATCGACGCCGAGAGCCCCAACGGCACCACGCCGCTGATGATGGCTGCGCGCGGCGGCCATATCGAGACCGTCAAGCTGCTGCTGGACGAGGGCGCCGACATGCGCTTGAAGAACCAGCAGGGCATGACCGTGATCGACTTTGCCGAGCGCTACAACCAGGCCGAGATCGCCAAGGGCCTGAAGGTGCGCTGGCAGAAGCTGTACCCCCAGACGCCGATCGTGGCGGCGCCGCCGCTGAAGGCGCCCACCGGCGAGCCGGGCGGGCAGCGGCCCGCGGCACAGCAACCCGCGGCGCAGCAGCCCAAGACCAAGGGCTGGTAAGAGCTCATGCCGGCGATGACCGTCGGCGCACGCCTGCGCCAGTGGGCGCGCGGGCTCAAGGCGAGCCTGCTGACGCTGTGGTTCTGCAGCCGCCATCCCGGCACGCCGTGGAGCGCGCGGCTGCTGGCCGCGCTGGTGGTGGCCTATGCCTTCAGCCCGATCGACCTGATCCCCGATTTCATCCCGGTGCTGGGCTATGTCGATGACGTGCTGCTGGTGCCGCTGGGCATCTGGCTGACGCTGCGGATGATTCCACCGGCGGTAAAGGATGAATGCCGCGGCCGGGCTCAGGCGTGGCAGGCCACGCATGCAAAACGGCCGCGCAATCGCGCGGCCGCCGTGGTCATCGTGCTGGTGTGGGTGTTGCTGGCCTGGCTGGCATGGCGCTGGCTGGCGCCGGCCTAGACATCATCCGCCAGCCGCACCCCGGTGAACTGCCAGCGCTGGTGCGGATAGAAGAAGTTGCGGTAGGTCGCCCGGATATGCGATTCGGGCGTGACGCACGAACCGCCGCGCAGCACCATCTGGCCGCTCATGAACTTGCCGTTGTACTCGCCCACCGCACCCGCGTTCGGGCGGAAGCCCGGATACGGCAGGAAGGCGCTGCCGGTCCATTCCCACACATCGCCGAACATCTGGCGCAGCACGCCTGAGGTGTTCTGCCGATCCGGCAACGGCCGCAGCGCGCGGCCTTCAACAAAATTCCCGGTGGCCGGCAGGCTGCGCGCCGCGTGCTCCCATTCGGCCTCGGTCGGCAGCCGGCGTTCGGCCCAGCGCGCGAATGCCTCGGCCTCATAGAAGCTGACGTGGGTGACGGGGCTGTCCGGATCGACCGGATGCATCCCACGCAGCGTCATCTGCCACCACGTGCCTTCGCGTTCTTCCCAATAGAGCGGGGCCAGGATGCCTTGCTCGCACACCCAGCGCCAGCCGTCGGACAGCCACAGCCCGGCCGTCTGGTAGCCGCCATCCTCGATGAATTCAAACCATTGCCGGTTGCTGACCGGGTGCGAGCACAGCGTGAACGGCGCCAAGTAGGCCTTGTGCCGCGGCCCTTCGCAGTCAAAGGCAAAGGTCTCGCCGCGGTGGCCGATCTCCACCAGACCGCCGTCAAAGCCGATCCAGTCCGGCGCGGGCCGCGGGTCGGCAATCACCGGCTCGGGCAGTTCCGGGGCAAAGGCGGGGCGCAGCGGGTTCTGCGCGAACAGGTGCAGGATATCGGTCAGCAGCAGTTCCTGGTGCTGCTGTTCGTGCTGCAGGCCGAGCATGATCAACGCCGCCTCGTCATCGGTCTGGGCGCTGCCCAGCAGCGTCAGCATCGATTCGTCCACGGCTTCGCGGTAGGCCAGCACCTCATCCAGCGAGGGGCGGGTCAGCAGCCCGCGTTGTGGCCGCGGGTGGCGCGGGCCGACCGCTTCGTAGTAGGAATTGAAGAGGTAGCGGTAGTCCGGGTCCACCGGCTCGTAGTCCGGGATGCGCGCGGCCAGCACGAATTCCTCGAAGAACCATGTGGTGTGCGCCAGGTGCCATTTTGCCGGGCTGGCGTCGTCCATGGACTGCACGGTGGCATCGGCATCGGACAGGTCGGCCACCAGGGTCTCGGTGGCGGTCCGTACGTGGCGATACTGCGAAAGCAGGGCGGGTTCGTGCGGCGGATGGAGGGCGGCGGCTGGCAACAGGGCTGAAGTCATGCGGGCTCCCGGGAGTGGATCGGTCGATGACTGCAGGCGGCGGGACAGCCGCGGGCAAATAGCCGGGGCCGGCGCGCCGCCCATGGCACGCGGGGCGCCGTAGCGCCCCGATCCATCATAGACCTGATCCGTCCGCGGGGCGAGCCGGCGCCGTCCTGCAGCGCCGGCCGGCCCTCGGGACCTCAGGCTGCCAGGCGGCCGGCGTCGTTCAGTGCCGCGATTTCGGTGCGGGCGCTGGCCAGGCCGGCTTCGCGGAACTGCGGACCCATGGCCAGGCCGTGGGCACGCACGTAGCTGATGTCGGTGATGCCCAGGAAGCGGAACACGATGTCGACGGTCTTTTCGTGCAGGTCCAGCTCATTGGCATCCTGGCGCACGCCACCGCGCGACGACACCACGATCACGCGCTTGCCGCCGGCCAGGCCCACCGGGCCGTTCTCCGTGTACTTGAAGGTGCGGCCAGCCTGCGCGATGCGGTCGATCCAGGCCTTGAGCTGGCTGGGGATGCTGAAGTTGTACTGCGGCACGCCCACCACCAGCACGTCGGCGGCCAGGAATTCGCCCAGCCATTGCTCGGTGCGCTGCAACTCGGCTTCCTGAACGGCGTTCAGGCCTTCCTTCGGGCCGCCCAGCACGGGCAGCAGGTTGCCGGACAGGTGCGCCGGAGCGTCCTGGTCCAGGTCGCGCACGGTGACCTGGGCGCCCGGGTTGGCGGCGACGAGGTCGGCTACCACGCTGGCGGTCAGGCTGCGCGAAACGGAGTTGTCGCCAAGGACGCTGGAATCGATCTGCAGGATGTTCATGTCTTTCTCCACAAGGGTGCGGTTGCGATGGATGAAAGATAGCGGCTGGCCATTGGTATCGGTAGTGAGGCAAAATGCAAATGATTGTTCTACCGGCGCAACGCCAGCCTGGCGGGCGCACGGTGATCCCGGAGCCATCCATGCAAGACCTCAACGACTTGTCCCTGTTTGCCCAGGTGGTCGAACACGGCAGTTTTTCCGCGGCCAGCCGCGCCTCCGGCGTGCCCAAGTCACGCCTGAGCCGGCGCATCGCCCAGCTGGAACGTGACCTGGGCGTGCAGCTGCTGCGTCGCACGACACGGCAGGTGCGCGTTACCCCGCTTGGCGAATCCTTCTACGAACGCTGCCGCGCCATGCTCAATGAGGCCAAGGCGGCCCGCGAGGTCATCGAGCAGGCGCGCGAGCAGCCCGGCGGCACGCTGCGCGTGAGCTGCCCGATCGCCATCGCCCAGATCCTGCTGGCGCCGGCCATCGGCCATTTCATGCGCGCCAACCCGGCGGTGCGCATCGAGCTGGAGACCACCAACCGGCGCGTGGACGTGATCGGCGAAGGCTTCGACCTGGCGCTGCGCGTGCGCGAGTCCATGGAGGACTCCAGCCTGGCGGTGCGCACCTTCGGTGAAAGCCAGGTGATGCTGGTGGCCAGCCCCGCGCTGCTGGACAGCATCGGCCGCCCGCGCACGCCGCAGGCGCTGGATGGCATGCCCGGCGTGGGCCAGCCGCCCCACGACGGCAAGCATGTCTGGAACCTGCGCTGCAAGACCAGCGACTCGATCCAGATTGCCTATGAACCGCGCCTGGTCACCGAAGACTTCGTACTGCTACGCGAGGCGGCGATCGCCGGCGCGGGCGTGGCCATGCTGCCGCGGATGTATTGCCGTGATGCGCTGGAAAGCGGCGAGCTGGAACTGGTGTTGCCGCAGTACGACATGCCGGTCGGCACGCTGCATGCGGTTTTTCCGTCGCGCAAGGGCGTGACGCCTGCCACCCGGCGCTTTCTCGACTTCCTTGGCGAGGTCCTGCCCGAATGCGCATACAAGGCCGGCATGCTTGAACCGCGCCAGCCGGCCATGCACCGGGTGGTGTAGCGCAAGCCTCCCGGATGCGGCGCGGCGGGATTGGCGAGGTGGTGTGCCGGTCGCATGCCGGCCAGACGGCAGCCTCGTATTTGCGGCTTTACCTTCACGCCGCCTCGCACTAAGGTACAGGGGCGAGCCTCGCGCGTGAGGGTAAAGGCGCTTGGCTTCAACAACCAACTCGACAGACAACGGCAAGGAGAACGGCCATGGGTGGCTCTCAGGGTTCCCAGGACTTGGGCAAGGCGCTGCTGCGCATCGTGCTTGGCGTGCTGATCCTGATGCACGGCATCGCCAAGCTGACCGGTGCGTCCGGAATGGGCTTTGTGGCGAAGGTGGTCGCCGACGCCGGGTTGCCGGCATGGCTGACCTACGGCGTCTACATTGGGGAAGTCATAGCCCCGATCCTGCTGATCATCGGGCTGTGGAGCCGCCTGGCGGCGCTGATCGTTGCGCTCAACATGCTGTTTGCGGTAGCGCTGGTGCATACCAAGCAGCTCGGCATGCTGGCCGATACCGGCGGCTGGGCGCTTGAGTTGCAGGGGATGTTCCTGGGCGCGGCGCTGGCGGTGGCCCTGCTGGGGGCGGGCCGGCTCAGCGTGGGCGGCATCAATGGCAAGATGAATTAGCCCGTCGGGTCAGATGGCGTACGCTGCGCCGGCGTTCCGGCGCCGGTGGCGCGTGTGCGTGCCTGCATGGCTGCATGTGCGCGCTGCCGCGGACTCATGGAGATGTATCGTGAAACCCTTCCGGCAGCTCTTTCCGGTTGTGGCCGCGGCGCTGGTCCTGTCAGGCTGCGCCAGCGTGCCCGACATCAAGACCGACTACAACCGCAGCACGGATTTCAGCGTCTATCGCAGCTTCGGCTTTGTCGAGCACCTTGGCACCGACCGCCAGGGCTATGAAAGCCTGACCACTCAGTACTTCAAGTCTGCCGTGCAGCGGGAACTGACCGCACGCGGCTACCGCTATGCGGCGCAGTCGCCGGACTTGCTGGTCAACTTCAATGCCCGGCTGCAGGAGAAGGTCCAGGTCAGCCCGGCGCCGACGCCGATGATGGGCTACTACGGATATCGCGGCGGGCTGTATGCGCCGTGGCCGGGCTACGGCTTCTATAACGACGTCTATACCTACACCGAAGGCACGGTCAACATCGACCTGGTCGACCGGCGCCAGATGAAGCTGGTCTGGGAAGGCGTGGCGGTGGGCAGCGTGGACACCAGCGACAAGGCCAGCGCCCAGCAGCGCATCGACAAGACCGTGACGCAGATCTTTGCCAAGTATCCGTTCCGGGCCGGGCAGTAGCGCCGGCTCCGGGCCATGTCAGGCTGCCGGCGGCGTGGTTGCTGCCCGGTCGATGGCATCCGCGACGAAGACCTCGGCCGGCTTGGGCGCGGACCACAGGTAGCCCTGGCCCAGCGGGCAGCGCAGCGCCAGCAGCGCTGCCCGCTGCGTGTCGGTCTCGACGCCTTCGGCCACACACTCCAGGCCCAGCTCGCGCGCCAGGTTGATCATGTTGCGGCAGAAGGCGGCACGCTGGCCATGCCCATCGACATCGACAACGAACGACCGGTCGAGCTTCAGCTGCGTGAAAGGCAGGCCCGCCAGCAGCTTGAGCGTGGCGATGCTAACGCCGAAATCGTCGATTGCCACGCCGTAGCCCAGCAGCCGCAAGTGGTTCAGCGCGACCGACAGGGCCAGCGTATCGGGCACCGGACTGCCCTCGGTCAACTCCACCGTCAGCGCCTGCCGCGGCACGCCGCTGGCGGCCACCAGGGCATCAGACGCCTCCAGCACGCCCGGCCGGCACAGGGCTTGCGCCGACGCATTGATGCCCAGCGCAATGTGGATGCCGGCTGCGCGCAGCCGCTGCTGCGCTGCCAGGCACTGGCGGGTCACAAAGAAGAACACCGGGTCGGCCGCATCCAGTGCTTCGAGCCGTGGGATAAAGAGGTCGGGCTGTACCAGGCCGTGCTCGGGATGGCGCCAGCGCACCAGCGCCTCGGCGCCGGCCCGCCGGCCGCTTGCAATGTCGTGCTGGGGCTGCAGCATGACCAGCAGGTCCGTGCCTGACTGGGTGGCGGCGAGCAGTTCCGCGTCGTCGGGTGACCACGCCGGCGGGGCGGACTCGCCCGCGGGCTGGCGCACCAGCGCATCGGCCAGGATCTCTTCCACCGCATCGCGCGACAGCGGCTTGCGCAGCGCGTGCACGCGCGGGATGCCGGCGGCGTGCGCCAGGCCGCGGTTTGAATCCAGGATGTCCTCCGCCAGCGCCGTCACCCAGACCCACATTGGCGCCGCCCCGGCAAAGGCATGCTGCCCCGCGCCGGTGCAACTCGGCAATCAGTTCGGGGCCGTTGCCGCCAGGCATCTCGATGTCGCAGAGCACGATGTCGAACGGTTCGCGTGCAAGGATCTCGGCCGCTTGCGTCCCGTTTTCAGTGCAGACCGGGGTCTGCACGCCCAGATGCCGCAGCAGTCCCTCGGCCGCGACGCGCTGGAACGGATGGTCTTCGACGACAAGAACGCGCAGCCTGGCGTAGCGGATCGGCATGGGGGAGGGGGGAGGCGGCGGGCCGCCTGGAGTGCAATTCGATCGGGGGTTGCCGCATGGTAGCGCGGCGCCGCTGCGCCAACCAACGGATGGCGCAAAGTCTGCCGCCGCTGGCATCCGGAACCGCACAGGGATCGAGCGCAATCGCCCCGGAAACACGCTGCGTTACGAATATTTGCGCTTTCCGATTCAATCGCCGCCTGCCATAACCGCTACAATCGCTGCCCGTAGTTTTGAACATGGCATGTCGATAATGGGTTTTGGCTGGTTCGGATTTTCGACTTTCTGGATAGTGCCGCTGGTCTGGCGGCTGGTGACGCGCTGGCTCGCCGGCGAGCGCCGGCTGGCAGGGCCCGGCTCATTGCGCGTCTGGCTCGGCACGCTCGCCGTGCTGTGCGCGAGCGCCTGCCTGGAAGCGCTGACCAGTGGCACCGATCCGGACTCGAGCGCCGGCGGTTCGGCCGGCCGCGCGCTGGCCGGCATGATGGGCAACCTGTTCGGCTGGACCGGTGCCTTGCTGTTGATGCTGGGCGTGCTGGCGCTGGCCGCGCCGATGGTGTTCGGCGAAACCTGGCGCAGCCTGTTCGCGCGCAAGCCGCGCCGCGGCGCCGCGCCCGACGCGGCGCCGGAAGAGCCGCCGGTTTCCTTTGCGCCCACCCAGCCGCTGCGCGAGGCAGAGCGCTGGGAGCCGCCGTCGGCAGGCAACCCCGGCTGGACTGCGCCCGCCACGCGCCATCGCAGCTTTGAGGCGGTCTCGGCGCGCCGCCAGCCCGCCTGGCAACCGCCGCGTCGCACGCGTGAATCCCCGCCGCAGCCGGGCGAGATCTGGCTGCACCATGCCGAGTCGCCGAACGCGGTCAAGCCGACGCGCAGCGCGCCGCCCGCACCTGCCGCACCGGCACCGGCACCGGCACCGGCACCGCGCCCTGCCCAGCCGGCGGCACGCAAGCCGGCCGCGACGGCAGCCCCTTCACCGGCTTCAGCGCCGCGGCCGGCGCAGCCTCTGCGCGGCACGGTGGTAAGCAGCCCGTTCCGCCAACCGCAGCCCCTGGTGCGTTCGGCGATTACGACGCTGCCTGAGGCTTCCGGCAAGGGCATCGCCGCGGCCGCTGCTTCAGTCACCGTAGCTGCCGCCGTATCCGCGCCGGCCGAAGCCGCCGCCGCTGCGCCGGCGGCCACTGGCGCCACGCAAGCCGTGGCCGCTCCCGCGCAGCCGGTTATCAGCCCGGAACCTGAGGTAGTGGCAGTGCCCGAAGCGCCTGCCATGGAACCAGTGTCCGCAGACACCGATATCGTTGGCGATATTGCGCCGGAAGCAGTGCCGGCCGAAGCCGACGAAGCCACGCTTGCCGCGATCCGGCAGGAAGCCCTTGACCTGCTGGCCGAGTTGCAGGCGCTGGCCGGCAAGCCGGTAGTGCCGCAAGCGGCTGCGCCGGAACCGCAACAACTGGAAGCGGCTGCGCCGGATTCAGCGCCGAATATTGCCGACGACGCAGAACCGCAAGCACTGTCTACCGTCACCCTGCCAGCCGAAGCCGAAGCCGAAGCCGAAGCCGAAGCCGAAGCCGAAGCCGAAGCCGAAGCCGAAGCCGGGAGCGGAGATCACGTCGTTGTTATTGGGGAACCCGAAGCGCTGGCCACAGCCGAGCCCGAATTGGATGTCACCGGCGCCGAGGCCGTAGCCCAGGCCGTGGCAAGCTCCGCGATGGAAGAGGGCAGCACTCTCGATGCCAGCACCCAGGCACCCGCGGAGGACAACGAAACGGACGGATTGATGGACGGCAACGGCCTGATCGCCGAGGAGGCGGAAGCGGATGCGGCCGAGCCTGCTGAGGCAGCAGAACCGCCTGAAGCGACTGAAGCCCCGGAAGTCCCGGAAGTCCCGGAAGTCCCTGAGCCCGCTGAGGCGCCTGAACTGAACCAGGCTCCGGTCCCGGCCGCCAAGCCGCGCATCGTGCTGCCCGCCGTGGTCGGCCGCACCGTGCCGCTGGCTGCCGCCCAGCCGGCGCCCGTGCCGGTGCCGGTTGCGCCGCCGCCTTCGCGCCCCTTCGTCGACTACCGCCTGCCACCGGCCGAACTGCTGGAGACCGGGGTCGACAGCGCAGAACAGGTGTCGGAAGAACGCCTGCGCGAAACCGGCGAGCTGATCGCCCAGCGGCTGGCCGAGTTCAAGGTGCCAGTCGCCGTGGTCGGCGCCGGTGCCGGCCCGGTGATCACCCGCTTCGAGGTCGAGCCTGCCATGGGCGTGCGCGGCGCCCAGGTGGTCGGGCTGATGAAGGACCTGGCGCGCGCGCTGGGCGTGACCTCGATCCGCGTCGTCGAGACCATTCCCGGCAAGACCTGCATGGGGCTGGAGCTGCCCAATGCGCGCCGGCAGATGATCCGGTTGTCGGAGATCGTCAACGCGGCCTCGTTCCAGGCGCACCATTCGCGGCTGGTGCTGGCCATGGGCAAGGACATCACCGGCAATCCGGTGGTGACCGACCTGGCCCGCGCGCCGCACCTGCTGGTGGCCGGCACCACCGGCTCGGGCAAGTCGGTGGCGGTTAACGCCATGATCCTGTCGATGCTGTACAAGGCCACGCCCGAAGACGTGCGCCTGATCATGATCGACCCCAAGATGCTGGAATTGTCGGTCTATGAGGGCATCCCGCACCTGCTGGCGCCGGTGGTCACCGACATGAAGCAGGCCGCGCACGCGCTCAACTGGTGCGTCGGCGAGATGGAAAAGCGCTACAAGCTGATGTCCGCGCTGGGCGTACGCAACCTGGCCGGCTACAACCAGAAGATCCGCGCCGCGGAGGCCGCCGAGCGCAAAGTGCCGAACCCGTTCTCGCTGACGCCGGAGGCGCCCGAGCCACTGTCGCGCCTGCCGATGATCGTGGTGGTGATCGACGAACTGGCCGACCTGATGATGGTCGCCGGCAAGAAGATCGAGGAACTAATCGCGCGCCTGGCGCAGAAGGCGCGCGCCGCCGGCATCCACCTGATCCTGGCCACGCAGCGCCCCTCGGTGGACGTGATTACCGGCCTGATCAAGGCCAATATCCCGACGCGCGTGGCGTTCCAGGTCTCGTCCAAGATCGATTCGCGCACCATCCTTGACCAGATGGGCGCCGAGAGCCTGCTCGGCCAGGGCGACATGCTGTTCCTGCCGCCTGGCACCGGCTATCCGCAGCGCGTGCATGGCGCCTTTGTTGCCGACGACGAAGTGCACCGCGTGGTGGAACACTGGAAGCAGTTCGGCGAGCCGGACTACGATGAAACCATCCTTGCCGGCGACCCTGCCGAGGCCGGCAGCACCGACCTGTTCGGCGACAGCGGCGGCGACGGCGAGGCCGACCCGCTCTACGACGAAGCCGCCAGCTTTGTGCTGACCAGCCGCCGCGCCTCGATCTCCGCCGTGCAGCGCCAGCTGCGCATCGGCTACAACCGCGCGGCACGCCTGATCGAGCAGATGGAGGTGGCCGGGCTGGTGTCGCCGATGGGCCGCAATGGCGCACGCGATGTACTGGCGCCCGGGCCGGGCAACTGACAGGCCCCGCAACCACGACTTCCAGGAGGCAGCATGCAGCCTGAACACGGAAACCTGCTGGCGGACGTCCCGGCCGGCGCGGTGCAGGAGTGCTTCCAGCCGCTGCTGGAACGGCCCGGGTTGCGGATCGAGCGCATCGTCTCCAACGGGCAGGCCAGTCCCGAAGGCTTCTGGTACGACAGTGCTGAGGCGGAATGGGTGCTGCTGGTCAGCGGCAGCGCCGCCATCGAGATCGAAGGCCAGTCCGGCCAGCATCCCATGAAGCCGGGTGACTGGCTGCACCTTCCCGCCCACTGCCGCCACCGGGTGGCGTGGACCGATGCTAGCCAGCCCAGTGTCTGGCTGGCGGTGCATCACAACGCGGGCTGAGCGCCCGCGTGCGTTGTGGCTGGCGCCTGACCGCCTACTCCCCGGATTGCTCCGGAAACACTGGCTCGCCGAGGTTTAGCATCAGCCGGTTCGCCCAGGCAAAGATGGCGACCGAGTGGATCAGGTCCAGGATCTCCGCATCCGTGACGCCCGCTTCCCGCAACGGCTTGAGCTGCTCGGCAGTGACTTCGGCGGGCTGTTCGGTCAGTTCGATCGAGAACTTCGCGATTGCCTGCTCGCGCGCAGTCATGCCGGCGGTATGGGGATCGTCGAACACCTGGCGGATCACCTCGTTGCGCTTGGCCAGCTGCTCAAAGCGCTGGGCATGGACTGACGCGCAGTAGACGCAGCCATTGATGCGGGACACCACCGTGCTGGCCAGTTCGCGTTCGGCGCGCGGCATGCCACCCGGGGCGTACATGATGGCGTTGAAGGCGGTGGAGCGCTGGCGCAGGATCTCGGGCTGGTGCACGAGGAACAGGTAGTAGTCCGATACCTTGGCCTTGGGGTGGCTCTCCTCCAACACCGCGACCTGCTCGGGCGTGGCGCTGTCGACGGATACCACGTCCAGCCAGGCCTTCCAGTCCAGCACTTCGTTAGTGAAGCCATGCGCGCGGATCGGGCTCTGCAGCAGGGTGCCGGCCGTGGCGGGCACGGTAGTGATCGCTGGGGTGCCTGCGCCCAGTGCCTGCATCGCCTTGAGTCCGGCGACCAGGCGCACCTGGTAGGACAGGAAGGCGATCAGTTGCGCCAGCGTTACCACGTCGGGCGTGGCAAGGCCGGCGGCGGGCAGGGTCTTCAGCGCGGCCTGGTCGCCTTCCACGGGGCGTTCACTCAGCGTGCGGGTGAAGGCCAGGATGGCGCGCAGGCGCGCGTCGGCGAGCGTGTCGGGGTCGCCCTGCTGGGCGAGGGTGACCAGCGCGGCGTCGGCCTCGATGGCCTGCAGGCGGGCGCGGTAGTGGGCCACCAGATCGGCGGCGCCGGCCAGGCGGGCGGCGTAGAGCGCGATCAGCAGGCGCTCGGCTAGGGTCAGGCCAGGCAGGGCAGGATCGAACAGCCCGTTGTAGCTGCCCTGGGTGGAGGCAACCACCTTGTCGCGTGCGTGACGCAGCGTGTGGATGGCGGAGCCGGCGGCTAGGCCGGCGACCTGGTCGACCACGTCAGTGGCGGCAGCGTTGGCTTGGGTCATTTGAAGACTCCCGGAGTGTCGAAGGATTCGTTGTCGTGCTGGCGCAGCCGTCAGTTCCCGGCGGTTTGCTTGCGCGCGGCCACTGCCCGCGCCAGGAATGCGCGGACCCCGCGCCAGGATGCCTCGTCGGCACCGGCATTGGCCTCGGGCGTGCCGCCAGTAGTGCTGATACGGCGCGATACCGGATGCGCGTAGACCGCTTGCGTGGTGGGCACGTAGGGAAAGAGGATGGCATGGCCGGCATGCTCGAAGTCGAGGTGCTCGACCGGATACGGATGGCCGGTCTCGGTTAGCTTGTCGGTGACCATGCGCGAATACAGGCTGGACGGCCACGAGCCGTCGTCGGTGCCGGACAGCAGCATCACCGGCCCGTGGATGTGCTCGACCCGGATGCGGGCGCGCGCCACGGCCTCGGCATTCTTCAGCGCGGTGAGGATGGCGCGCTCGTGCCGGTGCGGCGCCGGGCCTTCGTCGAACGGTGCCCAGCTGGCGTCGGGGTTGTTCTCCCACACATGCGGCAGCGGCTTGTCATGGTGCAGCCAGGCTGCGCCCTCACGGCCGATGGCCGGGTCGGCGGCATTCTGGGCGCTATGCACCACCGCGCCCGGCACGTAGCCGACCACCGCCGACACCAGATCGGGAAAGGTCGCACCCAGCAGCAGTACCAGCTCCCCGCCGCGCGACTGGCCGGACAGGGCGACAAAGCCATGCGCCGGACGCAGCTCGCGATGCATCCATTGCAGGCCGCGCTCGAAGTATTCCAGCGGCGTGTTGGAGATATAGTCCGACAGGCCCGGCGCCTTGAAGTAGCCCAGCGCCAGCGCGGCATAGCCATGCGAGGCATAGAGCGCGGCGCGCGGTTCGTTGATGCCGCCGCCGGACCCGTTGAGCACCATCACCGCCGGGTGCGGCCCGGCGCCAGGCGGGCGGTACAGCGTGCCGACCAGCCCGTCCACGCGGATGTCTTCGCGCACCACGCCCGGTGCGGCGAGGCGCTGCACCAGCTCGCTGCGAGCCTCGCCGCCGGCGGCCGTGACGGTAATCTCGGTCACCAGCGGCCGGATTGCGTCGGTGTGGAACAGCTCGCGGCTGTCCGATGCCACCGGCCGCTGCGCCCACAGCAAGCCCATGGGCGCCACGCCGTCGTAGCTGCCGCGCACTGGCGCATCGCGCTCCAGGTCCACGCTGCCGTCGCCTGCGGCAATGAAGTCGGCCTGGCTGGCCCAGGCGACGTCGCGGCCGCGTACGGTGCGCGTGCTGACGGCCACGGTCTCGCCGGGCCGCAGGCCGGTGATGGCGATGCGGCGCGGCGCGTCGATGAGCGCATCGGCCGGGGTGATGTCAAGGGTTGGGGCGGTCATCACGGCCATGCTCACTTGCCCGTCCGCGTCACCATCATGGCGGCGGTGCGGTCGCTGGTCATCGGCGTTACCTTCAGGCCCTTCTTTGCCGCCCAGATATTCTGGTAGTGGTACAGCGGCACCACGCCGACGTCGTCGGACACCAGCTTGACCGAGCGGCGCAGGATCGTTTCGCGCTTGGCCGCGTCGAACTCGGCGGTGGATTCCTCCAGTGCGCGGTCTACGGCCGGGTTGCTGTAGTGGCCCCAGTTGGAGGCGCCCAGGCCCTTCTTGGCGTCCACGGTGGCCAGCACGTTGACCAGCGCATAGCTGGCCTCGCCGGTGCCGTTGCCCCAGGCCAGCATGCTGACCGCGTACTCGTTCTTGTTGGCACGGCCGGAGTAGACCGACCAGGGCACCACTTCCACCTGGGTCTTCACGCCCACGCGGGTCCAGAACTGCGCCACGGCCTGCGCCGTTTCCGGGCCCTGCGGGTAGCGGTCGTTGGGGGCATGGATGGTCAGCCTGAAGCCGTCGGGAAAGCCGGCCTCGGCCAGCAGTTTTTTGGCCTGCGCGGGGTCATAGGCGATGTCCTTGACCTCGGGGTTGTAGCCAAAAGTGCCCTTGGGCATCCACTGGTTGGCTACGGTGGCGGTGTTCTGCAGGATACGGCCCACCACGGCCTCGCGGTTGATGGCCAGCGACAGCGCCCGGCGCACGCGCACGTCAAGCAGCGGGTTCTTGTCCAGCGGCTTGCCGGCGTTGTCGGTGATGTAGGGGTTGGGGCCAGGCTTGAAGCTCGGTTGCAGCAGCATCACGCGCAGGCCGTTGTAGGGAAACACGCTGACGGTGGGCGATTGCTTGAGCTTGGCGAGGTCGGACACCGAGACCTTGTCGATCACGTCCACGTCGCCGGACAGCAGCGCTGCCGTGCGCGCCGGGCCGTTGTTGATGTAGCGGTAATTGACCTGTTGCCAGATCGCCTTGGCGCCCCAGTAGCCGTCATTGCGCGCCATGATCACACGGTCGCCCGGGGTGTAAGAGATGAACTTGTACGGGCCGGTGCCCACCACCGCGCGGCCCGCGTTGTAATCGTCGGTATTGGCCTTGTCGCCCACGTGCTTGCTGACGATATGCACCGAGGCCAGGTTCAGCGGCAGGTCGGGGTTGGCGATGTTGGTCTTGACCAGCAGCGTGTACGGGTCCTTGGCGGTGGCGGATTCGATGGTGCGCAGGTAGCCCGAGAACGAGGCCACACTACCCGGCACGTTGCGTGCGCGCTGGTAGGAGAAGACCACGTCCTCGGCGGTGAAGGGCTTGCCATCCTGCCACTTGACGTCGCGGCGCAGCTTGAATTCCCAGGTCTTGTCGTCCAGCGCCTTCCACGACAGCGCCAGCCCCGGCTGCAGCTTGTTGTCCTTGTTTTCGATCAGCAGGTCCCAGAAGTGCAGGTCCACCGAGCGGTCGCCGGCGTGGTTGTTCAGCTGGGGGTCCAGCGACGACAACGGGTCGGCAAAGCCGATCGTTAGCGACTGCGCGGAAGCCACCGCCGCGGCGGCGCAAAGCACGGCGGCCACGGTGGCGCGCAAGGAGAAGGACGGCGAGCGATTCATGGGGCGATTCCTCGGGGCGGTTTCTGGGATGAAAGGGGCTATACGGTGAGCGTCAGCCTTCGTTGAGATGGCAGGCGCTCAGATGGTTGACGGCGATGCCGCGCAACCTGGGCGGCTCCACCGCGCAGCGCGCCATGGCATGCGGGCAGCGCGGGTGGAAGTGGCAGCCGGCCGGTGGCGCCAGCGGGCTGGGGATCTCGCCGCGGATGGCGGTGAAGGTCTTGTGGCGGGCATCCAGGCGCGGGATTTCGGCCAGCAGCGCCTGCGTGTAGGGGTGGTTGGGGCGGCGGAAGATCTCCGTGGTCGGCGCGCTTTCCACCACGCGGCCCAGGTACATGATCATCACGCGGTCAGAGATATGTTCGACCACGCCCAGGTCGTGGCTGATGAACAGGTAGCTCAGGCCCAACTGCTCGCGCAGGTCCATGAACAGGTTCAGCACCTGGGCCTGGATCGACACGTCCAGCGCTGCCACGGCCTCGTCGCACACCAGCAGCTCGGGCTGCACCGCCAGCGCACGGGCAATGCCGATGCGCTGGCGCTGGCCGCCGCTGAACTGGTGGGGGTAGCGCTGGCGCAGGCTCGGGTCCAATCCGGCGCGCTGCAACTGCGCGCTGACGTAGTCGTCGAAGCCGGCCGCATCCACCAGCCCTTGCAGGCGCGCGCCCTCGCCGACGATGCGGTCCACGCGCAGGCGCGGGTTCAGGCTGGCGTAGGGGTCCTGGAACACCATCTGGATCTTCAGGCGCAGTGCCTGCCGCCCGGCGCGGTCCAGGCTGGCGGGGCTGCGGCCGTCGATGTGGATCTCGCCGGAGGAGGGGTCGAGCAGGCCCGCGATCATGCGCCCCAGGGTGGACTTGCCGCAGCCCGATTCGCCCACCAGCCCGAGCACTTCGCCGTGCTTCAGGTCGAGGTCGACGCCGTCCACGGCGTGGGTGACGCGCTCGGGTTCGGACCAGCCCAGGCGCTCCAGCGCCCGGCCGATGCGTCCCGGCTTGCGCTCGCCGAAGCGCTTGGCCAGCGCGCGGGCGGACACCAGCGGCGGCCTGCCGCCTTCTGCTGCCGCCGGTACGGCTTGCGCGTGGCCGGTGTGGGCCGGATGCAATTGGCTGACGGTCATGCCGGCTCCATGCTGACGGCCAGCTGGCCGGGGTGGAAGCAGCGCACCTGGCGCCGCGGCGCGGGGGTAGTGATGGCCGGCGCTGCGCCGCACACGGCGCTGGCGCGCGGGCAGCGCGCGGCAAAGGCGCAGCCGGGCGGCAGGGCGGCCAGGTCGGGAGTCATGCCGGGAATCTGCCGCAGCCGCTGGCCGCGCTGGTTCAGGCTCGGCAGGCTCGCGATCAGGCCGGCGGTGTAGGGGTGCAGCGGGTGGTCCAGCACGTCGTCCACCGGGCCTTGCTCGACGATGCGGCCGGCGTACATCACCGCGACCTCGTCGGCGAGGCCCGCCACCACGGACAGGTCGTGCGTGATCCAGATCAGCGCAGTGCCGTGCTGGCGCGCCAGTGTCTGTACCTCCGAGAGGATCTGGGCCTGGATGGTGACATCCAGCGCGGTGGTGGGTTCGTCGGCGATGATCAGGTCGGGCCGGTGCAGCATGGCGGTAGCAATCGCCACGCGCTGGCGCATGCCGCCGGAAAGCTGGTGCGGGTAGGCCAGCAGCCGTTCGTCCGGGCTCGGGATGCCCATCATGCCTAGGGTGTCGCGGGCCAGTTCACGCGCTTGCTTGTGGCTGGCCTTGCTGTGCGCGCGCACCGCCTCTATCATCTGCGCATCGATCCGCATCACCGGGTTCAGCGTCATCATCGGATCCTGGAAGATCATGGCGATGCGGTTGCCCTGCAGCTGGCGCAACTCGGCCGGGCGCATGCGCGTCAGCTCGCGGCCCTGGAACAGGATTTCGCCGCCGGCGATGTGACCGGGCGCATCCACCAGCCCCATGATGGAGAAGCCGGTGACCGACTTGCCCGAGCCGGATTCGCCCACCAGCCCCAGGATGCGGCCGCGCGGCACGGCAAACGAGACATCGTCCACCGCCCGCAGCACGCCGTTGCGGGTGTCGAAATGAGTGCGCAAGTGGCGCACTTCCAGCGTGGGGATATCGGGTAGCGTGGCGGGCGCGTTCATTTCTGCAGCCTCGGATTGAGGACGTCGCGCAGGCGGTCGCCCACCAGGTTGATGGCCACCACGGTCAGCAGCAGCGCAATGCCCGGGAAAAAGCTGATCCAGTATTCGTCGGACAGCATGAACTGGTAGCCATTGGCGATCAGCAGGCCGAGCGAGGGCTCGGTGACCGGCACGCCCAGGCCGAGAAAGGACAGCGTGGCCTCCAGCGTGATCGCGCGCGCCACCTGCAGCGAGCCGATCACGATCAGCGGCGGCATGCAGTTGGGCAGGATGTGCCCGACCACGATGCGCCAGTGCGCGATACCCTGGCCGCGCGCGGCCTCGACGTATTCGCGCCGGCTCTCCACGAGGGCCTGGGCGCGGGCCGTGCGGGCATAGTAGGCCCACTCCAGGATCACCAGCGTCAGCACCACGTTGCCCACGCCCTTGCCCAGGAAGGCCAGGATCATCATCGCCACCAGGATGGACGGGAAGGACAGGAGCAGGTCCACGGTGCGCATGATCAGGCTGTCCACGCGCCCGCCGGCATAGGCCGCGAGCAGCCCCAGCAGCGTGCCGAGCACGCCGGCGAGCGCCGCCGAGCCGACGCCCACCAGCAGGCTGATGCGAAGCCCGTAAATGATGCCGGACAGGATGTCGCGGCCCTGGCCGTCGGTGCCCAGCCAGTAGCTGTAGGTGCCGGCACCGTTGGCGGTGCCAGGCGCCAGGCGCGCGTCCAGCACATCCAGTTGCAGCAGGTCATAGGGGTTCTGCGGCGTGAGCCACGGCGCCAGCAGCGCGGTGAACACCAGCAGCACCAGCACCACCAGCCCGAACACGGCGGTGCGCGAGGCGAGGAAGTCAGCCACCACGCGGCGCCACGGCGCTTCGCGCCGTAACGCGGGCGCGGCGGGCGCGGCGGGCGCGGCGGGCGGCGCGAAGGCTTCGGCTGCCACTGCGCTGGTCTTGTCGCTGGCGTTCATGCCGCACCCTCCAGCCGCACGCGCGGATCGAGCAGTTTGTAGAGCACGTCGACGATCAGGTTCAGCGTGACGAACAGGCACACCACGACCACCAGGTAGGAGACGATCACCGGCCGGTCGAGCGCGTTGATGCTGTCCAGGATCAGCTTGCCGGCGCCGGGCCAGGCGAAGATGTTCTCGGTCACCACCGCGAACGCGATGGTGGAGCCGAACTCCAGGCCCAGCACCGTCACCAGCGGGATCATGGTGTTGCGCAGCACGTGGCCGAGCACCACGCGCAGCGGCGACAGGCCCTTGGCGCGCGCGAACCTGACCCAGTCCTGCGGCAATACCTCGCGCACGCCGGCGCGCGTCAGGCGCAGCACCAGCGAGACCTTGAACAAGGACAGGTTGATGGCCGGCAGGATCATGTGGCGCAGCCCGTCGGCGGTCAGCCAGGACCACGGCACGCCCAGCCATTCCGTGGTGGCGCCGCGCCCGCCCGAAGGCAGCCAGCCCAGCCGCACGCTGAAGGCCATGATCAGCATCAGGCCGACCCAGAAGGTGGGCAGCGAGAAGCCGACGATGCTGCCGGTCATCAGCACGCGCGACAGCGGGTGCTCGGGATACAGACCGGCGAACAGCCCGAGCGGCACGCCCACCAGCACGGCCAGCAGCAGCGCCGCCACCGCCAGCTCCAGCGTGGCCGGCATGCGCTGCAGGATCAGCTGGATCGCCGGCACGTTATAGACAAAGCTGTTGCCCAGGTTGCCGTGCAGCGCGCCGTTCAGGAAACCGAGGTACTGGCGCCACAGCGGCTGGTCCAGCCCGAGCGCGGCGATGATGCGCGCGCGGTCGACCTGGTCCACGTCCTGGCCAATCAGGATGTCGACCGGATTGCCGATGGCATGCAGGCCGGCGAAGACGATCACCGTCATCACCAGCACCACCGCCGCCGCCTGCAGCAGGCGGCGCAGCAGCCAGCGCCAGGGCCAGCGGGTGACGGCGCCTCTTATCGCCCTCATGGCGCCGGCGTCCATTCGTCGCCGAACACTTCGGGCTCGGCATAGGCTTCCAGGTTGGCGTAGTGGATCTCCACGTCTTCCTGGTACAGCAGCCCGGCGATCCCCTGGCCCAGCCGGCGCGCGCCGTCGCTGATGGCCGGGATGTCGCCCGACACCGTGCCGTGCGACAGCGCGGCCGGATAGCAGAAGCAGTGGATGCGCGACAGCCCGGGGCAGGCGCCGGGCGTCTTCTCGAGGAACTCGAAGGCCGGGCCCAGGTCCGGCGAGTCGTCCAGCTCCTGGTCTTCCTGGCCGGGGCGGGGTGTGTAGCGGTCGCGCCAGTAGCGGATTTGCGGGGCGAAGGCGGCGAACTCGGGCCGGGTGTCCAGGGCGATGCGGAAACCGGTGGAGAAGATCAGGAAGTCCAGCTCGAACACGCCCTTGGGCGTGAGCACGCGCAGGCCGTCGCCATGCGGCTCGATCGCTTCGATCGGGCAGCCCAGGTGGAAGCGCGCATTGGCATGGCGCGAGACCCGCAGAGTGCTGCCGCGCGGCGGCGGCACCTGCTGCGCGTTGATGTAATGGCGGATGCGCCATTTCCATTCATCGGACAGCATGGTGTGGCCGTGGACCAGGCCGGGATTGCCCGCGCCCTTGCCCTTGTTGACGCGCGGGATGTCGGCGCGGCGGATCAGCATCTCCACGCAGGCGGCGCCGGCTTCCAGCGCGGTCGCCGCGCTGTCCATGGCCGAAGCGCCTGCGCCGACCACGCCCACGCGCTTGCCGCGCAGCGTGGCGTAGTCCATTTCGTCGGACGAATGCGCCCACAGTTGGCGCGGCAGTTTGCTCGCCACCGGCGGCAGGTAGGCGCCGCCCAGGCCGTCGCGGCCGGTGGCCAGCACCACGCGGCGCGCCAGTACGGTCTGCGGGCCGTCCGGGGTCTGCATCGACAGCGCGACCAGTCCGTCCGGGCGCGGCACGATGGCATCGACCTGGTGTTCGTTGCGAATATCCAGCGCCAGCACCTGGCGGTACCAGCGCAGGTAGTCCATCCACTGCAGCCGCGGGATCTTGTCCAGCGCCTCCCAGGCGGCCGTGCCAAACTGGGCTTCGAACCAGGCGCGGAAAGTCAGCGCCGACAGGCCCAGCGCGGGGCCGGTCAGTTGCTTGGGCGAACGCAGCGTTTCCATGCGCGCGGTGGTGGCCCACGGGCCTTCGAAGCCGGCCGGGGAACGGTCGAAGGCGCGCACGCGGATGCCGAGATGCGTCAGGGTGGCGCTGGCTGCCAGCCCGGCCATGCCGCCGCCGATGACAGCGACGTCCAGGATTTCCTGGCCATCCTGGGTGCGCTGGACGGTCCAGCCCTTGGCTGGCAGTTCCAGCCATGACAGGTCCTGGCGCAGGCGCGCTTCCAGCGCGGCGAGGCCGGCGGCGGGGGTAGGGGCGGAGGCGGATAGGTCAGTCATGGCTTGGAAGTCCGGCATCTTGTGAGAGCGTGTCAGCGTCGTCGCTGGCATCGCCATAGAGCGACTGCAGCAGCGCGCCGTGTTCGGCGGGCTCGCGCCGCACCAGGTCGGGCAACAGTTCGGCGGCGGCGTCGGCCACGGCCTGCACCAGCCCCAGCACCGCGGTGCTGGCCGGGCGGGCCTGCGGCGTGATCACGCCGAAGAAAAAGGGAATATCGGCATCGATGGCCCGCACGGCGATATCGGTCAGCGGCAGCCCGCGCGCGGTCACGGGTTCCAGCACGGCGATGCCCAGCCCCGCGCGCACCAGCGTGAGCGCGCTGATCGAGGTATTGGTGTCGATCACGCCCGCTTCAGGCACGCCGGCGCCGGCAAGCGCCCGGTCGACGCGGCGGCGCAGCCGGTAAGGGTTCTGCATGGTGACGATGCGGCGGCCGCGGCAGTCCTGCAGGGCGATGGCAGGCTGCGCCGCCAGTGGGTCGTCGGCACGCACGGCAGCCACGCAGGCTGACTGGCCAATCCAGTGCACGGTCACGCCGCGGTGTTCCAGCGGCAGGCTGTTCAGGCCGATATCGGCCGCGCCGGTCAGCACCGCATGCACCACTTGTTCCGGCGACAGGTTCTGCACCGATACCCGCTCCGGTGCGCACAGCCCGCGTTCGAAGGCCAGCGCCAGGGCCGGCGGCAGCAAGCCGGCTGCCAGCGCCGGGGTCGCGGCAATGCGCAGGGGCCGGCCATCGCCGCGCGCCAGGGCCGCGGCGCGTGTGCGGATCTGCTGCATGCCGGCCAGCGTCTGCTCGACCTCGTCGTAGAGCAGGAAGCCTTGCTCGGTCGGGCTGACGCGCGGGCCGCTGCGGGTGAACAGGGCAAAGCCCAGTTCGGCTTCCAGTTCCTGGATCAGTCGCGTAATGGCGGGCTGCGAGCGGCCCAGCAGCCGCCCGGCAGCGGTGACACTGCCAGTGGTGACCACTGCGGCGAAGGCTTCCAATTGCCGGATTTCCATGGGGGCGCGCTTGGAAAGAATGTGTTTTCTGGATTCTGATGCCTTCATCATGCAAATGACAAATACTATTTCTGGATAAGGACATGCGCCAGCTATGATGTAGCGATGCCGGGCGCACACCGGCCCCCTATCGGGACAGACGTTTTGGCTTGGATCCGTAGCAGTCGGGAGATCGGGAGAACTGGGCGCCCGCTGTGGCAGGCAGTGGTGTGGGTGCTGGCTGCCGCACTCGCGGGCGCCATGCCGGCGCGCGCGGCAGATCCGCTGCGCGTCGGCTCCAAGCGCTTCACCGAGTCATACATCCTTGGCGAACTGCTGACCCAGGCCGCGGGGCCGCCCGGCGCCGCTCAACACCAGCCAGGCCTGGGCAATACCGCGATCGTCTTCGAGGCGCTGAAGGCCGGCAGCATCGACCTCTATCCCGACTACACCGGCACGCTCGCCGCCGAGATCCTGAAACTGCCCCCCGGAGCCGGGCTCGATGCCATCCAGCGCGCGCTGGCGCCGATGGGGCTGGGCGCGGCAATTCCGCTTGGTTTTGAGAACACCTATGCGCTGGCCGTGTCCGATGCCCGCGCCGGCGCGCTGCGCCGGCTGAGCGATCTCGCCGCGCAGCCCCAGCTCAGGCTCGGCCTGTCCCATGAGTTCCTGGGGCGCGCCGACGGCTGGCCGGGGCTGGCCAGCCGCTACGGGCTGCCGCAACGCCCGGTCGGGCTGGACCATGGCGTTGCCTACGAGGCCTTGGCCGCGGGGCAGGTCGATGCCATCGACATCTATTCCACCGACGCCAAGATCCGCAAGTACAAGCTGCGCGTGCTGGAAGACGACCGGCATTACTTCCCGCGCTACGACGCGGTGGTGGTCTACCGCCTTGACGTACCGAAGCGTTTCCCGCAGGCCTGGCAAGCGTTGGAGCGGCTGGCCGGGCGCGTCAGCGCCGACGACATGAGCGCCATGAACGCGGCGGCGGAGATCGATGGCCAGTCATTCGACGCGATCGCGCGCGCGTTCCTGGCCGGCACTGCAGGGCAAAAGGCAACGCATGACGGTGCCGAGCCGCGCGGCCGGCTGGCTGCCGCGCTGTTCGGGCCCGACACCACGCGCCTGGCGCGGCGCCATGTCGGCCTGGTGGCGGGGGCGGTCGGCGCCGCCACGCTGGTCGGCGTACCGCTGGGGATGCTGGCGGCGCGGCGGCGCCGCACCGGACAGGCTGTGCTGGGCGTGGTCAACGTGCTGCAGACGGTACCGTCGCTGGCGCTGCTGGCGATGCTGATCCCGCTGCTGGGCCGCATCGGCGTCTGGCCGGCCATGGTGGCGCTGTTTCTCTATGCCTTGCTGCCGATCGTGCGCAACACCACGACCGGGCTGGAGCAGGTGCCGCAGGGCATGCGCGATGCGGGGCGGGCGCTCGGGTTGCGCGGCGGACAGGTGCTGCGCTACGTGGAGCTGCCGCTGGCCTTGCCGGTGCTTCTGGCGGGCATCAAGACCGCGGCCATCATCAGCGTGGGCACGGCGACGATCGCGGCCTTTGTCGGCGCGGGTGGCTTTGGCGAGCGCATTGCCACCGGGCTGGCGCTCAACGACACGGCGCTGCTGCTGGCCGGCGCAATCCCGGCGGCCATGCTGGCACTGGTGGTACAGGCAGCGTTCGAGACCCTGGAGTGGGCGCTGCGCCGCCATCGCGATGCGCGCTAGCTGCCTTGCTGCTGCGCGATGAGCCGCCCAAGGGTGGCGATGGCGGCCTCGGCCTCATCGCTCCACAGGTGCCCGTAGTTGAGCCGGATGCAGTTGCGGTATCCCTGCCGCGCAGAGAAGATCGGACCCGGCGCTATGCCGATGCCTGCCTCCAGTGCGGCATGGTGCAATGCCAGCGCATCGAAGCCGGGTGCAAACTCGACCCACAGGAAGTAACCACCGTCTGGGCGCGACACGCGCACATCTTCCGGGAAATGCTGGCCGATGGCATCGATCATGCGGCCCTGCTGCATCTCCAGCACATGGCGCAGCTTGCGCAGGTGCTTGTCGTAGCCGCCATGCTGCAGGTATTCGGCCAGCGCCACCTGCGTGGGCACGCCGGCCGACAGCGTGGTCATCAGCTTGAGCCGTTGGATGGCCTCGCCAAAGCGGCCCGGCGCCACCCAGCCGATGCGGAAGCCCGGCGCCAGCGTCTTCGAGAACGAACTGCAGTGCATCACCAGCCCTTGCGTGTCGAAGGCCTTGGCCGGCAGCGGGCAGCGGTTGCCGAAGTAGAGCTCGCCATAGACGTCGTCCTCGATCAGCGGCACCTGGTGGCGCGCCAGCAAGGCCACCAGCGCTTTCTTCTTGTCTTCCGACATGCTGGCGCCGAGCGGATTCTGGAACTGCGTCATGAACCAGCACGCCTTGACCGGGTGGCGCGACAGCGCGGCATCGAGCGCGCCCAGGTCGATGCCTTCGGCGGGGTCGACCGGGATCTCCACGGCCTTGAGCCGCAGCCGCTCCAGTGCCTGCAGCGAGGCATAGAAGCCGGGCGATTCGATCGCCACCACGTCGCCCGGCTGCGTCACCGCCATCAGGCACAGGTTGAGCGCCTCGAGCGCGCCGTTGGTGACGATCAGGTCCTCGGCCGGCTGCGGGGCGCCGGCGCCCAGGTAGCGCAGCGCGATCTGGCGGCGCAGCGCGGTGTTGCCCGGCGGCAGGTCGTTGACCGAGTACCACGGGTCGAGTGCGCGGCCGGCGCGCGCCAGCGACTTGCCCAGCCGCTCCCACGGGAACAGCTCGGGCGAGGGAAAGGCCGAGCCAAACTGCACCAGCTCGCGGTCACGCGCGCCTTCCAGCACGGCGAAGACCAGCTTGGAGATGTCGACCTGCGTCGACACCTGGCGCGATGGCCGCGCCTGCGGCTGGGGCAGCTCGCGCCGCGCCGGTCCCGCCACGTAGTAGCCGGAGCGCTCGCGCGCCCGCACCAGCCCGCGCTCTTCCAGCCGGTAATAGGCCTGGAAGGCGGTCGAGGGGCTGACGCCATACTGGGCCACGGTCTTGCGGATCGACGGCAGGCGCGTGCCCGGCGGCAGGCTGCCGTTGCGGATATCAGCGGCCAGGGTCTCGGCAAGGGCTTCGTAGCGTTTCATGGCGGGTTGGCGGGGGCGGGGCGGTTGAGCGCATTATCTCCCGGGCAGGCAAACTGATACGTAAATTTTCCTGTTATCTGATGCTGTTATGGCTGGCGCGGACGGCCCATAATCGGCACTCGTACACAAAGGCGTTGTGCAAGGAGATGCCATGAACCCGTTGAGGCTGTTGCGGACCGTGCTGTGGGGCTTCTTTGGCCTGCGCCAGGGGCAGGAGCACCAGCGCGACCTGGACACCTTGCGCCCGGTGCCGCTGATCCTGACCGGCGTGGCCGTCGCCGCCGGGCTGGTGGTGTGCCTGGTGCTTGCGGCAAACTGGGCGGTGTCGGCTGCCTGACCTGAATCTGCTCCCATGCTTCTCCTGCCCCAAGGACCTGGTATCGCCACAGCCCGTGCGCTGCGCAAGCTGGCCTGCCTGACGCTGGCGATGCTGCTGCCCGTGGGCATGGCGCTGGCCGCCACCGACACGCAACAGATCGAACGCGGCCGCTACCTGGCGCGCATCGCCAACTGCGCCGCCTGCCATACCAGCGAAGGCGGCAAGCCATTCGCCGGCGGGCTGCCGATCCGCACGGCGGTCGGCACGATCCATTCGACCAATATCACGCCCGATGCCGGCAGCGGCATCGGCGCCTATACGCTGGCCGAGTTCGACCGCGCCTTGCGGTACGGCGTGGCGCGCGACGGCAAACGCCTCTATCCGGCGATGCCGTATCCCTCGTACGCACGCATGCGCGCCGAGGACGTGGCGGCGCTGTACGCCTACCTGCGTGCCGAGGTGGCGCCGGTCACCCAGCGCAACCCCGCACCGCAGATGCGTTGGCCGTTCAGCATGCGCAGCCTGCTGGCGGTGTGGAACGTCCTGTTCGTTGATGACGACCCGGTCCGCACCGACCCCGCGCGCGGCGCAGCCTGGAACCGCGGCGCCTACCTGGTGCAGGCGGTGGCGCACTGCGGCGCCTGCCATACGCCGCGCGGCAACCTGTTTGCCGAGAAGGGGCTGGACGAGCGCAGCCGCCATTTCCTGTCCGGGGCGAGCGTGGAGGGCTGGTCCGCCACCAACCTGACCGGTGACCAGGTCACCGGCCTGGGCGCGTGGTCGCGCGCGGACATCGCCGAGTTCCTGCGCACCGGGCGCAACGGGCACGCAACCTCGTTCGGTCCGATGTCCACGGTGGTCTCCACTGCCACCCAGTACATGAGCGCGCCCGACCTCGATGCCGTCGCCGCCTACCTGAAGTCCCTGCCCGGTGCGCGGGGCGAGGACAAGCCGTTCCGGCACGATGCCGCCACCGCGCAGCAACTGCAGCAGGGCCGCTTCGATGTGCCCGGTGCGCGCCAGTACGCGGTGTTCTGCATGCCTTGCCATGGCGCCGACGGCAAGGGCTTTGCCCGCGTGTTCCCGCCGCTGGCCGGCAACCCGACCGTCGCCGATCCCGATCCGGCCTCGCTGGTGAACCTGTTGCTCGACGGCGCCGTGACCGCGCGTGTGGGCACCGCGCCGGCGGATTACCACATGCCCGGCTATGGCTGGACGCTGGACGACCAGGAACTGGCCAATGTGCTGACCTTTATCCGCGGCAGCTGGGGCAACCGCGCCGCGCCGGTGCCGGAAGCCGCTGTGGCGGCACGGCGCAAGGCGCTGGCCGCGCAGCGCCCGGCCGCGGCAGGCGACGCATCCCGATGAGCACCCGATGACGATTACGCGCAGAGACTTCCTCAACGGCACCGCCCTGACCATTGCCGCCGGCCTTGCGCCCGTGCAGTTGCTGCACGCGCAGCAGGGTGGGGCAGGCGTGGCATACCCGCCCGCGCTGACCGGCCTGCGCGGCAACCATCCCGGCACCTACACGCTGGCGCACAGCCTGGCGCGCGAGGGCGCGAAATACCCGGTCGTGCTGGCACATGAGGCCTTCGACCTGGTGGTCGTCGGCGGTGGCCTGAGCGGGCTGGCGGCGGCGTGGTTCTACCGGCGCCGCTTCGGCGCCAACCGCCGCATCCTGATCCTGGACAACCACGACGATTTCGGCGGCCATGCCAAGCGCAATGAGTTCACGGTGCGCGGCCAGCGGCTGGTGACCTTTGGCGGCAGCGCCGAGATGCCGGCAAGCGCTGCCGGCGACGCCGCGGTGCGCGAACTGCTGGCAGGGATCGGGCTCGACGCCACGCGCGCGCCTGGCACGGCGCCCGCGGATCCCTATGCCGCGCTCGGCCTGGGCCGCGCCGTGTTCTTCGATGCCGAGCATTTCGGGCGCGACCAGTGGGTCGCGGGCGATCCGTTCGGCGAGCTGATCGATGTTCGCAGCGGGCAGCAGACCGGTGGCCCGGATGCGGCTGCCCTGTCGCGCTTCCTGGACAGCGCGCCTCTGCCTGCGGCGGACCGCGCCGCTCTGGCGCGGCTGGCCGCGGGCACCACCGATTACCTGCCGGCGTTGTCCGGCGCCGAGCGAGCGGCAGCGCTGCGCGCCATGCGTTACGCAAGTTTTCTGCGTGACAAGGCCGGCATCGGCCTGGCCGGGCAACGCTTCCTGCGCAGCCGCAGCAACGATGCCTATGCGCTGGATGCCGATGGGATCTCCGTTGCCGACGCTATTGCCATCGGTCTGCCTGCCGGCGCCAACATGCCCGCGCCGGCGGGAAACCTGCGGCTTGGCAAGTCGCCGGCTTCGCGCCTGTGGTTTCCGGATGGCAATGCCTCGCTGGCGCGGCTACTGGTGCAGAGCCTGATCCCTGGCGTGGCGTCGTTCGCCCGGCCGGCCGATGTGGTGTCGGCCGCGTTCGACTACAGCCGCCTGGACCGCGACGGGCAGCCGGTGCGCCTGCGCCTGAACAGCACCGCGATCGCGGTCGAGCCCGACGGCAATATCACGCGCGTGACTTATGGATTCAGCGGCAATCTGCACCGCGTCGAGGCGCGCCACGTGGTGCTGGCCGGCTACAACATGATGATCCCGTACCTGCTGCCGTCGCTGCCGGCGAAGCAGAAGGAGATGCTGCACAACGAGGCCAAGGCGCCGCTGGTCTACACCAAGGTGGCGCTGGACCACTGGCAGGCGTTCGCGACGCTGCGCACGCGCCGCATCCACGCGCCGGCCATGGCCTATACCGACCTGTGGCTGGAACCGCCGGCGGGCAAACATCCCTCCGATCCCGCGGTGCTGCATATGCTCTATGTGCCGACCGTGCCTGACAGCGGCATGCAGGCGCGCGACCGCTTCCGCGCGGGCCGTGCCTTGCTGCTCGGCACGCCCTTCGACACGTTGGAACGCGACATCCGTGCGCAGTTGGACCGCATGCTCGGCCACAAAGGCTTTGCTTCGAAGGACGTGATCCGCGGCATCACCGTCAACCGCTGGGCACACGGATACAGCTATATGCCCGACAGCCTGGCGGGTGAGAACGTGGCGCCCGACGCGGCGTGGCCGGGGCTGGCCGGCGTGGGCAATATCAGCATCGCGAACAGCGACAACGCCGGCAGCCCTTCGCTGACCGCGGCGGTGGGGCAGGGAAAGCGGGCAGTCGACCGCCTGCCCGGGTAGCGAGACTTCAGCCGGCACGCGGCGGCATCAGCGCATCGATCTCTGCATCCTTGGCTTCCCACTGGCGTGCCAGCCAGTTGTGGAATTCCCTGCGGAAGGCCTTGTCGCTACCGTAATCAGCCTCGCAGAAGGCCGGCGGCACCGGCAATTGCCGCATGCGCACCAGCACCGGGCCGGCGCGCCCGCAGGCCAGGTCCCAGAAGCCTGGCGCGCCTTCCGGATACACGATGCTGACGTCGATCAGCGAGCGGAACTTGTTGCCCATCGCATTCAGTGCCACCGCCAGTCCGCCGGCCTTGGGCTTGAGCAGATGGCGGTACGGAGAGTCCTGGGCCGCGCGCTTGGCCTCGGTAAAGCGGGTGCCTTCGGCAAACACCATCACGCTGGTCGGCACCAGCGAAAACTTCGCGCAGGCGCGCTTCGCCGTTTCCTGGTCCTGGCGCTGCAACGCCGGATTGCGCCGCAGTTGCGCCTTGCCATGGCGCTTCATGAACGGAAAGTCCAGCGCCCACCACGCCAGCCCGATCACCGGCACATAGATCAGCTGTTGCTTCAGGAAAAACTTCAGCAGCGGGATGCGCCGGTTCAGCGAGCGCTGCAGCACGAAGATATCCGCCCACGACTGATGGTTGCAGTTCACCAGGTACCAGTCGGCATAGCGCAGCCCCTCATTGCCCTGGACATCCCACGGCTCGCGCTGGATCCACGCGAACCAGCCGGTGTTGCCGGAGATCCAGGCGGTCGCGATGCCGTTGAGCAGCGGATCGATGCGCCGCCTGACGGCGGCAAACGGCAGCGCCAGCTTCAGCAGCGCCAGCGGAAACAGCAGCGCGCACCAGAACAGCGTGCTTGCAATCAGCAGAGTCCAGCTGAGAATCCCGGTGATCCAGGCGAAGCGGCCGCGCGGCACCGGAGCCCGGCGGCGGCGAGACAAGGGGGTGGGTTCCCCGGGTGTTGATGGCGCCGAGGGCGTTGAGGCACACGTGCCGGTGGCACGTGTTGACGAGGATGGGACTGAGGTCATGGATGCCAGTCTGCAGGCTTGCAAGGGTTGCGGGCTTGCGCGTGATCAACGCAGGCACTATTGGGTGCGTACTTTAACTCGCCCGATGGGGAGCGTGGGACGCATTCTGCCTTGCCGCCTGGGAACTTGCAGGACTCAGAACACGATGGTCGCCGTTCCCATGAACGTATTCGTGCGCTTCAGGCGGTTCTTGTTGGCCACCGAGGGCACCCAGCGCAGCCCAGCGACAGCAGGCTCTTGGCGCCGATCTTGGTGTCGTAGGTGACGGTCGGGCCCACCGCCCAGTCATGGCCGCGGAAGCCGTTCAGGCGGTCGCCAGCGGGCCGCTGTCATCGCCCAGATGCTGCGTCGTGCCGGCGATCAGCCCGAGGCCGGCACCGTGGCAAAGCGCTTGAGCAGCATGGTGTCGAGCGTGAACAGCGGCGCGTCCCGGTAATCGGTGGCGTTTGGCTTCGGCCATCTCGCGCGGAGTCTCGCAGTCGTCGATGCGCGTGCGGCAAGGCGCATCCACCCCCGCCACGAGCAGCAGCGCCACCGCGGGCAAGTTGCGCACGCTCACCGCCAATGCAGCGCGGTGTAGTCGTTGATGCCGCGCTGCGCGGGATCGGCGCCGAAGTCCAGCAGCAGCCGGAGCAGTTCGACCACGTCCGAGCGTGCGCTGCCGCCCGGCGCGGCGAGCGTGCATGACAGCGCGGCAATCAGCGGCGGAAAGCCCGCTTGATCCGCCGGCCGGGGAGCCGCGCCGGCTTCGAGCGGGGTGCGGATAAAGGGCAGCGGGCTATGGTAGATCGCGTATTCGAGGCAAGCGCCAATCCCTGGCAGCATGGTCCCGTGGGAATGCAGGCCGGATCATCAACCGCTGCTCGCAGCACTTCGA
The DNA here is from genome assembly GCF_058795055.1 of Cupriavidus sp. GW823-FHT06D04. Taxonomy (NCBI): domain Bacteria; kingdom Pseudomonadati; phylum Pseudomonadota; class Betaproteobacteria; order Burkholderiales; family Burkholderiaceae; genus Cupriavidus; species Cupriavidus sp. GW823-FHT06D04. Next base: position 91,233 of record NZ_JBXAHL010000012.1, on the reverse strand, counting down.
TATCGCCGGCACGGAAGGCGGCATGGATCTTTTCGAACTGCCGGTACGCCTCGCAGCGCTCGATGTCTGGGTTCACGGTTTTGCCCGGATGAAGGGCCGGTGCCGGCCTACGCATAATCGAGCGGCAGCGCCGTGGTGTACTTGATCTGCTCCATCGCAAAGCTGGAACTGACGTCGGCCAGCTCGGCGCCCTGGATCAGCTTCTTGTAGACGCGGTCGTAGGCGGCAATATCCGGCACCACCACGCGCAGCAGGTAGTCGGTATCGCCGGCCATGCGGTAGAACTCGGTCACTTCCGGGATCGATGCCACCAGTCCGTGGAATTGCGCGAGCCATTTCACGTTGTGCTGGCTGGTGCGGACCGAGACAAAGACCGTGACCCCGGCATTGAGCTTGTCGGCGTCGAGCAGTGCCACGCGTTTGCGGATCAGGCCGGCCGCTTCCAGCCGCTGGATCCGGCGCCAGCACGGCGTCGAGGTCAGGCCGACCCGTTCCCCGATCTCCGCCACCGGCACGGTGGCGTCTTCCTGCAGGATGGCGAGAATCTGTTTGTCGTAGCGGTCCATGGCGCGTAGCGGGTCAGGTGAGGGTGGGCCGGCGCCCGCACGCGGCGCTGGTACGCGCGGCAGATGCTAGGCGTCGGCGGTCGGCACCAGCAGGTTCACGCCGGTGGCAATGTGGTCGCGGTGCACGCCGTAGAGGTGCAGGGACACTGCGATATCGTCGCTGGCATTGCCCAGCGCATGGATATGCTGCAGCCCGGACGGCACGCTGAAGGTATCGCCGGCCGTGCGCAAGACGGAGTTGGCATGGCGCGCCTGCCTGCTGGCGGGATCCCACCGGTAGTGCTGCTCGCTCAGCGTGCCGCGCAGCACGCGGTAGGCACACCAGGTGCGATGGCCGTGCACGGGGCTGGTCTGGCCCGGGCGCCAGACCAGCACCATCGCCGAGAAGCGCTCCAGCGGGTCGGCATGAACCAGGTGGCGGGCATAGGTATCCGGCCTGCCGAGCAGGGCGCCTGGCGGCAGTGTCGCAAGCAGCGTGTCGGTGTCCGGCAGATGCACGGCGATGTGCCCGGCCACCATGCGCGCACTGTGGGCGAAGGTGGCCTCGAGGTCGAGCGCCAGCTGGTCGAGCGGCGCAGTTGGCGGGGCGGTATGGGGAAACGCTGCCGGGGCTGCGGCAGTCAGGGGGGATCCGGTCATGGCGGGCACCTTGGTCTTGTTCTGGGTACATAGCCATGATATTTGCGGGCCGGAGCACAGGCATGCGAATTGTCGTTCAATGTCGTCGGAGATTGTAATTCTATTTCCCTATTGGTTGGATTTTGAGAATCATATGCTCGAATCGGGCCGGACATGGTGAATGGGTGCTCGCCGATAGCGCCACGGCCGTGCCAGGGTGGCGTACCCGGTGCGCTGTGCAGCGAAGGCATATATGCTGATATGGACAGGCAGCCCGAATGGCCGGGTCACGGACGACGGTGCGGCAAAGGAGCATGATCGATGCGCTCGCCAGCGAGGGACGCCACGCGTGTGAGACGCCTTGCGACGTGGGTTGTTGCCGTCATCGTCGCGCTGGTTGCTGTCGGCCGCGTCACCGGCCTCGTTGTTGACTGGTTGTGGTTTGCCTCGGTTGGCTACGCCGGGGTGTTCCGCACGATATTCGCCACCCAGGCGCTTCTGTTCCTTGCCGTATTCGCCGTTTCGGCAGGCGCGCTCTGGGTATCGGGCTGGCTGGCGCACCGCTGCGCGAGTCAGGCGCAGGCCTGGAGGCCGGAGGTCCTGGGCCAGCCGGTTGGCGAGATTGCAGCGCGCCTTCCGTGGCGCGCCGCCATTGCCGCCGCCGCCGTCCTTGTGGGGCTGCTCATGGCCGTCGGTGAACTGTCGAGCTGGGCCATTGCGCTGCGCTATATCCATCAGGTGCCTTTCGGCAAGACCGATCCGATATTCGGCAAGGACATCGGTTTCTACGTCTTCTCGCTGCCGGCGTATCTTGCACTCAGGAACTGGCTGCTCCTGCTGCTGGGCTGCAGCGCAGTGGTTGCCGGCGTGGTCTACGGCTTGCGCGGCGACATCGCGCTGGTCCGGTCGCCGCGCGGGCTTTCAATGGCGGCCGCTACCCATGGTTCGGCATTGCTCGGCTTGTTCTTCGCGCTGCAGGCGTGGTCCTACTGGCTCGACCGCTTCATGCTGCTCTACGGCGACAACGGCGTCGTGGTCGGCGCGAGCTATACCGATGTCCATGTCGGGCTGCCGGTCCTGTGGCTGCAAGTCGGCCTGGCTGCCGCGGCTGCCGCCGCTTCATGGGCCAATATGCGCTGGCGGGACTATCGGGTCCCTGCGGCCGCGGCGCTCCTGGTGGTCGGCAGCGCAATACTGCTCGGCACGATCTGGCCGGCACTGTTCCAGCGGTTCTATGTCAAGCCGAACGAGCTGCAACTGGAGACGCCGTATCTCGAACACAATATTGCGCTGACGCGGGAGGCCTATGGCGTGACGCAGATCGAGGTGAAGCCGTTCCCGGTCGAACAGAGCCTGGATCTCGCCTCGCTCCAGGCCAATCGGCCGACCATCGACAACATTCGCCTGTGGGATCTGCAGCCGCTGCGCGATACCTATGCGCAGTTGCAGGAGATCCGGACCTATTACAAGTTCCTTGCGACGGACATCGACCGCTATCAGCTCGGCGCAGGCTACCAGCAGGTCATGCTGTCGGCGCGGGAGCTGGAGCCGGCACTGATTCCGGCCAATGCCCAGACCTGGGTGAACCTGCATCTCCTGTTCACCCATGGCAATGGCGTGGTGATGTCGCCGGTCACCGAGAAATCCGCCGAAGGCCTGCCCTCGCTTTATCTGCATGACATTCCCCCGCTCTCCAACGGCGGCCCGGCCATCCAGGAGCCGCGCCTCTACTTCGGTGAAGGCGGCAGAGGCTATGTCATCGTCAAAGGCAGCGTGCCCGAGTTCGACTACCCCAAGGGCAAGGACAACGTCTATACGGCCTACCGCGGGCGCGACGGCATCGACATCGGCGGCATCGCGCGCCGGACCCTGTTCGCCTGGCAGCTCGGCGATCCCAATATCCTGCTGAGCGGCTACATCACGCAGGAAAGCCGCATCCTGCTCCATCGCAACATCCGGGACCGCGTGCACACGATTGCCCCGTTCCTCACCCTCGACCATGACCCCTATGTGGTCGCGAGCGAAGGGCGTCTTTACTGGATCCAGGACGCCTACACCACCAGCGGCTGGTTCCCTTATTCGCAGCCCGGCACCGGTGGCGGAGACAACTACATCCGCAACGCCGTCAAGGTCGTGATCGATGCGTACAACGGCACGGTCGACTTCTACATCAGCGACCCGGCCGATCCGGTCCTGCAGGTGTACCAGCGCATCTTCCCGGGCGTGTTCAGGCCGCTGGGCGCCATGCCGCAGGATCTGCAGCGGCATATCCGCTACCCTGAAGACCTGTTCCTGATCCAGGCGCAGATCTACCGCGCCTACCACATGGAAGCGGCGGAGGTTTTCTATAACCGCGAGGATCTGTGGGAGTTCCCACGCCAGCTGACAGGCATGAGCACAGGGAACATGCCCGCCGCGCGGATGATGCCCTACTACATGATCCTGCGGCTGCCGGACGAACCGCGCGCCGAGTTCGTCCTCATGCTGCCGATGGTGCCGAGCCAGCGCGAGAACATGATCGCCTGGCTGGCGGCGCGCTCCGATCCCCCCAACTACGGCAAGCTTGTCGCCTACACCTTCCCCAAGGAAAAGCTGGTCTACGGGCCGTTCCAGATCGAGGCGCGCATCCAGCAGAATACCGAGATCTCGCAGCAGATTTCCCTGTGGAACCAGATGGGCTCGCGCGTCATCCGCGGCCATCTGCAGGTCGTGCCGATCGAGAACTCCATCCTCTATGTCTCCCCGCTCTACCTGCGTGCGGAGTCCGGCCAGTTGCCCGAACTCAAGCGGGTGATCGCCGCCTATGGCGATCGCGTGGTCATGGAGGACACCCTGGGCGCAGCCCTTGCGGCCCTCTTCAAGGAATCCGCACCGGCGGCGCTACCGGCGCAGGGCGCAGCGAATGCCCGCGCCCGCGAGGCACTCGCGCACTATGACCGTGCCATCGCGCGCCTGAAGGCGGGGGACTGGAGCGGCTTCGGCGCGGAACTCGATGCCTTGCGGCCGCTGCTTGAGGCGCTCGGGGCCGGGGGTGCCGATGAGCGGAAGTGAGCGGCCTGCCGGGAGCCGCCGGCAGGAGTGCCGTCCTATGTCGCCAGCTCCCTGATCTTCTCGACGACCTCCGGATTGGCAAGCGTGGACACGTCGCCAGGCTCCTGGTGGTTGGAGATCGCCGCCAGCACGCGACGCATGATCTTGCCCGAGCGTGTCTTGGGCATGTCGGGAACAATCACGACGCGATGCGGACGCGCAATCGCGCCGATCTGGGACACGACCGAGGCCGAGACCTTGTTCGCGATCTTGGTGGAAGGCGACAGTCCCGGCTTGAGCGACACATAGAGATCAGGCACCTTGCCCTTGATCTCGTCGGCCACCGGCACCACCGCCGCCTCGGCGACGTCTGGCACCAGCAGTGCGGCCGATTCGATCTCCTTGGTGCCGAGACGATGGCCGGAAACGTTGATCACGTCGTCGATGCGGCCAAGGATGCGAAAGTAGCCGTCCGCCGCCTGCATTGCGCCATCGCCCGCCATATACGGCCAGTCGCGCCAGTCCTTGCTGTCGGGATTCTTGCAATAGCGCGCATAGTACTGGCGCACGTAGCGGTCCGGATCCTTCCAGACGGTCTGAAATATGCCCGGCCAGGGATTGCGGATGCAGATATTGCCCGCCTTGCCCGAGCCGGCCGGGATCTCCTTGCCTTCCTCGTCAAAGATCACCGGATGAATGCCCGGAATCCCCGGGCCCGTGCTGCCGGGCTTCATCGGGTGGATGCCCGGCAGCGTGCTGCAGAGGAAGCCGCCATTCTCGGTTTGCCACCAGGTGTCGACGATGACCGCCTCGCCCTTGCCGACTTCACGGTGGTACCACTTCCAGACTTCGGGCTCGATCGGCTCGCCCACCGTGGTCATGTGCTTGAAATGGCAGTCGTACTTCGCCGGCTCGTTGGGCCCGTTGCGCCGCAGCGCGCGGATTGCGGTGGGCGAGGTGTGGAAGATATTGACGCCAAGGCTTTCCGCAATACGCCACGGCCGGCCGGCGTCGGGCCAGGTTGGCACGCCTTCATAGACGACGGACGAAGCGGCGAGCGCGAGCGGGCCATAGACGATGTAGGAATGCCCGGTGATCCAGCCAATATCGGCCATGCACCAGTAGACGTCCTCGGGGTGGATATCCTGAATGTACTTCGAGGTCCACGCCACGTAGGACAGATAGCCGCCGGTGGAATGCTGGCAGCCCTTGGGCCGGCCCGTGGTGCCGCTCGTGTACATCAGGAACAGCGGCGCCTCCGCCGGCATCGGCTCGGGCTCGACACGCCTGCCGCGGAACCCGGCGAGCACGTCATTGAGAATGACATCGCGGTCCTTCACCAGTTTGGCGGCACTGGAATACTTGCCCGGGTAGCGCTGCCAGATCAGGACCTTCTCGACCTGCTGACCGGCGCTGGCGGCTTCTGCCACGGCGATGTCGGCCTTTTCCTTGTGATCGAGCAATTCACCGCCGCGGTAATAGGCGTCCATGGTAATCAGCAGCCGGCTCTCGGAGTCCGCGATGCGCTCGGCGCAGGCCTTGCCGCTGAAGCCACTGAATACCTGCGAATGAATCACGCCGATGCGCGCGCATGCGAGCATGGTGATGGGCAGTTCGGCCACCATCGGCATATGCAGCGTGACGCGGTCGCCGGCCTTCAGGCCGCAGAACTCCCGCAGCAGGGCGGCCAGTTCATTGACGCGAACAAAGAGCTCCTGGTAGGTGAGGTGATGCACCGCCTCATGCTCCGGCTCGGGCACGAAATGAATCGCGGTCTTGTTCCTGTACGCGGTGAGGTGGCGATCCACGCAGTTGTGGCAGGCGTTGATCCTGCCGCCGACGAACCAGCGCCAGAAAGGCGGGTTGCTGGTATCCACCGTCGTTTCCCAGTATTTGTACCAGTCCAGCAGGTCTGCGAACTCCTTGAAACACTCGGGGAAACGATCGAGGGAGAAGCGCTCGAAAATGTGGGGATCAGTCAGATTGGCCTGCGCAATGAACTGGCCGGCCGGCGGGACATAGTCCTCCTCAGGCCAATGGACCGCGATTTCGGCCTCGGACACATCGGCCAATTCCTGCTGTGCAGCATGGCGTGGCGATTTGCCTTCAGACATGACGATTCCCCTTCACTTTCCATGGCATCCATCCAGGTAGTGTCGGTGCCACTATCCTGCGATAGCTGCCGGAAACGACTAGTCCATATTAAGTCCGGGCACGGGGAGTTGCCAGGAAATCGGCCTGCCGCTGTCCGCCGAGCCCAGAGCTTGCCTGCCGGCCGCCATACGCTAGATTCGTAGGGGGGGGCATTGGAGAATGAGCAATGACCAACGATCTTCTTGTGGAACGCGTGGACGTGTGGGCGGCAACCATACCGGACCGGCCCGGCGGCCTCGCGGAGGTACTGGAGACCTTGCGCGATGCCGGCGCGGACCTGCAATTCGCGATTGCGCGCCGCACGCCGGAGGACCCCGGCAAGGGTGTCGTGTTCGTGACACCGCTGCAGAATGACAGGGAAATCCGTGCCGCTGCCCAGGTCGGCTTCAATGTCACGCACAGCCTACATTCGGTGCGTATCATGGGCGGGGACCGGCCCGGCATCGTGGCTGAGCTGACCCGCAAGCTTGCGCAAGGCGGAATCAACCTGCGCGGATTCTCTGCCTCTGTCATCGGAGTACAGTTTGTCGCGTACGTGTCGATGGACTCCCTCGACGATGCGAACAAGGCAATGGCTATCCTGGGCAAGGGCTGAAGCTCGCCGCGGGGCGAAATACAGACAATCACAAACCGATGGCAATCTGGCCCGGCGGGACTCGCAGATCACGCCCGTAGCGGGCTCCTCGGCATGCGATGCCTTCGCGCCGGGGCCCGGCCATCTCCTATCATGGAATCACGCCTTGCCTCTTAACGAGCAGGCAGATGGGGCCCGGCGCGACCCGGCTGACTCATGTTGATGGCGTCTCCGACGACCTTCTCACGGCCGGTCGCGCCGTGGCGCTTCCTCCTTTGACGATCCTGGCGATTTGCGCCGAAGCCGCACGTCGCCGGCATGCATGTTGGGAGACTTCCATGGGCGACAACCAGCAACAAACTGTCCTCGCGCTCAACCAGCTGATCGAGGCTGGCAAGGACAGCGAACTGGCGTGCATGAGCGGCGCCAGCGAAGTGCACGATGCAGCGCTGCGCGACATTCTGACGAGCACCGCGGAATCGTACCGGGCGTCGGTGAAGGAATTGCAGTCGATGGTCAGCGCCATGGGCGGCGCGCCAACTGACCGGGGCAGCATGAATGGCATGCTGTTCCGCCGCTGGATGGCATTCCGCCACATGCTGTCGCCGAACAACGACGACACCGTGCTGGGAATGTGCGAGCACGAGGAAGATGCCGCCAGGCGCGAGTATCAGTCCGTCATGATGAAGCCGCTGCCACCAGAGGCCAGCGCGGCGCTTCAGCGCCAGTACGAGGCGTTGACGCAGCATCATGGCCGGATTCATGCCATGCGCGGGATGCAGATTCACTGAGGGTCTGGCTTGCGCGATGGGAGAAAGCAATGGCAACCTACGAGTTCAAGGACAAGGATCTCCAGTTCCTTGCCCAGGGCGCTGACTCCTGTTTCCCGTCCCCTGATGCTGCCTTCGTTGAGTGCGCGGACAGCCATCCGGCGTTCCTGGTGACATGGCCGGAGAGCGGACCGACGACGATGCAACTCAAGGTGCAGATTCGGGCAAGCCAGTACGCCAGTTACCTGACGGATCCGTTCAGGGGACGCGAAGTCCTGCGCAAGGCGGTGGAAGATCGCCTTGCGCTGATCCACACGGTGAAAAGCGGGCTTCTGGTCGCCCCCGACATCTAGGAACGGATGCCGAACAAGCCGTGCCAGAACGAATCGAAGGCGCCGGCGTGACGCCTGGGCGGCTTCGCCTCGTCGGGGTTTGAAGCCCCCGCCCCGGCGGGCGCCTGGGCGGCCTCGGTGTCCGGCGCGTGCGCGGCCCGCGCACTTGCCCGCCGCGACTCCTGCAGGGCCCATATGCTGTCCGCGATGCGTGCCGCCAGTTCCGCGTCGCAGTCCCGGCCGAGCAGCACGCCGAAGATAACGTCGCGGTTGTGGCCGTCGTCGGCAAAGCGCATCGCGATACCGAGCATTTTCTCGTAGTGTTCCTGCGCGATGCGCTGGCTCTCGCGTTGCGCCTCGCGCTCCTGTTCTTCCTGGGCCTCGCGCTCGGCCTGCCAGCGCCGCATCTCCCGCTCGAATACCTCGTCGTAGATCTGGCGCTGCCCGGCATCGGAAAGAATGGTGTAGGCGTCGCGGATTTCCTGGAATGCCGCATGCGCCTCAGCCTCGCGGCCAAGGTTGCGGTCGGGGTGCCACTTCATCGCGGCGCGGCGGTAGGCGCGCTTGATCTCGTCCAGGGTGGCGTCCGGTTGCACGCCGAGGGTCGTGTAGAGGGTGGTCATGGGCCGATTGGGCGTCTGTCTGCTGGGCGGCTGCCGGGCGGGCATTCATCCTAGCATGGGGTGACCCGAAGCCATGGCATGCGAGATCGATCCCGGCCCCTGGTTCATGGGCACGCAAGCGCCGCAGCAGCGTACAGGAGCAGCGCCACCAGCACCACCGCGGTGAATCCGACGTGGATCGCGACCAGCGTGGCAAGGACCGCCGCCACCACCGAGGCGCAGGCGTTGATGCCCCATGCCCAGGGCACCAGCGTTTCGTCGCGGGCCGCGACCCGGGCCAGGCCGAGCGGGAACGGCATTCCCATCAGGAACGCCAGCGGCGCGATCAGCAGCACGGAGACACCTATCCTGGCCGGGTCCGGCAACCCGATCAGCAGCCTGAACACCGTCGGCAGCGCCACCAGGTAGACCAGCGCGGCCACGCAGATGCCGCTGACGGCCAGCGCCGCCTGCCGCCTGCCGCGGTCATCGCCAGCGCGCGCGGGCATGCGCTGGGCGTATCGGCTGCCCAGTCCCGCAAAGCAGAGAAAGGCGCACAGCACCACCGCGACCGCATAGAGCGGGTGGCTCAGGAACAGGATGAATTTCTGGATAAAGGCGATCTCCACGAACATGAAGCCGAGGCCGACCGCCAGGAAGTAGAAGCCGGCTCGCCATTCGGGCAACCGTCGCACGGCAGCGCCATTGCCGCCAGGCCCCGCGGCGGGCTGCGGCCGGGGGCGCCGCCGCAGGATCCAGAGCGGGACCACGATCAGCAGCAAGGCCAGGGCGGTGGCCTGCAGCAGCGTGGCCACCAGCACCGGATAGCCCCATTCCAGCAAGGGCAGGCCGCCCTGCGCCTTGAGCGACAGCAGTTCAGGCAGCGTGCGCCATTTGAAGAAATGGAAGAAGTACGGCCTGTCGTCGGTGGCGGGCCGCACATCGAATTTGTAGCGGGACAGGAAGCGGCCGCGCTCGGGGCCGAGCAGGGCTTGCGCGGCGTCGAAGAAGTAGGGCTGATCCAGCACGTTGTAGCGATTCGCCTGGCCGGGCTGGATGCCGGGAAAGTACTCGACGTCGAAGGAACGGGCGCGGCAGAAGCCGACGACGGCGGCAAGGTCCGCGGCACTGAATTCCCCGTTCTTGACCACCAGCGTGGCCGTCTTCCAGCCACGGACCAGCGCCAGCCGCCGGGATGGCTCGGGCACGCCAGCGCCTTCCATGGCGGCCACGGCGGTGGCGAGCAGTTTGGGTATGTCGCGCGGCGGCAGCGTGACCCAGCGCGTGATCGCAAGCAGGCCGCCGGGCCGAAGATGGCGCAGGTAGCCCTGGAAGGCCTCCACGGTATAGAGATAGCTTTCGGAGAGCGCGTACAGTCCGGCCGATGAGGTGCTGAATGAATCCAGCAGGGCCACCTGGATGAGGTCGTAGCGTGCCGTGCTGGCCGCCAGGAATCCGCGCGCCTCGCCGGTAAAGACACGGACGCCGGCCGCACTGTACGGCTTTCCGGAAAACGCGGCGAAGCGGCCCTGCACCAGGTCGATCACCTGCGGATTCAATTCCACGGCATCGACCGCGCTGGCGTGGTGATAGACCGCCTGCAAGACGTCCGCCCCCGCACCGCTGCCCAGCACCAGCACCTTCGGATCGCGCAGCAGGTGGTAAGGCAGGGCAGAGGTGAGGTCGCCCAGGTAGGCCAGCGGTTCGCGCCGGCCGTCATAGCGGTTGAGCGCACTGAGCCCGTCGCCATCGGTAAACACGGCCAGTTGCGCTGGCGGCTCCTGGCTGGCATTCAGGCTCAGCCCAGGCGCGTGCCGCAACGGGATCGAAGGGCTCTCGACCACCGTGACCAGGCCAAGCGGACTGGAGCGCTGCGCCACCACGCGCGCGTTGCCGATGCGCAGGGCCTGGCTCAGCTCTTTGTACTCGGACGGCCGCAGCGCAATCCAGTCACCTGGCACGCCGGCCGGCACGATTGCCGCCAACAGCAGGAGCGCCGGCAGCCAGGGCCGATGCCAGCGGCATTCCACGCATGCCAGCGCCGCCGCCGCCATGCCTGCCGTACCGACCAGCCGCAGGGCGTCGACCGGGTGCAGCGCGAACAGCGCCACGATGATGCCCAGGCAGCCCAGCCCGGCGCCAAGGATATCGAAGCTGTAGATGCGGGGAACCTGCTCGGTGAAGCGGGAAAAGCTCAGGCAGATACTGGTGGCGGCGCAAAAGAACGGAACGAATAGCAGCAGGTAGATCAGCAACAGGCGCAGCGGCTGCGAAGGCTCCCACAGGATCTCCAGGGGATTGAACGCCACGTGCTGGGCCAGGGCGAAGCAGGCCATCGCGCTGACGCCGAACAGCAGGGCTCCGCCCGCGAACACGGGGACAAAATGGCGGAGCAGCGTTCGCTGCGCCAGCGCCACCAGCGCACCCGCCGCGCCATAGCCCAGCAGTGCCACGCTGATCATCATGTAGGCGAAGTGATGCCACTGGATGATGGAAAGCAGCCGCATCAGCAGGATCTCGTAGCCCAGCGCGGCGGCAGAGAGCAAGGCCAGGGCGAACAGCGGGGGACGTGGCATGGCGTCAGCTGGCAGGGCTGATGCCTCAGTGCTTGCCAACCAGCGGCACGAACCTGACCGGCAGGATCTGCCTGGTGGAAACGGTGCCGTCCGCGGACTTTTCTACCAGCAGCAGGTACTGCGTCAGGAACTGGGCGCCCACCGGGATCACCATGCGGCCGCCTGGCTTCAGTTGCCGGATCAGCGGCGGCGGCACATGGCTGGCCGCCGCGGTGACGACGATGGCGTCAAAGGGCGCGTGCTCGTCCCAGCCGTAGTAGCCGTCGCCCACCTTGCACGCCACCTGCCGGTAGGCCAGCCGCTTCAGGCGGTCGCAGGCCTGGCGTCCCAGTGGCTCGATGATCTCGATGGTGTAAACCGCGCGTGCCAGCCCGGTCAGCACCGCGGCCTGGTAGCCGGAGCCGGTGCCGATCTCCAGTACGGTGTCGCCAGGCTTGACCATCATCAGGTCGGTCATCAGGGCGACGATATACGGCTGCGAAATGGTCTGGCCATGGCCAATCGGCAGCGGCCGGTTCTCATAGGCGTGCTGCTTCTGCTCGTCCGGAACAAACTCGTGGCGAGGCACTTGGCCCATCACGGCCATGACGCGCGGGTCGATGGCATGCCTCCCGCTCTGGGCGGCGGCCGCTGCCGCGACCGCGGCGATCTCCCTGACCATGTCGGCGCGCTGTGGGGCAAGGGCGTCGTCGGCGGCGGTGGCCGAGCAGAACAAGGCCAGCGCGATGGTGGCAATCGGGATAGGGAAGGGTGGGCGGGGCGCTGACGGCTTCACGAGTGGGGCAGGCAAGGAGCCTACCGTCATCGTAGATCATCGGTCTGGCTGGCGCAGATAAGTGACAAAAGAGGCTCCTGCCAGTCGCTTCGCGCTAGTCCGCTACCCCGCGATTAGCTTGAGGCCGGCGGGCAGCGCCTCCCCAAACACCCGCCCCTCGTCCGCGGTATTGAGTTCCACCACTTCGCGCACCATGGCAATCCAGCTTGGCGGCGCGTTGGCGGCTTCCAGCCGGCGCACCACGGTTGCCCGGATCTCGTCAGGCAGGTCGCGGCTGCGATCGCCGGTCATGCGTGCGATCTGCACGGCGGCGAACGCGGCCGGTTCGACCTTTTTCCAGTCGAGGGCCAGGATCGCGTCCACCCATTGGGCGGCTGTCCCGGCCGGCACGACGCTGTGCGCGCTGCCGTAGAACGGCCGGCGCGCGCCGATGCGGCCCACGGCCCACCAGCCCTGGCTGTTTTCGGATGGCTTGCGCAGCCGGGCCAGCAGCCATTCGGCCAGCTCGATCTTGGCGTCGGCGGGAATGCGCTCGAGCGAGCCGGCAAGGCGCACCAGATCGGCATAGCCGCCCCTGGCGGGCCCGGCGGGCTTCTTGTAGCGGGTGCTGCCGGGCGGCTGCAGGTAAAAGGCCATGTCTTCCAGCAGGCGCAGTTGCGCGCTTTCGTCCAGCCCGCCTGCCGCACGCCGCCACAGCGTCCACCACTCCGACCAGTTCTGGCTTTCGTTGACGTACTGGATGCCCTGGTCGTACTGCGACCAGAGCTGCTCGACGCGCCATTCGTCGAGCGGATAGCCGAACCCCGGGCGCACGCAATAGCCGGCCAGGTTCAGCCACAGGCGTTCATGATCGGCGGTGCGGCGCCGGCGCCGGGCGCGCTCCCAGAAGGCGCCGAACAGCTCGCGCAGCAGGGCGCTGTCCCATTGCTCGCGCGCACCCAGCAGCTGTTCCAGCTGCGCACGCAGCCGCTTGACTTCCTTGGGACCGACGTCCTGCGAGCGCGCGCCAAAGGTGCGGTCGATCGCCTCCAGGGCCTGCGGCAGGGACGGGTGTGCCGTATCGGGCGCCGGTGCTGCCGACCGGGTGTCGTTGCCGCGCAACTGGAATTCAAGGCGCCATCGCTGCGAGGCATCCGCAATATTGATGCAGTGGACCTCGAGCGTGCCGACCTCGGTCAGCGAGGTGGTGATCTGCACCGGCGTTTCCCGCGGGCCGCTGGCGCCGCGCGGCTGCACGACAGTCGCGATCGGTGGCAGGCGGACGAAGTCGCCGGTCGACAGGTCGGTCAGTTGACCGGGCTGATAGGCCGTGTCGGCGACGGAGGACACCAGGTGGAATTGCACCGGATGGCCGAGCCGCAAGGCGAAGGTGCGGTCGCTGAGGTGGATCTCGTGGCCTTCCTCAGTGCCGCGCGGCAGCAGGCAGATCCCTTGCTGCCCCGACGCGCCATCATCGAGAACCAGAAAGTAGCTGCGCGGCGAGCCACCGCCGATGCGCGGGGCCTGCCCGGCACGTGCCCGTGCATACGCGACCGCGCCCCGGGCCACGGCAACGTCGGGATTGTCGTTGTGCAGGACCTGCAGCGGCGCGCCGCGCCACGTGCCCAGCGTGTCAGCGATGCGGCCGGCCAGCGCCTGCGCCCGGAATACGCCGCCGTTGAGGAGCAGGGTGTCGGGCATCGGCAAGGCATCGGCCGGCGCCTGTGGTGCGTCCAGTGCCGCCCGCGACTGCGCAGCGTGCTGGCTCAGGAACGCCGCAACATGCCGGGTAACGGCGGGGTCGGACGCATATGGCAGGCCGAACTCGACAATCGCGCCCCGTGCGCGCCCCGGCCTTTCACTGGCCGGCACCTTGGGGAAGAAGCCGTCGACGACAAGCTGTTCGACCTCCTGCCGCGTCACTTCCACCGAGCGCGCGCCGCCGATCAGCCTGGCGCCCGCGCCCAGCAGCGTCACCGCGACCGAGTCCGGCGCCTGCGCGCCGAGCAGCTGTTCCTTGGCGGCACGGCAGCGCGCGACCAGCTGCGACAGGCCGGCTGCCGACAGCCGCGGCTGCGCGGCCCCGCCGGCCCCGAGGCGCGCCTCGACAAGATGTGCCAGGCCAAGATCCATGTTGTCGCCGCCGAGCATCAGGTGGTTGCCCACGCCGATGCGAGTCAGCTGCGGCTGCCCGTCCTGCATGTCCACCCGGATCAGGGTGAGGTCAGTGGTGCCGCCGCCCACATCGCAGATCAGCACCAGGCGGGTTTGCGCCAGGTCGGTGTCCAGGGTCTGGCGATGATGGAACAGCCAGTCGTAGAGCGCGGCTTGCGGCTCTTCGAGCAGGCGCAGGGCGGGCAGCCCGGCCAGGCGCGCCGCCTCCAGCGTCAGCGCGCGCGCCCCTTCGTCGAACGAGGCGGGCACGGTGAGGATCACGTCCTGGTCCTCGAGCCGGGCATCGGGAAAACGGTGGTTCCATGCCGCGCACACATAGCCCAGGTAGCTGGCGCTGGCGACCACCGGCGAGATCTTGTCGAGGTCGTCATCCCCGCCCCATGGCAGGATGGCCGCGGTGCGGTCGACCGAAGCATGCGACAGCCAGCTCTTTGCGCTGGCTACCAGCCTGCCGGGCACTTGCGCGCCGAGCGTGGCCGCCAGGCGGCCGAACACGGTCCGGCGCGCGGCGGCGCTGGCGGCGGATTGCCAGGGCAGTTGCAGGTCGTCGCCGCTGAGCTCGCCTGGTGCCGCGTGGTAGCGCACCGAGGGCAGCAGGGGACGGGCCGCGACCTCGCCCGGGCTGACCAGCTGGTCGATATCGAAGACGCGGATATCGTCGGATCCGGCCTTCGCGTAGGCGACGACGATGTTGCTGGTGCCGAGGTCGATGCCGACGACGTATTGCTTCGTCGCCGGCCCGGCCGCTTGCTCAGGCATCGGCGCTGCCGCGCACATCGAACTCGACCTTCCAGCGCTCAGCGCTGCCGCCGGGCACGGCTTCGAGTTCCAGGGTGCCGGCCTCGGTCACCCGCGCATGCAGCCTGACCGGTACCACTTCGCCTGCGGTGCGGCCTTCGGCTGGCAGGGTCGCCTGGATTTCTTCCAGCTCCTGCAATTCTTCCGGCCCCCAGTAGTCCAGCAGGGTGCCGACCTGGTCCTGGCGGCGCACCGACGAGCCAAAGAAGCGGAAGTGCACGGGTTCGCCCACCACCAGGCCGAATTCCTGCGGCGGCAGCGCGGCCTCGGTGCCTTCCTCCATGCCGAACGGCGCCACACACAGGGCCTGGATCGGCGGTTCGAAGCCGGGCACGGCGGGCATCGACGATTCCACGGCGATATAGTAGGCGCGCGCGGTGCCGCCACGAATCCGCACCCCCTTGCCACGCCGCACGTAGCCGTAATAGGCGGCGCCGCGTGCCACGGCCAGGTCCAGCTCCGCGCCGTCAAGCAGGCGGGCAGGGGCCGCGCCTTCCGCGGCGAGCCAGCCGTTGAGGGTCTGCAGGATGCGGTCCGCCAGCAGGCCGGACTTGAACACGCCGCCATTGAAGAGGACGGCGGTCGGGTGCAGGAAGGTCGCGCCTTCCGGCTGTGCGCCCTGCAAGCCTTCGATTTCGGCCAGCGCCGCCACCTGCCGCCCCAGGAACGCGGCCAGGTGCCGCGTGATGGCCGCATCCTGCGCATAGGGCAGACCAAGCTGCGTCAGGCCGGCGCGTGCCCGGCTCACCGGGCGGGCCGAGGCCTCGACTTGCGGGAAGAAGCCTTCCAGGATGGTCTGGGTCAGCTCGGCGCGGGTCAGGTCCGTGCGGATCGAGCCGCCGATCAGCTTCGAGCCGCGGCTGGGCACAACCAGGGGCACGGTATCGGTAGCCGGGTCGGTGAGCAGCGTTTCCTTGGCCGCGCGGCAGGCATAGGTCAGCGCGCGCAGTTGCCAGGGATCGGCCTGCGTGCCCTGGGCCGCCAGCTTGCGCGCCACCACGTGGGCCAGCGCCAGGTCCATGTTGTCGCCGCCGAGCAGGATATGGTCGCCGACCGCGATACGATGCAGCTCAAGGTTGCCTTCGCGCTCGATCACGGCGATCAGCGAAAGGTCGGTGGTGCCGCCACCCACATCGACGACGAGGATGATGTCGCCGACCTTTACCTGCTTGCGCCACTGGCCGCCGCTTTTCTGGATCCAGCTGTAGAGCGCGGCCTGGGGTTCCTCGAGCAGGGTCATGCGCGCATACCCGGCCGCGGCGGCCGCCTCGGCCGTCAGCTCCCGTGCGGCCGGGTCGAACGATGCGGGAATCGTCACGGTGACGTCCTGCTCGCCAAACGGCGCTTCGGGGTGGGCCTGGTCCCAGGCTTCACGCAGGTGCGTGAGATAGCGCACGGAAGCCTCCAGCGGCGACACGCGCGTCACCTCGGGCGGTGCGTCGTTGGGCAGGACCGGCGAGCGGCGGTCGATGCCGGGATGGCACAGCCAGCTCTTCGCGCTCGACACCAGGCGGATCGGCGTGGCCGCGCCGCGGCTGCGCGCCAGCTCGCCCACGGCGAAGTCGCGCCCGGCGTTCCACGGCAGCGCCAGGTCGCCCGGGGCGAGTTCGCTGGCGTGCGGCAGGTACAGGAAGGAGGGCAGCAGGTCCAGGTCTTCGATGGCCCCCGGCGCGGTCAGCTGCGTGATGGGCAGGACGCGCTGGCTGGTCTTCTCGCCATCGCTGGCGGCCAGGTCGACGTAGGAGACCGCGCTATGGGTGGTGCCCAGGTCGATGCCGATGGCATAGCGTGCTTCGCTCATCAAAGCTCCACCTCGGCGGGGGCAATCACGGTGGCGTCATGGCGTTCGGCCACACGCGGCAGGCGGACTTCCTCGACCTTCCAGCCGCGGTGGCTGATGCTGCCATGGAACGGCGCGCTGCCCACCACGTTGCCGGTCAGGCGGATGGCGGTGGCATCGAAGCCGTCGGCCAGCGTGACACGGCTGCCTTCGGCTTCCTCACGCACCGGCCGGATGGTGAAGTGCTCGCGCAGCACCCCGCGGCAGCCATCGTGCACCAGGCGGGCGGCGGCACCGATCTCCGTGTCGGAATAGCGCGCGATGTCTTCCTCGACGAAGTCGATGAAGCGTGCGTCGCGCTGGAGCAGTCCCAGCAACTGCAGCGCCGCCACCGGGCTGGCTTCCTTCAGCACGGGTGCGGCAGCTTCCACCACCGGGGCGGGTGCGGGTGCGGGTGCCGGTACAGGCGCCGGCGCCAATCCCTCACCGTCACGCAGGCGCCTGACGCCGGCTGCGAGTTCGCGGTTGCCAAGGACGGCGAAGAAGGTGCCCATGGCAAGCGAGACCCTGCCGAAGAAAGATAGGTTCGAGTCAGTCATCCGAAAGCTCCTGTCTGCTCTGTGTCAGTCGACCAAGCGGCTGTTGCCGGCAGGTGTCAGGCGTCACGCAGGTAAGTGATCAGCTGGTCTGCCCGGCTGGGATGCCTCAGCTTCTTCATTGCCTTGCTTTCAATCTGGCGGATCCGCTCGCGCGTGACATCGAACTGCTTGCCGACTTCTTCCAGCGTGTAGTCGGTGGACATGTCGATGCCAAAGCGCATCCGCAGCACCTTGGCTTCACGGGGCGTGAGCTCATCGAGCATCTCCCGCACGACGGCACGCAGGCCCGCCTGCAATGCGGCATCGGCGGGCGTGGCCGTGTCCGAGTCGGCAATCATGTCGCCCAGGCTGGTATCGCCGTCCTCGCCAACCGGGGTTTCCATCGAGACCGGTTCTTTCGCGATCTTCATGATCGAGCGAACCTTGTCTTCGGTCATCTCCAGGCGCTCGGCCAGCACCGCCGGATCGGGTTCCTTGCCGGTCTGCTGCATGATCTCGCGCGACAGGCGATTGAGCTTGTTGATCTGCTCGATCATGTGTACCGGGACGCGGATGGTGCGGGCCTGGTCGGCGATCGCCCGCGTGACGGCCTGGCGCACCCACCACGTCGCGTAGGTGGAGAATTTCCAGCCGCGGCGGTATTCGAACTTGTCGACCGCCTTCATCAGGCCGATGTTGCCTTCCTGGATCAGATCCAGGAACAGCATCCCGCGGTTGGTGTACTTCTTGGCAATCGAGATCACCAGCCGCAGGTTGGCCTGCGTCATCTCATGCTTGGCCTGGCGCATCTGCCGCTCGGCAGCCAGCATCTTGCGGTTGACGCCCTTCAGGTCGGGCAGCGACAGCGCCGCCCGGGCCTGGATGTCGATCAGCTTTTGCTGGTGCGCCTCGAGGTCCGGCAGGGCCCGCGCGACCGCCGCGCTGTACGGACGGGACTGGGCGACCAGCTCCTGCCCCCAGGCCAGGTTGGTTTCATTGCCGGGGAAGCGGGCAATGACCTCCTCACGCTCCATGCCGCAGCGCTCGACCAGCAGCTGTACCACCTGGCGCTCGACCGTGCGCACCTCGTCGACCATGGCCTGGACGTTGGCGCACAGGCGCTCGATGGTTTTCGCGGTAAAGCGGATCGTGCGCAGTTCTTCGCGCACCGCATCCCTTGCGGCCAGGAAGGCTGCCGAGCCCGCGCCATTTGCGGCGCTTTCCTGGCACATCAGCTCGAATTGCGCGGTGACGCGCCCGAACCGCTTCAGGCATTCCTCACGCAGCTGGGCCAGGGCCTTTTCGTTGCTTTGCTGGGTCGAGCCTTCGTCGTCGGAGTCTTCGGAATCGTCTTCGGCCTCGTCGGCACTATCGACGCTGTCGTCGGTCTCGTCAGCTGCCGCCGCCACGGCTGCTTCGGCAATACTCTCGTCGCTCAGGCCATCGACCAGGTCGTCGATGCTGATTTCATTGCTGGCGACCTTGGCCGACAGCTCGAGAATCGCGGCGATGGTGAACGGGCAGGCCGAGATGGCATGGACCATATTGTTCAGGCCTTCCTCGATCCGCTTGGCGATCTCGACTTCCTGCTTGCGCGTGAGTAGCGTTGCCGAGCTCATTTCGCGCATGTACATGCGCACCGGGTCGGTGGTCCGGCCGAACTCGGAGTCCACGGTCGCAAGCGCTACCTCGGCCTCCTCATCGGCCTGGTCGTCCGAGGCCACCACCGGGCCGTCGCTCAGGAGCAGCGTCTCGGCATCCGGCGTCTGCTCATAGATCTTCACGCCCATTTCAGCGAACGTGCTGACGATGCTCTCCATCGCCGCCGTGTCCGTGAAGTTCTCCGGCAGGTGGTCGCTGATATCTGCGTGGGTCAGGTAGCCGCGCTGCCTGCCCAGCTGGATCAGCGCACGCAATTGCTGGCTACGCGCGGCGGCTTCCGTCGATGGATCAGGCTGCGCCGTTGACCCTGCGCTGGTCTGGCCAAGGTCCTTGACTACGCCTGCTTCTCGTGTTTTAGCTGCCGTTCGTTGTGCGCCGCTTGTCATTTACTACTGTTTCCTTCGTGAATCGCGTTTCGACAGCAGCGCGCACGCTGTGCGTGCGCTATCGGGCCTGCTGTCAAGGCTCGTGAGGGTACCGGTGCGGCGCGGGCCGATATCGGACGCCGTGACCATTGGAATCGGGGAGGACGCGTATTCTACAGCCATTGCTGATTTGCAGCGCCAACTCGCCGTATCCGGGTGGGCCCGGTGCAGGTTTGAGGGTGGCCGGTGCGTCACAGCTAGCGCGTGCTTTGCGTTCGCGCGTTGCCGTCCTACAACTGGAAGTGTGGGCCGGAAGCCACCGGGCAGCACCGGTCAAGGAGGAGCATCATGTGCCGCTGGCTGGCTTATTCGGGCAAATCCGTTCCGCTGGAAACGGTGCTGTTCCAGCCGGAACACTCGCTGATCGACCAGAGCCTGAATTCGCGGCTGGGTCATACCACGACCAATGGGGATGGGTTCGGCGTCGGGTGGTACGGACGTCACTCGGAGGTGCCGTTCCGCTACCGCTGCCTGCACCCGGCCTGGAGCGACACCAACCTGCGCGAGACGGCGCGGGCGGTGAGGGCGCCGCTTTTCGTTGCGCACGTGCGCGCAGCCACCGGCACCCCGACGCAGGAGACCAATTGCCATCCGTTCCGCTTCGGCCGCTGGCTGTTCGTTCACAACGGCCTGATCCGCGACTATCCCCTGGTGCGGCGCGACCTGATGATGGCCGTGGCGCCGCACCTGTTCCGCTGGATCGAGGGATCGACCGATTCCGAGGTGATGTTCTTCCTGGCCCTGAGTTTCGGCCTGGAGCGCGACCCGGGCGGCGCGCTGGAACAGATGGCCGGCCTGATCGAGGACGTTGGCCACCGCTACGACGTGCAATTTCCGCTCAACATGACCGTTTGCGTGACCGACGGCCAGCAGATCGTGGCGGTGCGCTATTCGAGCGAGGCGGCCTCGCGCTCACTGTTCCACAGCACCTCGTTCCGGCAATTGCGCGCGCTTTACCCGGACGATCCGCGCATCATCGCCGCCGGCGACAATGCCTTCCTGGTACTGTCCGAGCCGCTGATCGAGGTGCAGGGGGTATGGGAGGAGATTCCTGAGGCGACCATCCTGGTGGCCCGGGGTGGCGAGATCGAGCGCAGCTGCTTCGTGCCGCGGCTGCCTTCCCAGTCGGCCTGAGGGCATAAGGGCGTAAGGGAGCGCGGCAGGATCCGGCTCTCCGCAGGATAAGTTGTCCTTACTCGTGACCGCTCACGGCCTTCTTGGTCGCGTGATAGCCCTGTTTGGTGGTATCGGCAATCGCATGGCCGGCCGCCTTTGCGCCGCGGCCAATGGCATGCGCGCCGTCGCGCACCGCATGCCCGGCCTGCTTGCCAGCCGACTTGACGCCGTTCTTGAACCCGCGCGCGTCCTCGGCCACGCTCGCGTGCGCCATCGGGGTGGCCAGGGTCACCAATACGAATGCAATGATCGAGGCTCTTGCCTTCATCGTGACAACCTCTTCGATTCTGACTGAACCGGGGTCGGGGCCTGAAAGTGATCCCGACGTGGTTCCCATGACTATATTCTAGCCGTGCCCGTGTCTGTCCCCCGAAGCGTCTGCTCGCCGGGCCGCGCCGGCCTGGGGGAATCAGTTCCGGTCCGCGATGGACAGGCTGACCGGCGCCGCAGGCAGCCCGGCGCTCATTTCGCCGTAGTGGGCCGATGCTGACCGCCTGTGATCGATCAGCAGGACCGCGCCCATGCCAATCACGGCCGGAATGGCGATCGCGATGAAGTTCTGCTGCAGCGGGAGCTCCATGGCGACGAGTACCCCGATGACGATTGGCGCGAGGATCGCCCCGCTGCGGCCGATGCCCAGGGCCCATCCAAGACCGGTGGAGCGGATGGCGGTCGGGTAGAACTGCCCGGTGTAGGCATTGGCGACGATCTGCGTGCCGATCGTCGACGCACCGGCCAAGCCCACCACGACGAATAGCAGCTCAGTCGGCATCCTGAATCCGAGCAGCGTGATCGAAACCGCGGCCAGCGCGTACATGGCGGCGAGCACGTACTTGATGTGGTATCGGTCGGCGAGCCAGCCGCCACCCACGGCGCCGATCATCGCGCCGAGGTTGAGGACCAGCACGAACGTCAGCGCGGAACCCAGGCTGTAACCGGCGCCCGCCATCAGCCTGGTCAGCCATGAACTGAGCGCGTACACCATGAACAGGCACATGAAGAACGCGATCCAGAACATGATGGTGCTGAAGCCACGGCCCTCGTGGAACAGGTGCCGGATCGGTGCGCTGGCCGCCTTGTCCTGCGCCGGCACGGCGAAGCGGTCGGTGGCCGACCACCGTTGCTCCGGTGCAAGCTTGGAGACGATGCGCCGCAACGCTTCGTCATCGCCCCTGGCCAGCAGGAAGGGCATCGATTCGGGCAGCGACCTGAGAATGACAGGAATGAGGAGCACAGGCAGGCCGGCCGCCAGGAAAACCGACTGCCAGCCGTAGGCCTCGATCAGGCTCTTGCCGAGGAGCGCCGCCAGGATCCCGCCCACGGCATAGCCGCTGAACATCACGGTGACCAGGGTCGCCCGGATCTTCTTCGGCGCGTACTCGGTCATTTGCGCGACCACATTCGGCATCACGCCACCGATGCCGAGCCCGGCCAGGAAGCGGGCCATGCTGAACAGCAGCGGGTCCTTGACCAGTCCGGCCGCGGCGGTGAAGACGCTGAACAGGGCCACGCATATCGCGATTGTCCAGCGGCGGCCGATCCTGTCTGCAATGGTGCCGAGGAAGATCGCGCCAAATACCATGCCGAACAGCGCGGAACTGACCATGAGCCCCGCCTGGGTCGGGGCGACGCCAAGGTCCTTCATGATCGAAGGCAGCGCGATACCCACGACCGCGAGGTCATAGCCGTCGAAGATGATGATGAGTGCGCACCAGAACAGCACGAGCGCATGGAAGCGGTTGAAGCGGGCGGCGTCGGCCAGCTTGTGGATATCGATTTGCTGCATGAGGGCTTGTCTCCGGTCGGTCTGTTCTTATGGTTGGGCTTACTGCCTGGACATCGGCACGCTCGGGTCGGCAAGGCGGCTGGCATCGACCGTCTTGCACTGCTCGATGTGGCGGCGCGCGAAGCGCAGGTCGCGCGCGGCGTTGGACCCGAGCGCGGCCTTGACCACATCGCCGTCGAGGTAGAACAGCACGAAGCTGTCCGCGCCGGGCGTGCCGCGTGCCACCACGCGGTGCGAGGGAAGGGGGATGCCATGGATCTGCAGGTTCATGCCGTATTGGTCTGACCAGAACCACGGCAGCGGCTGATAGTCGACCGCGAGACCGAGCGCCGCGCGCGCGGCGGCAATGCCCTGTTCCTGGGCGTTCTGCCAGGATTCCAGCCGCAGGCGCCGGCCGGCCCACGGGTTGGGCGTGACCGCGACGTCGCCCGCGGCGAAGATGTCGGGGTCGGAGGTGCGGCAACCTGCGTCGACGACCACGCCGCCGTCGCACTCCAACCCGGCTTCCCGGGCAAGCTCGTCGTTCGGCACGAGACCGACACCCGCAACGATGGCGTGGCAAGCCAGCGTGCTGCCATCGGCCAGCGTCACGACGGACCGGCCGCCGGTACCGGGGGCGATGCCGGCGATGTTGGCGCCGAGCATGACACGGGTGCCATGCGAGGCATGCAGCCCGAGCAGGTGTTCAGAGACTTCCGGCGGCACGGTGCGCTCGCACAGCCGGCTCTGCGCTTCGAGCACGGTCACGTCGGCACCTTTGCGGCGCGCCGTGGCCGCGACTTCGAGTCCGATCCAGCCACCGCCGATCACCACGATGCTGCGCTCGGGCCGCAACGCCGGTGCCAGGGCCAGGGCATCGCCAATCGTGCGCAATGTATGCACGGCAGCCGTGTCGACGCCCGGGACGGTGAGCGCGCGGGCCCTGCCGCCGGTGCACAGGATCAGCTTGTCGTAAGACAGCAGCTCTCCATTGTCTGTCTCCAGGCGCTTGGCGGCCCGGTCTATGCGGGTGACCCTCGTGTCCAGCCACCACTCCAGCCCAAGCGCTGCGAACGCCTCGGGCTTGAGCAGCCACGTGCTGGCGGGCGCGGCCTCGCCGGCCAGCACGGCCTTGGACAAGGGCGGCCGCTCATGCGGTGGATGGGCCTCGTCGCCGATCAGCACGAGCCGGCCGGTGAAGCCCTCGTTGCGCAGCGTCTGGGCGGCCCAGCCGCCAGCCTGGCCGGCACCGATGATGACGATGGTGGCGGTTGGCGCTAGGGCAGTCGCGGTGTCTGAGCGCTTGGAATCCATGCCTGTCTCCTCTGGTTGGTGACGCGGCCTCTCAGCCGAGGTCGAGGTACACCTTGTCGCCGTCGATCCGAACCGGGTAGGTACGAATGTTCTCGGTCAGCGGGGCGCACTTCGCAGCGCCGCTGCGGATATCGAACCTGCCCTGGTGGAGCGGGCACTCGATCTCATGTCCCTCCAGGAAGCCTTCGCACAGGCGCGCATGGCCATGCGTGCAGATGTTGTCGGTCGCGTAGACGTCGCCGTCCACGCCGTACAAGGCGATCTCCTGGCCTTGCACGGCCACGGCGATGACATCGTCCTGCGGGACGTCGGACAGCAGCGCTGCCTCGATCCAGCTTTCGGTCATGAATGACTCCTGATAGAGACTAGATTGGGTAGATCAGCGAGTTGGGGATCATCTCGCTATCGAATACGCAGATGCGCGAGGCGAAGCGCAAGCCCGCCGGCGTCCGGACGATGATGTCGAGGTAGCGGCCTACGTTGTAGACATCGGTCATCTGGTCCGGCTTGGTGCGCAGCACCGCGTAGTTGGTCTCGGCCACGACCCTGTCGCCGTCGGCCTCCCTGATCAGTGGCGCGCCGACGATGTGGCGCTGGTAGTAGGGATCGTGGAACAGGGTGTCGCGAATACCGTAGATGCGGTCCTTGAGCATGCCCTTGCTTTCGAGCGAGAGCGTCGCCAGCGGCAAGCCACGCTCGTGGTTCTCGCGGGGCTGGACCCGGTAGAGGCAGTCTTCGGTGAAGAACTCGGGCCAGCGGTCCCAGTCGCCGTTGTCCACGGCGCTGGTGTAGTCGGCGAGCAGGGAGAGCAGGGCGTAGTAGTCAGTGAAGTTCATGGCATCAGACCTCCATCACCTTGCGCCAGTAGGCGTACATGCCGCGGATCAGGGTCTCGGTCACCATGTGGTCCGTGTTCTCCGCGGTCTTGCCGCCCAGTTCGGCGAGCACGCGATGCCAGGGCTTCTGGGAGAAGCCTTCCTGCGAGCATTCGATGGCTTCGCCGTCGTCGGCCGACACGAAGCCGGCGGGGCCGAAGAGATTCGCCTGGCGCAGGCGGCGCCGCGTCATCTCCTCGGTGTCGTCCTCGAAGCCGAAATGCGTCCAGACGAAATCGAAGGAATCCGGCCCATGGGGCTGGATATGGCGCGTGGACACCGAGTTGACCTGCTGCTGGAAGATCACGCTCGGGAACACCGTCATCATCACGGCGGTCGGCTCTCCCCACCACGGCTCGTGGACGATGTCGAGGATGCGGTCGTCGTGCAGCGCCATCTGGTCCTTGAAGCTGGACACACCGGAGGTCACGTCGCTCTTGCCGCCCTGGCCGCGGGTCGACACCATCGCGGCATGCCGGAAGTGCGGGTCCATCACGAGGCGTGCCTTGTTGTCGGCGCGCCAGAGGCCGAACGTGACAAACCAGGTATGCAGCAGGCCGGGGTGGTAGGGGTCCTTGATGTTCTCCTGCATGAGCTTCCAGTTGCCCGGAATGCGCTGCTTGTTGTAGCCGAGGACCTTCAGCTTGCGGCCATTGAAGAGCCGGTCGAAGTAGCCGAGGATGTCCGGCCCGAGGTATTCCTCGAGTGAGGGAGCCTCATGGTCGAACGAGGCAAACACGACCCCACCACGCGTCGCGACCTTCAGTTGCGTGAGCCCGTGCTCCTGCGGCTTGAAGTCGGCGGGCATGCCGCCGTTGACCTTGCCGTCCTGCTTGACCCCGCGACGCAGGGGCACGCCTTGCAGGTTGCCCTTCAGGTCATAGTTCCATTGGTGGTAGGGGCAATGGAAATCCTTACGGTTGCCGCTGCGCTCCCGGCAGAACTTCATGCCGCGATGGGCGCACACGTTTTCGACGACGTTGATCTCGCCGTCCTGGTCGCGCACCAGGATCACGGAGCGCTCGCCAAGCGTGGTGCGCTTGAAATCGCCGGGATTCGGGATCTCCGCCTCGAGCCCGACGTAGTTCCAGTGACCGCGGTAGAAGCAGCGTTCGAGTTCACGCTGGTATAGCTGCGCATCCGTATACACGCGGAACGGGATGCGGCTGATGCTGTCGTCGGCCCAGACCGGGCCGGCTTGTTGGGAGTCGATTGCCATGCTTGTCTCCGGCTATGTCTCTTCGTCTGGGAAGGATCATGGTGCACGGAGGAAAATTAACCAATAGAATCCTGGCTATAGTAAATATTCACCAAATCAATAAGAGGCGGCGCGATGGAGCTCAAGGACGTCGATCTGAACCTGCTGGTCGTGTTCGATAACCTGCTGCGGCAGGGCACCGTTTCCGGTGCCGCTAAGACCCTGAATCTCAGCCAGCCCGCGGTCAGCAACGCGCTGGCCCGCTTGCGCACCTTGTTCGGTGACCCGCTGTTTGTGCGAAGCAGCAAGGGCATGCTGCCGACACCCCTTGCAGAGGAACTGGCGGAACCGGTTGCCTATGCGCTGGAGTCGCTGCAGGCGGCGCTCAGCCACAAGGTGTCGTTCGATCCGCTGCGCAGCGCGCGCGCCTTCCGCATCGCCATGACGGATATCGGCGAGGTGTACTTCATCCCGCCGTTGATGGGCGCGCTTGGCGATCGCGCCCCGGGCGTCACGGTGACGACCGTGCGCAATACGGCAGTGGACCTGGCGGCGGAGATGAGCCAGGGAAAGATCGACCTGGCGGTTGGCCATCTTCCTGAACTCGGCACTGCGTTCTTTCAGCGGCGGCTATTTCGCCAGCAATACGTTTGCCTGTTCCGGCCCGGTCATGCCATGGACAAGAAGACGGTCAGCATGCGCGACTTCGAAGCGGCAGAGCACATCGTGGTCACGGCGGCGGGGACGGGGCATGCCCGGGTCGACGAGATCCTCGCCCAGCACGGCGTGCAGCGGAAGATCCGGCTGCGTGTCCCCCATTTCGTCGCACTGGCGGACATCATTGCCACCACCGACCTGGTAGCCACGGTGACCTGGACGTTTGCGGAGCGATGCGCCAAGTACTTCGGGCTCAGGTACGTCAAGCATCCGTTCGCGTTGCCGGAAATCCAGATCAACCTGTTCTGGCATGCCCGGTATCATCGCGATCCGGCGAATCAGTGGCTGCGCGACCAGTTCGTCGGCTTGTTTTCGGATTAGGCAATGGTCCCGGTCTGGCGCGCCTGCCTTGCCACCGATGTACTGTGATCCGTCTGGCGCTCCCGATGCTATTCCGGTCTCCGTAAGGATTGCCCTCGCACCTTAATTGATGCTCATTGTCCGCCACCTTATTCTTGGCTCAAAAGCAAGACTCAAAAATGGCGCCGACTTGAAGCATTCAAGCGAGGCCTTATCCACAAGGAGACGCATGTGACGGCCTACCCCTTCCACACCTTGCCGTAGCGGCGCATCACCTTCGGCAGTTCCAGCCGAAAACCAATCCCACGCAATTCCTACCAAGCGATGGGCGCCCCGGCGCGCCTGCCGCGACGGAGCCGCTATGTCGCAACACCTGATTTCCATCTCTGTCCTGGGGCTGATGTTCGTCATCGCCACGGTCCTGCCCATCAACATGGGCGCGCTGGCCTTTGTCGGCGCGTTCCTGGTCGGCACCCTGGTTGCCGCCATGCCGGCCAAGGCTATCCTGGCCGGCTTCCCCGCCGACCTGTTCCTGACGCTGGTCGGCATCACATACCTGTTCGCCGTGGCGCAGAACAACGGCACCATCGACTGGCTGGTGCGGCTTGCGGTGCGCGCCGTGGGCGGCCGGATCGCGGCGATCCCGTGGATCATGTTCATGATCGCGGCGGTGCTGACCTCGGTCGGCGCGGTCAGCCCGGCAGCGGTGGCAATCATCGCGCCGATCGCGCTGGGCTTTGCCGCGCGCTACGGCATCAACCCGCTGCTGATGGGCCTGATGGTGATCCACGGTGCGCAGGGCGGCGGCTTCTCGCCGATCAGCATCTATGGCGGCATCACCAACAAGATCGTGCAGAAGGCGGGGCTGCCGCTGAACGAGATGGCGACGGCCTTTGCCAGCCTGGGTGTCAACCTTGCCGTGGCCGCGGGACTGTTCGTCGCATTCGGCGGCCTGCGCCTGATGCGGCAAGCGGCGCCGGCGGCGGCAGCGCCGCAGGTGGTCGCCGACGGTGTGCTGGCCATGGGCCAACCCTTCGGTGCACACACCGTGCCGGCACAGGGCGCGCAGATCTATGGCGATGCCGAGGCCGAGGCCGGCATGGAAGAGCGGAAGACGATGGCGCGCGACCGCGGATCGATGCTCGAGGGCGATGCCGCCAGCACCGCCGAGGCGCCGGCCGGCCTCTACCAGTACCTGACCGTGGCCGGCCTGGTGGCACTGGCCGTCCTCACGCTCTACTTCAAGCTCGATATCGGCTTCGTTTCGCTGACCATCGCGCTGTTGCTCACGCTGATGGCACCGGAGCTGCAGAAGCGCGCGCTGGGCCAGGTGTCGTGGCCCGAGATCATGCTGATCGTCGGCGTCAGCACCTTTGTGGGCGTGATGGACAAGATGGGCACAATCGATTTCGTCGGCCATAGCGTGGCCCACCTGACCTCGCCGCTGATGGCGGCGCTGCTGCTGTGCTTTGTGGGTGCGGTGGTGTCGGCGTTTGCATCGTCAACCGCGGTGCTCGGCTCGCTGATCCCGCTTGCCGTGCCGTTCCTGCAGCAAGGCTCCGACGTCAGCGCGATCGGCTTTATCGCGGCGATGGCGGTGTCTTCGACGATCGTGGATGTGAGCCCGTTTTCGACCAACGGTGCGCTGGTACTGGCCAACGCACAGGGCGTGGACCGGCAGGCCTTCTTCCGCAAGCTGATGGTCTATGGCGCGCTGGTGACCGTGATTGCGCCGGTCGTGCTGTGGTTTATCTTCGTTGTGCTCTGAATTCCGGTCGCGATCGCTCGGCCAAGCCAGTTAGTCCACTAACCATGCGAACTGGCCGCCACGCGGCTAAGATAGGAGGCCGCCCCCACACCCGAGCCCAGAACCATGAGAATCCGCATTGGCGAAGAGATCACCTTCCGCAAACTCGAAGCCCTGCTGGCGTTCATGGAATCCGGCAACCTGGCCAAGGCGGCCGAGATCCTGGACACCAGCACGGTCAGCGTGCACCGTGCGCTGCATTCGCTGGAAGAGGGCACGAGCTGCGCGCTGTTCCGGCATGAGGGCCGCAACCTGATCCCGACCGATGCGGCCTATGTGCTGGCGGATACGGCAAGGGAAGTGCTCAAGGCCATGGCCGACGGCATCCGCGCCACGCGCGAGGCCGCCGGCTATTCGGCCGACCAGCTCAAGATCGGCTCGCTCTACTCGCTGACGGTCCAGACCGTGCCCAGGATCGTGATCGGGCTTAAGCTGCGGCGCCCGGAAATGCAGACTGAACTGGTGCTGGGCTCCAATGCGGACCTTCTGCACAAACTCAAGCAGGGCTCGATCGATGCCGCGTTGATGGCCGTGCCCGAGCCCGATCCGGAGATCGAGTCGATCCCGCTGTTCGAGGACGATATCTTCTTTGCGGCGCCTGCCGACTCGCCCTACGCCTCGATGCCGGCGGTCGACCTGCGAGCCTGCCGCGACGAGCCATTTGTGGCATTGAGCGAGGGCTTCGTCACCTATCACGGCTTTGTCGAGGCCTTCCGCATTGCCCAATTCACGCCAAACGTGGTGATGAAAGTCGGCGATATCTTCTCATTGATGAACCTGGTGGGTGGTGGCATCGGCTACACGCTTTTGCCGGGGCGGGTGAAAGGGGTGTATTCGCGCAACGTGGCGTTCGTGCCACTGGCCGGCGAATACGACATCAAGCAGACCATCGGCCTGAGCTTCCTGCGCCGCCGCGAGCGCGATCCCAACCTGCTGGCGCTGGCCGCGGTGTGCCGCATGGCCATGCGCGACGCGGAGCCATAGGACGCCGAGGCTGGGTCCGGCCGCGCTTCAGGCCTTGCTTCCGGCCAGCGTAATGGTTCTCCGCCCAACGTGATTGTTCGGTGAGCGCCGCCTGTTTAAGGTGGGCACATCAGACAGACGTCAGCCCGGAGATGCGATGACCACCACCAGCACAGGCCGCCAATGGAACACCCGCAGGGAAGCCAAGGCGCGCCGCAAGCAGAACGCCGCCGCCATTGCCCAGGGCAAGCTGGTGCCGACCAGCGATATCGTGCCCTTCCTGGAGGCAGTGCTGCTTTCGGGCGACCGCGTGGTGCTGGAGGGCAACAACCAGAAGCAGGCCGACTTTCTGTCGCGCTCGCTGGCACAGGTCGATCCCGCGCGTGTGAATGCACTCCACATGATCATCCCGAGCGTCAGCCGGGTGGAACACCTGGACCTGTTCGAGCGCGGCATCGCGCGCAAGCTGGATTTCTCGTACGCCGGCGCGCAGAGCATCCGCATCTCGCAGTTCCTGGAGGACGGCCAGCTCGAAGTGGGCGCGATCCACACCTATATCGAGCTTTATGCGCGGCTGTACGTGGACCTGGTCCCCAACGTCGTGCTGATCGCCGGCTACAAGGCCGACCGCGAGGGCAATCTCTACACCGGCCCCAGCACCGAGGACACGCCGGCACTGGTAGAGGCCGCGGCCTTCCGCGACGGGCTGGTCATTGCGCAAGTCAACGAGATCGTCGACGACCCCACCGGCCTGCCGCGCGTGGACGTGCCCGGCTCCTGGATCGACTACGTGGTGCAGGCGGACAAGCCTTTCTTCTGCGAACCGCTGTTTACGCGCGACCCGCGCCTGATCAAGCCGGTCCACGTGCTGATGGCGATGATGGCGATCCGCGGCATCTACGAGCGCCACCAGGTGCAGTCGCTCAACCATGGCATCGGCTTCAACACCGCGGCGATCGAGCTGATCCTGCCGACCTACGGCGAGTCGCTGGGTCTGAAGGGCAAGATCTGCAAGTATTGGACCCTCAACCCGCATCCGACGCTGATCCCCGCCATCGAGACCGGCTGGGTCGAGAGCGTGCACAGCTTTGGCAGCGAACTGGGCATGGAGGGCTATGTCGCCGCGCGGCCGGATGTCTTCTTTACCGGTGCGGATGGTTCGATGCGTTCGAACCGCGCGTTCTGCCAGCTTGCCGGCCAGTACGCGGTGGACCTCTTCATCGGATCGACCCTGCAGATCGACGGCGACGGCCACTCGTCCACAGTGACGCGCGGGCGGCTTTCCGGCTTTGGCGGCGCGCCCAACATGGGGCACCAGCCTGGCGGGCGCCGGCATCCGACGCCGGCATGGCTGGATCTGATCGAGACGGACGACCCGCTCGCGCGCGGCCGCAAGCTGGTGGTGCAGATGGTTGAGACCTTCCAGGCGGGTGGCAAGCCCACCTTCGTGGAATCGATGGACGCGGTCGACGTCGCGCGCGAAAGCGGCATGCCGCTGGCGCCGGTGATGATCTACGGCGACGACGTCACGCACGTGCTGACCGAGGAAGGCATCGCCTACCTGTACAAGGCGCAATCGCTGGAAGAGCGGCGCCGGATGATCGCCGCGGTGGCAGGCGTCACGCCGATCGGCATGAAGCATGATCCTGCCACCACGCGCCGGATGCGAAGCGACGGCCTGATCGCGCTGCCCGAAGACCTGGGTGTGCAGCGCAGCCAGGCCACGCGCAGCCTGCTGGCGGCCAAGAGCATGGCCGAACTGGTGGACTGGTCCGGCGGGCTGTACGCGCCGCCCGCCCGCTTCCGGAGCTGGTAATGGCGAGCGCAGCAGCAAGGATCCTGCACACGCCGGCGCAGCACCGGCACCAGCCGGCGGCCGTTCCGCGCGCCCAGGCACTCGCTGGCCTGGCGGTCAGCGCGATCGTGGAAGAAGCACGGCTGTCGCCCAAGCCTGGCCTGGTCGACAGCCGTGGCAGCGGCGCGCATGCCGACCTGACATTGCCGCTGATGCTGCGCTCAGCGCACTCGCTGGGCCCGTCGTTCGCGGCCATGGCCGATGCCGGCCTGCAGGCGCCGCGCGTCGGGTATGGGCTGCGCGAGCAACTGGGCGCGCTCGGCCGCGAGGCAGAGGCGGTGATGCTGTCCGCCACCGGCGGTGTCAATACGCATCGCGGCGCCATCTGGTGCATCGGCTTGCTGGTCGGCGCCGCAGGACAGCTCGGCGCCGCCGGGCAGCCCGCCAATGCCGCGGCGATCAGTGCCACGGCGGGTGCCATCGCCGCGCTGCCCGACCGCCACCGGCCGGTGGTTACCGGCAACAAGGGCGAGCTCGCCTGCCTGGCGTACGGCGTTGGCGGTGCGCGGGCGCAGGCACGGGCAGGGTTCCCGCACGTGATGCGGCTGGCGCTGCCGGCCCTGCAACGCAGCCGCGCGCGCGGCGACACCGAATCCACGGCACGTCTCAATGCGCTGCTGGCGTTGATGAGCGAGCTGGACGATACCTGTGTGCTGGCGAGGTCGGGGCGCAAGGGCCTGGACTACATGCAGACCGGCGCAAAGGCGGTGCTCGCCGCCGGTGGCGCGGGCACGGTGGTGGGACGGCGGCACCTGCGCAGCCTGGACGCCGGCATGCTGGCGCAGCGCGCCTCGCCGGGCGGCGCTGCGGACTTGCTGGCCGCGACGATCTTCCTCGACCGGCTGTCGCAGGGCTCGATGGGCAACAATTCAGGGGACTTTGATGGAACAACTGCGATTTGAATTTCCGGCGGGGCAGCCTGCCAGGGCGCGCGTGCTGGTGGGCGTGGTGGGGTCGGGCGACCTCGAGGTGCTGGTCGAGCCCGGCAGCGGCGGCGTGACCACGGTTGAGATCACCACTTCGGTCAATGGCTATGGCCGTGTCTGGGATGCGCAGCTCGCGCGCGTCTTCGCCGCCGAGCCGCGCGCGTCGATGCAGATCCGCATCCACGATTTCGGCGCCACGCCGGGCGTGGTCGGCATGCGCCTGGCGGAGGCTTTCGAGGCGCTGGGCGACCCCCAACAAGGAGAGGGCGCATGAACACGGCGGAACTGCTGGCGCGCAACAGCTTTATCGAACTGGGGGCACGCGAGCGCGCTCGTGCGTTGCTGGACCCGGGCACCTTCCGCGAATTGGCGGGGCCGTTCGACGGCCTGCAGTCGCCGTGGCTGCCGCCGCAGGGTGTGGTGCCGCAGAGCGATGACGGCGTGGTGGTCGCCAAGGGGCGCATCGACGGGATGCCGGTGGTGGTGCTGGCCATCGAAGGCGCCTTCCAGGGCGGCAGCATGGGCGAAGTCGGCGGCGCCAAGATTGCCGGTGCACTGGAGCTGGCCGCCGAGGACAACCGCCGCGGTGAACCGACGCGCGCAGTGCTGCTGCTGGAGACCGGCGGCGTGCGCCTGCAGGAAGCCAATCTCGGCCTGGCCGCGATTGCCGAGATCCATGCGGCCATCGTCGACCTGCGCCGCTACCAGCCGGTGGTCGGCGTGATCGCGGGGCAGGTGGGCTGCTTCGGCGGCATGTCGATTGCCGCGGGCCTGTGTACCGCGCTGGTGATGACGCAGGAAGGGCGCCTTGGCCTGAACGGTCCGGCCGTGATCGAGCAGGAGGCGGGCATCGCCGAGTACGACTCGCGTGACCGGCCCTTTATCTGGAGCTTCACCGGCGGCACGCAGCGCGTTGCCACCGGCTTCGCCGATGCGTATGTCGATGACGACTGCGACGCGATGCGCAGGCAGGTCGCCGAACTGTTGCGCGGCCCGGTCGCGGGAAGCCATCGCAGTGAACAATACGCCCAATACCTGGCCGCGCTGCAGGCGTACGACGCCAGTGCGCAGCCCACGCCGGCCGATGTGCAGGCGTTGTTGCAACGGGGGACCGACGCATGAACTCACCAACCCAAACCGCTACCGCGCGCGAACCCAGCCGCGGTGAACGCTGGCTGCAGGCACTGGCGCCCGCGGCACGGATCCAGCCGGGGCTGCCGGACTCAGTGCTGGTTGCCGACGGCGAACTGGCGGGGACCGCGGTTCGCTGGATCGCGCTGGTGCCTGACGCCGACAGCCGCTTCCCGCGGGCACGTCATGGCGAGGCCGGTCTGCTCGAAGGCTGGTCGCTGGCGCGCGCGGTGCGCGAAGCGATCGAAGCAGACCGCGAATTGCCGGTCAAGCGCGCCATCGTGGCGATCGTCGATACGCCCAGCCAGGCCTACGGCCGGCGCGAAGAAGCGCTCGGCATCCACCAGGCGCTGGCCGGCGCTGTCGCTGCCTATGCCGAGGCGCGGCTGGCCGGCCATCCGGTGGTGGCGCTGATCGTCGGGCGTGCCATGTCGGGAGCCTTCCTCGCGCACGGCTACCAGGCCAACCGCATCATCGCGCTCAATGACGAGGGCGTGCTGGTGCATGCGATGGGCAAGGAGGCCGCCGCCAGGGTCACCATGCGCACAGTCGAGGACCTCGAAGCGCTGGCGTCGACGGTTCCGCCGATGGCCTACGACATCGAAAACTTCGCCACGCTGGGCATCCTGTGGCGGCTGATCGACGTCGAGTCGGCAAGTGCCCCGGTGCCGGCCGATGTGCACCTGGCGCGCGACACCATCCTTTCTGCGCTGGCGGAGATCCGACGCGACCCGGCGCACGGACTGTCCGGCCGGCTGGCGGGCGCAAACCGCAAGGCGTCGGCTGCAGTGCGTGACTGCCTGTCGCGGCAATGGCAAGCCTGAACACGGCGACCCCCGCGCCACACGACCTGGTCTGGCTGGGCGATCCGGCAAGCGACCTGGGCCGCGACGCCTTGCCGGAATGGGTCTGCCTGCCAGCGCTGCGCGAGACCCCGCTGGTCGTCCGGCGCGACGGCCGCCGGCCTGGCGCAGTCCCCGTCGGGCTGCGCGGCCGCACGCGCGCGGAACGCTTCGGCACCTGGATCACGCCCGCGGCGATCCGCAAGATTGTCACGCCGATGGACCTGGCCGCGCAGCGTGCATGGCGGCGGCGGCCGGAGCTGGCGGCCCTGCCAGCAATCCTCGCGCTCGAGGCCATCGCCGACTGGCTCGACGCCGCCGGTATCCGGTGGGGCGTGACGGGCAGCGCCGGCTTCTCGCTCGCCTGTCCGCACAACGTGCTGCGTGCCGACAGCGACCTTGACCTCGTCGTGCAGGCCGCACAACCCCTCCCGGCCCCGCATCTGGACCTGCTGGCCGAGCTGCAGCGCGCCGCGCCGGCCAGGCTCGATATACAGGTCGCGACCCCGTTTGGTGGCTTCTCGCTGCTGGAACGCCTGCGCAGCGGCGGCAAGGTGCTGCTGAAGACGGATCACGGCCCGCGGCTGTGCGACGATCCCTGGCAACCCACGGCATGAATGTCCTGCTTACCTTCCCCGGCCAGGGCACACAGCGGACCGGCATGCTGAAGGACCTGCCCGCGCATGCCGCGGTGGCAGCGGTGCTGGCCGAGGCGGAAGACGTGCTGCAAGTGCCGGCGGCGGAGATGGATACGCCGGCAAGCCTGCAGTCCACGGTATGGACCCAGCTTTGCCTGCTGACGGCGGGCGTGGCCATGGCGCGCTGCCTGGCCGCGCATGACGCCCGCGCCGACGCGGTGGCCGGTCTCTCCATCGGCGCCTATGCGGCGGCGGTGACCGCAGGTGTGCTGGACTTTGCCGATGCGTTGCGGCTGGTGCGTTTGCGCGGGGAGTTGATGGCGCAGGCCTTTCCGCATGGCTATGGCATGACGGCGATCCTCGGCCTGGACCGGAACCGGCTTGAACCGCTGGTGGCGCAGGTCTGCACGCCGCAGCAACCGGTGTACCTGGCCAATTTCAACGCCCCCACGCAGATTGTGATCGCGGGCAAGCTGTCGGCGCTGGCGGAAGTGTCGACGCTGGCGCTGGCGGCTGGTGCGCAGGCGGCCAGGCCGGTCGCCATCCACGTGCCGTCGCACTGTCCGCTGCTGGCTGACGCCGCGCGCTCCCTGGGCGAAGCCATGCAGGGGGTGGCGATTTCGGCGCCTGCGCTGCGCTACTTCAGTGCGAGCAAGGCGCGCGAACTGCGCGATCCACGCAGAATCGCGGAGGATCTCGCGCAGAACATGGCGACGCCAGTGCGCTGGCATGAAACCATGTTGCTGGCCCACGCCAATGGCGCCAGGCTGGTGGTGGAGGCACCGCCGGGCGATGTGCTGACACGGCTGGCGCAGCCGGTGTTTGCGGACGGCATGGCGCTGGCCTGTGACAGAACCCGGCTGGATTCGATCGTGGCAATCATGCGGCGCTGATTTTGCATCCGGCCGGCTACCCGACGCCGCACTACCGCACCGGGACACGCCGCGCCCTTCAACGCCCAAACCGTCCGACAAAGCTCTGTGCCTCCAGGGCATGCCCCTTGAGCGCAGCCATCAGTTCCTCGCGCGTCATGCCCGCAGGCAGGTTCGGCGCCAGATCCGTCGCGATGACCGTGACGACGTAGTGGTGGGGCGCCTCGCCGGTTGGCGCGCAGGGGCCGCGGTACGTTGCCTCGCCACGCACGTTCTTGCCGACCGTGATGCCTGGCCCGTCCGCCTTGCCTTCGCCTTCCTTCAGCTGGCCGCGATTTGCGGCAATGTTGTAGGCGACCCAATGCGAGACCCCGAGACCGGCGACGCCGTCCATGTCATACATCAGGATGGCGACAGACTTCGCGCCCGCGGGAAGCTTCGTCCACGAGACCTGCGGCGACACGCCCTTGCCACCGCAGGGCTTCTGGTCGCCGCCAACGCCATCATGCGCATACTGCGAGCCGATCGTGGCTCCCTCGGCGTACGAGGTGGACGACACCTGCATGCCGGCGGCGTGTGCGGTGCCGATGCACAGGCACATCAACGCCCCGGCCACCGGAGCGGAAACTGCGCTAGCGATCTTCATTCGAATTCTCCAGATAGGTAAGCAGCGGACCAGGAAAGGGAAGGCCCCGCTAACCGGAACCGACCTGCTGGCGCAGCACCTGTCTACGTGCCATCAGGTAGGTCAGGTTTCCTGACAGGAAAGCCGCCAGCAACAGGGCACCGGCACTCCAGGCCACGGCTGGCAGCCATGGCAGCAGGCTTGCCAGCACGGCGGTCTTGCTGGCGCCCGATGACACCAGGGCAATGCGCATGAACGCGGCAACCGCCAGGGCGGCAAATACGAGCCCGGTGTACATCCCTTCGCGGCCGACTTGACCGGCGTCGAGCGCCGCATTGGCCGTCGCGGCGAACATGATTCCCCACAGGCCGCCGGCAAGACATTGCACGGCGAGGATGGTCCGGAGCGAGCCCGCCACGGTGAAGCCGAACAACGACAGCGCGCCAAGGGCCGCGGCGGTCACCAGCAGCGTATAGGGCGGATAGCGCCGCAGCAACGATGTCGCGGGCAGCAGCGCGCCCAGCGCGAAGCCAATCCAGAACACCGGCGTCACGCGCTCCAGCCCGGCAGCCGTGACAAAGCGCAGGTAGGCCGGCGCGGAGTTGACGGTGGTGTGGATCTGGAAGCCGAGCGCAAGCACCCAGACTGCGGCAAAGAGCAGCCAGACGCGCCTGAGCGCAACGCCGGCTGCCGGCGCGGGCACGGCGTCGGCATCGTGGCGCGCCGGGCCGGATTCCATCCATCGCAGCGCGGCCACGGCCACCACCAGCCCCGCGCTGGCGGCCAGGAACGGCAGCATGGGCGACGCATCGCGCAGCCGGGCGGTCAGCAGCGGCGCCACGGCTCCGGCAAGGCCGACGCCGAGCAGCGAGCATCCCACCAGGAACGACGACGCGGTCGCGGGCAGCCGCCGGGCAATGATCACCATGGGCGGCGCGCGCAATGCCGAAGAGGTGGCCGCCCACAGCGCGGTCAGGCCCAGCAGCAGCACCGGTGAAGTTACCCGGGGCAGCAGCACGAACGCCATCGCGGAGATGACGGACAGCCCCAGCACCCAGCCTCCCAGCCTGCGCATTGCGTTGGCGACACGGTCGGCCGCGATGCCCAACGTGAAGTCCATCGCGACAAAGATCAACTGGTCCATCAGCAGGATCAAGGCGACGTGCGCGCGCGCGATGCCGGCCTGCGCGGCCAGCTGCGGCAGGAAGGCCACATAGAGGGTCCATGTCACCGCCAACAGGAACTGCACAGAGCAGAAGACCAACGCGCGCATGCCGCCCTCCCGCCGGGATTGACCAACAGCCGATTCCTGTGCCCGACGGCAGGATCGCCGCGCGGAGCCTCCCATAGCAAGGATAGGCCAGCGCCTTGCCATGGGAGTGGCGGGTTGTGCAGGTGCGATTGGGCCTCGCGAGTCGCTTGCGGCCCAACAGTCCTCGGGAAGTGCCGGGCCGGTGCCAACACCGGACCAATAGCGCCGCACCGGCGCCGCGCTCAACCGCCGCTCGCGCAGCCAATGCCGGGGCGTAATGTCATAAACGGGCGGTAGGCTGCACTTTTGGCATGGCCTGGCCAGGAACTTGCTTGGTCAATGCGTAGGATCGCAAGGCGACAACCATCCGTTGGGAGGATCTATGCAGCACGCACGCATCACCGCGCACAGGGGGATTCTGGTCGTCGAGCTGTTACCTGACCAGGAAAACGGCGAGACCACCTCGACCAACAAGCTCCGCAACCTGGCCACGGTCATTCATGACACAGGGCGGCACCTGGGGGTTTCAGAGGAAGCCCTGGCGCTGCTGAAGATGGTGAAGCGCGGCCTTGACGCCATCGGCGACTTCGCGTGGTTCCGGAGTGACGACGGGAGAGATCATTTTGCGTGGCTGGGCGGCCCGAAGCGGCTGGTGAATCCCGCCGCAGTGGCGGCTGCCCGGAGCTACGCGATACTCGCGCACCGCGTCATACCGAACGAGGTGCCAGAGGGCGCCAGGAAGGCCATCGAAGCCAATTTTTGAACGCGCGGCATCGCGCTCCGGGTCGGGCCGATCTTCCGAATGATCCGCGCAGCTAGAGCGTGGAGAGTGTGGAGCGATACCTTTCCCAGAGCTCTTGCAGGATGGATTCCGAAGGCGGTGTGATTTCAAAACCGGCGACGTTTCCGAAGACACCGAGAATGCGAGCCCGGAACGAAGCCATATCCGTCGTCGCCTTCGGTGAGAGCTGCGCGATATCGATAATCGTATGCAGTTGCTCGCCCGAGAGTTCGGCGATAGCGGACCACAAGCTATCAGGCTTGGCGCTGGGCTGGGAGGGCATCTTTCGTATCGGCGCCAGGCAGCGCTTGCTATCGGCTTGCCGGGCCATAGCTACGCTGGTACGACGACGAGAACGTGGCCAGCGCGCGCAGCGCCGCTGCCGGGTCGTGCCCGGGCTTGAGCGCAAAGCTGTTGAAACCGCAACGCGCCAGGTAGTGCACGGTGTCGATCATCACGTCACCCACGGCGCGCAGCTCTCCGGTCCAGCCTAGCTGGTGACGGAGCAGCTGTGCGATCGAATAGCCACGACCATCCGTGTAGACCGGGAAATCGATGGCAATGATCGCGATGCCTGTCGGGTCAACGGTCGTGGCACCAGGTTCCAGCAGGGTCTGAGGCTCCGCGTCCGGCGACAGGTAGACCGCGAGCGGATACTGTCGCAGCCGATATCGCTGGCGGTGGGCGATCCAGTTCTCCAGTGTCACCAGGTAGCCGGGCGCGTCGGGCGGGCAGGTGTTGTCGGCGTCTTGCGCATCCCAGATGTGAGCGAGCCAGTCATCCGCGATCAGTCGTCCGTCACGGATGACGTTGTGCCGGTCCTGCCCGGCGCAATGGTCATGGTCAGGCATTTACTGCCTCCTGGCGAGCTCGCCGCGCGCCGCTGTCAGGGTCCGGGTACACCGCGCGCTGGAAGGGTTCGATGCCGATACGGCCAACCACGTCGACAAAGCGTTCGGCTTCGCTGTCCCGATGCAGCAAATAGGTCTCGATCAGCCTCTCCACCATATCCGGAACCTGCTCCTGGGCAAAGGACGGCCCAATGATGCGGCCGATGGCTGCGCCGCTGGCCGCCACGCCATCCGGGCGGCGTTGGCCGTCGCCGCCGTTCTGCCGGCCGCCGATGGTGATCTGGTACCAGGCCTCGCCGGCCTTGTCGACGCCGAGGATGCCGATGTGGCCGATATGGTGGTGGCCGCAGGAGTTGATGCAGCCGGAGATGTTCAGGTCCAGCTCGCCGATGTCGTGTACATGGTCGAGGTCGTCGAAGCGCTCCTGGATCGCCTGTGCCAGAGGGATCGAGACCGCATTGGCCAGCGAGCAGAAGTCGCCCCCGGGGCAGGCGATGATGTTGGTAATCAGGCCCACGTTCGGCGTGGCCAGCCCGGCAGCGTCCAGCGCTTGCCACAAGGCGTGCAGGCCGCTGCGGCGGACATCGGCAAGGATCAGGTTCTGCTCATGCGACACGCGCAGTTCGCCGAAGCCGTGGCGCTCGGCCAGGTCAGCCATGATTTCCATCTGCTCCGCAGTGATGTCGCCGGGCGCCTGGCCCGCGGCTTTCAGCGATGCCGTGACGGCTGCGTAGCCAGGCACCCGGTGCCGATGCACATTGCTTTTCAGCCAGAGGCGGAAGGCACGGTCAGTCTTGGCCAGTTCGGCTGACTCGTCCGGCTCGTCGGCGGCCGCGGGCTCATACGGCGGGATCGTGAAGCGCTCGGCAATGGATGCGACAAAGCCTTCAGACACGGTGTCCGGGCCCCCGCGAATGCGTTGCCACTGCTCATCCACCTGCGCCCGGAACACTTCCGGGGTCAGGTCCTTCACCAGGATCTTGATGCGCGCCTTGTACTTGTTGTCGCGGCGGCCGTGCAGGTTGTAGACGCGCAGCGTGGCCTGCAGGTAGGTCAGCAGGTCCTGCCAGGGGACGAAGGGGTTGATCAGCTTGCCGACCATCGGCGTTCGGCCCATGCCGCCACCGACCCAGACCTTGAAGCCGGCCTGGCCGTCCTGTTCAACGGCCTGCAGCCCGATGTCATGGACGCCAACCGCGGCCCGGTCCGTCTGCGCGCCACTGATGGCAATCTTGAACTTGCGCGGCAGGAAGGCGAACTCCGGATGCAGCATCGACCATTGCCTGACGATCTCGCACCACACCAGCGGGTTCACCAGTTCGTCGGGCGCAATGCCGGCAAAGTGGTCGGTGGTGGTATTGCGGATGCAGTTGCCGCTGGTCTGGATCGCGTGCATCTGCACCGTGGCCAGCTCCGCGAGAATGGCAGGCGCATCCTCGAGCCGCGGCCAGTTGAACTGCAGGTTCTGCCGCGTGCTGAAGTGCCCGTAGCCGCGGTCCCAGCGGCGCGCGATCTCCGCAAGCTTGCGCAACTGCCGCGACGCCAGCATGCCGTAGGGAATCGCCACGCGCAGCATGGGTGCATGGCGCTGGATATAGAGGCCGTTCTGCAGCCGCAGCACGCGGAACTCATCCTCGGTGAGCTGGCCGCTCAGGAAGCGGCGGGTTTGGTCGGCGAACTGCACGACGCGTTCGTCGACGAGCTTCTGGTCAATGGCGTCATAGATATACATGGTGGAAAAGCCTCCTTGCGCGCGAGCGCTAGTCTTTTGCACGTGCCCGTTCGATGGACATGTCGGTCGGCATCATGTTGATATCGGCGTTGTGCATCACCCACAGCGAGCCGGCCACGACGATGACGATCAGGAAGCCGGTACAGGCAAAGATGGCGGTGTTGCCGCGCTGGCCGGGACCGGCGCCCAGATGCAGGAAGTACACCAGCTGCACCAGCAGTTGCGCGACACAAAGGCCCACGACCAGCGCGATCGCGGCCTGCGTTGGCAGGGATCCGGTCATCACTGCCGCAAACGATGCCATCGTCAGCGCGACCGACAGCAGCAGTCCGATGGTGTAGCTGCGCACGCTGCCGTGCGCGGCCGTCTGGTCCGCATGCACCGAATGAAGGTGGGACGATTTCATGCGAACTCCCGCAGATAGACGAAGGTGAAGACACAGATCCAGACCAGGTCCAGGAAGTGCCAGAACAGGCTCAGGCAGGCCAGGCGGCGGCGCACGATATCGTCCAGCCCGAAATGCCTGATCTGGTGGATCATCACCGCAAGCCACAGCAGGCCAGACGTGACATGCAGCCCGTGCGTGCCGACCAGCGTGAAGAAGGCCGACAGGTAGGCGCTGACGCCGGGGCCCGCACCCTCATGCAACAGGTGCGCGAACTCATAGACCTCCATGGCGATGAACAGTGCGCCGAGCGCGAAGGTCACCGCCAGCCAGCGGATCATCCGCGGCGCGTCGTCGGCGCCCTGCCTGAGCATGGCCAGGCCGAAGGTATAACTGCTCAGCAGCAGCACCATGGTTTCGGCGAACACGAACGGCAGCTCGAACAGTTGCCGCCCGCCGGGGCCGCCGGCCGTGTTTCCGGACAGCACGCCGAAGGTGGCGAACAACACCGCGAAGATCAGGCAGTCGCTCATCAGGTAGAGCCAGAACCCCAGCGGAGTGTGCGCGCCGGCTTCGTGATGGTGGTGCGCCGCGTCGTGGGCCGCCTCGTGCCCGGGATGGTGCAGGGTAGGGGAGAGAGTCGGAGTCATGGTCAGGCAGCTTCCTGCAGTTGTGCATAGCGCGCGCGCTCGATCCGCTCGACTTCGGCGGCTGGCACGTAATAGTCGACGTCGCGGTCATAGCTGCGCACGATGAAGGTGGCGATGGCGCCGACCAGGCCGACGGCGGCCACCAGCCACATGTGCCAGACCAGCGCGAAGCAACACAGCAGCCCGAACGCCGACACGATGAAGCCTGCCGAGGTGTTGCGGGGCATGTGGATGTCTTCGTAGCGGGCCGGCTGGCGCCATGCGCGCCCGGCTTCCTTGTCGTCCCAGTGCTGTTCCAGCGAGGTGATATGCGGCACGTGCGCGAAGTTGTAGAACGGCGCGGGCGAGGCGGTCGACCATTCCAGGCTGCGGCCATCCCACGGGTCGCCGGTCAGGTCCTGGTTCTGCTTGCGGTCGCGGATACTGACCGCGAACTGCACGATCATCGCCAGGATGCCAGCGCCGATGACGAAGGCACCCACCAGCGCCACCACCAGGTAGGGATGCCAGTCGACGTTGGCATAGTGGTTCATCCGGCGGGTCATGCCCTTGAAGCCGAGCACGTAGAGCGGCATGAAGGCCAGGAAGAAGCCGGTCAGCCAGCACCAGAACGACACCTTGCCCCAGAACTCGTTCAGCTTGAAGCCGAACACCTTCGGGAACCAGAAGGTGATCGCGGCCAGGCAACCGAACAGCACGCCGCCGATGATCACGTTATGGAAGTGCGCGACCAGGAACAGGCTGTTGTGCAGCACGAAGTCGGCGCCGGGAATGGCGAGCAGCACGCCGGTCATGCCGCCGACCGCGAACGTCACCATAAAGCCGATGGTCCACATGGTCGAGGTATGGAAGCGGATCCGGCCCCGGTACATGGTGAACAGCCAGTTGAACAGCTTGACGCCAGTGGGGATCGAGATGATCGAGGTCATGATGCCGAAGAAGGCATTGACGTTCGCCCCGGAGCCCATGGTGAAGAAGTGGTGCAGCCAGACGAAGAACGACAGCACGCCGATCGAGGAGGTGGCGTACACCATCGACTTGTAGCCGAACAGTGGCTTGCGCGAGAACGTGGCGATGATCTCGGAGAAGGCGCCGAACGCCGGCAGGATCAGCACGTAGACCTCCGGGTGGCCCCAGATCCAGATCAGGTTCACGTACATCATGGCGTTGCCGCCCAGCTCGTTGGTGAAGAAATGCATGCCGAGGTAGCGGTCGGCGGTGAGCAGGGCGAGCGTGGCGGTCAGTACCGGGAAGATCGCCACGATCAGGATGTTGGTGATCAGGGCGGTCCAGGTGAAGACCGGCATCTTCATCAGGTTCAGGCCCGGCGCGCGCATGCGCAAGATCGTGACGATGAAGTTGATGCCCGTCAGCGTGGTGCCAAGCCCGGATATCTGCAGTGACCAGATGTAGTAGTCAACGCCTGGCGTGGGGCTGTAGCCCAGCTCGGACAACGGCGGGTAGGCGACCCAGCCGGTGGCGGCGAAGTCGCCGACGAACATCGACATCATCACCAGCACCGCGCCCATTGCCGACATCCAGAAGCTCAGCGAATTAACGAACGGGAAGGCAACGTCGCGCGCGCCGATCTGCAGCGGCACGATCACGTTCATCAGGCCGAGCACCAGCGGCGTCGCGACAAAGAAGATCATGATCACGCCGTGCGCCGTGAAGATCTGGTCGTAGTGGTGCGGCGGCAGGTAGCCCGCGGCATCGCCATAGGCGATCGCCTGCTGGGCGCGCATCATGATGGCATCGGCAAAGCCGCGCAGCAGCATCACCAGCGCCAGGATGATGTACATCACGCCGACCTTCTTGTGGTCGACCGAGCAGATCCAGTCGTTCCAGAGGGTCTTCCACTTGCCGTAGTACGTGATGGCGCCCATCAGTGCGATGCCCAGCACGATCACGACGGCCAGCGTCCCCATGATGATCGGCTCATGGAGAGGGATGGCGTCCAGGTTGAGTTTTCCAAGCATTCTTATTGCTCCATGCGGCCAGCGGGCGCCGGCGGGACGCGCTGGAAGGCCTGCAGAGATTCCGGGGTGTCCGCGCGGCAGATCTGGCCGTTTGCCAGCATGTATTTGTCGACGACCTGGTCGAACAGCTTCGGCGCGACGGCGGCGTACAGCGTCACGGGGTCCTTGCTGCTGGGCAGTTCAAGCGTGCGGTAGGTCTTGAGGTCGAGCGCCTGCGACGAAGCGCGGGCAGCCTGGATCCAGGCATCGAACTCCTCGCGCGAGGTGGCCAGGGTCTTGAAATGCATGTCCGAGAAGCCGGGGCCGCTGTAGGCGGCGGACTGGCCGAGATAGACGCCGGGGGTGTCGGCGATCAGGTGCAGGCGCGTCTGCATGCCCGCCATGGCGTAGACCATGCTGCCGAGCTGCGGGATGAAGAACGAGTTCATCATCGATTCCGCGGTCAGCCGGAAATTGACCGGCGTGCCGACCGGGATCGCAAGCTGGTTCAGCGACGCGACGCCGTATTCCGGATAAATGAACAGCCATTTCCAGTTCAGCGCGATTACATCGACCTGGATCGGCTTGACCTGCGATTCCAGGGGCCGATAGGGATCGAGCTTGTGCGTCGAGTCCCAGATCAGCACAGCCAGGCAGGCCACGATCACGCAGGGGATGCCCCAGACCACGACCTCGATCTTGGTGGAGTGCGCCCATTTGGGGGCATAGGGGGCGCTCGTATTGGTTTCGCGGTAGCGCCAGGCGAACCACAGCGTCAGGACGATCACGGGGATGACGACCATCAGCATGACGAACAGGGAGATCAGGATCAGTGACTTTTCCTGTTCCCCAATGCTGCCCTTGGGGTTGAGCAGTTCGAGGTTGCAGCCGCTCAGCAGGGCGCTCAGGCA
Organism: Cupriavidus sp. GW823-FHT06D04; assembly: GCF_058795055.1. Classification (NCBI taxonomy): domain Bacteria; kingdom Pseudomonadati; phylum Pseudomonadota; class Betaproteobacteria; order Burkholderiales; family Burkholderiaceae; genus Cupriavidus; species Cupriavidus sp. GW823-FHT06D04. The sequence continues at coordinate 46,315 of NZ_JBXAHL010000012.1, read as the reverse complement.
GGCGCACAGCAACAGGGTGGGAAGACGGCGCTTCGAGCCGGGGGATGGGCGGGGGAGCGGGCCTTGTCGATTCTTGTCTGCCGGCCCGGCAATAGGTTTGAGCATTTCGGACACCTTGGTTACGGATCACCGAAGGCTCCCGGCCACGCGCTCCGATTCAAGTGCTGGCTCAGCCCCGCGCGGGCGTGGTTTGTATGGATTCCCTCGGTGATGTCTGGCATGCTAATGCAAGACAAAACCCATACATCGAAGAAATATACGGGATGAAATCCATGCAAGGAAGCGATGTCAGTGCTAAATGGGATCTTGAGATCACAATCGGTGGCGGTGCCCGCTACTTGCAGATCGTGGACTTTATCGAGCGGGCGATCGGCGAAGGCCGGCTGGTAACCGGCGATCGCGTGCCGCCACAGCGCAGCCTGGCCAAGACCCTCCGCGTGGACCTGACCACCGTCACGCGTGCCTACAACGAGGCCAAGCGCCGCCATCTGATCGATGCCCGCGGGGCCCTCGGCACCTTCATTGCCGCGCCGCGGGCGGAGCTGGCGCGGGTGATCGACATGAGCATGAACGTGCCGCCGCCACCGGCGGGGCTGGATTTCCAGGACCTGTTGCGGCGCGGCCTGTCGCAGGTGCTGCTGCATAGCGACCCGCACCTGCTGATGACCTACCAGCTCGGCGGCGGCAGTGCTGCCGACCGGTCGGCCGGAGCGCTCTGGCTCGCGCAGATATTCGGGCCCATCGCCACTGGGCGGCTGGTGGTATGCCCGGGCGCCCAGGCTGCGCTGGCCGCCGTGATCCTGGCCCGGACCCGGCCTGGCGATGCGATCGTGAGCGAGCCGCTGGCCTACCCCGGCATTCGCGCGGCCGCGGCACAACTCGGGCGGCGTGTGATCATCGCGCAGGTCGATGCCGACGGGATGCTCCCCGACGCCCTCGAAGCGGCCCGTGCCGACGGTGCAACGCTGGCCTACCTCAATCCGACAGCCCAGAATCCCACTACGCACACCATGCCGGCCTCACGCAGGGAGGCTATTGCCAGGGCCGCGGCGCACTGTGATGTCACCTTGCTGGAGGATGATCCCTACTGGCTGCTGACGCCGTCAGCGCCGCCGCCGCTGTCCAGCTTCGCTCCCGAGCGCACGTACTATGTCTCGACCCTGTCCAAGACGCTCAGTCCGGGGCTGCGGACCGCATATGTCATGCTGCCCGAGGGCAGGCGCGGCGACGATCTGCTGGCATCGCTGCGGGCTTTTGCCCTGATGGCGGCACCGATGACCGCCGCCCTGGCGACCCAATGGATCCACGATGGCTCGGCAATGCAGCTGCTCGACGGCATCAGGACCGAAGCGTTGGCCAGATGCGCGCTGGCAAGCCGATGGCTGAGCGGGATCGGCCAGCTCCCGCCCAGCGCCATCCACGCATGGCATCGCTTGCCCGAGCACTGGTCGGCGCAGCAGCTCACCAGGGCCGCGCTGGCGGAGGACCTGCGCGTGACGCCGTCCGACGCCTTCTGGGAGGGGCCCAACGCGCCGAATGCCATCCGCATCTCGCTCGGTGGCGTGGAGGACCGCGCGCAGTTATCGGCTGCGCTGCGCAGGCTGGCCGCATTGCTGGAACGCCGGCCGACGCCGGGTCTGGAAATGGTGGTGTGAATTGCGGCGTGCGTCGGCTTGCTAGTTGCCAGCATCGTCCGCAGGCGCAGACTGTTTTGTCGCAAACTCGCCCGCGGCTTCCAGCAGCCACTCGCGCAGCCGCTGCATCGCCTCGCTCATCGGCCGCGTATCCGGCGAGACCAGGTGATACGCGCTCGTGGAGCGCTGCGAATGGGCGACGGGCATGACCAGCTGGCGGTTTGCCAGGTATTCCCCCACGAGGAAGCGCGGCACCAGACCAACGCCCAGCCCGGTGCGTGCGGCGGCGATGACCATGGAGTGGTGGTCGAAGCGTGCACCGCGCATGGCGTTGACGTCGTCGATGCCGGCCGCTTCCATCCATTGCTTCCAGCCGAGAATGCGCGTGGCGAGGTGCAGCAGCGGGGACAGGGCGATGTCATGCGGGGTGATCCGCTTTTTGCCTTCGAAGAAGTCCGGATGGCAGACCGCGACCGATTCTTCGTCAAACATCCGGTCGGCACGCGCGCCGGGATAGACGGCCTCGCCAAAGTGAATCGCCGCGTCGTAGGGCGTGCCGTCGAACAGGAAGATGTCTGACTGCGCGCTGATATTGACGACGATCCCCGGATGGCGCGCATAAAAGGCCGGTAGCCGCGGTATCAGCCACTCGACCGCCAGCGTGGGCACGCAGGCCAGCTCGACGGTGCCGCCCGCGCCCTCGTGCGCCATCAGGTCGAGCGTGTCGCGCTGCAGCTTGCGCAGCAACTCCCGCACCTGCCCGCTGTAGAGCGTGCCGGCCGCCGTCAGCGTGATGCGCTGGTTGGCGCGGTGGAACAGCTGCACGCCCAGCAGCCCTTCCAGCGACGCAATCTGGCGCGACACCGCGCTCTCGGTGATAAACAGGTCCGCCGCCGCGCGGCGCAGGTTCAGGTGCAGCGCGGCTGCCTCGAAGGCGCGCAGGCTGGACAGGCTGGGGAGTCGTTGCCGCATCGGGGGGCTGAGTTGATGATTTTAGGTCATCATCCTATACGGAAATCTCGCTTGAAAGCTTGGAGTTGATGAGAAATCATTCGATCCTTGCGTTGCCGCCTCTTCTCGGCATCGTCATCGCGACAACCTCATAACGACAACCATCAGGTAGACAGGAGACTGCATGAAACACTTGTTCAGCGCGCTCGCCGCCGGCGCCCTTGCATTCGGCGCGACCATGCCCGGCATTGCCGGCGCGCTCGAGTTCCCGGCCAAGCCGGTGCGCATCATCGTGCCGTACCCGCCGGGCGGCACCACTGACATGGTGGCCCGGCTGATCGGTGAGCAACTTGCCACGCAATGGAAGCAGTCGGTGGTGGTCGACAACCGCCCCGGCGCGGGCGGCATCGTCGGCACCGGCACGGCGGCCAAGTCCACGGCGGACGGCTACACCTTGCTGATGGGCTCAGTGGGCGAGTTCGGCATCAACCCGGCGTTGTACAAGAAGCTGCCCTATGATGCCGACGCCGATTTCGCGCCGGTCGCGATGGTGGCGCGCGTACCCAACGTGGTGGTGCTCTCGCCGGCGTTTGCGGAACGCGCGCGCGTGCAGACGCTGCCCGAGTTCATCGCCTACCTGAAAGCCAATCCGAAGCGCGTCAACATGGCGTCGGCCGGAAACGGCACCTCCACGCACCTTGCGGGCGAGCTGTTCCAGCGCATGACCGGCACGGAGATGAGCCACGTCGCCTACAAGGGCAGCAGCCCGGCCATCGCCGACCTGATGGGCGGCAGCGTCGACGTGATGTTCGACAACCTGCCGGCGTCGCTGCCGTTTATCCGCTCGGGCAAGCTCAAGCCGCTGGCCGTGACCACGCCAGCGCGCTCGTCGGCGCTTCCGAATGTGCCGACGGTCGCCGCCGCGGGCCCCGTCCCCGGCTTCGATGCCAGCCCATGGTTCGGCCTGCTTGCGCCGCGCGGGGTGCCCGCCGCGGTGGCCCAGAAAATCAGCCAGGACCTGACGCGCGTGCTTAGCGAGCCAGGCGTGCAGGCAAAAATGCGCGAGCTGGGCGCGGAACCGGCGCCCAGCTCGCCGGAGGCGTTTGCCGACGTGTTGAAGAAGGACCGCCAGAAGTGGGGCGAGATCGTTCGCCTGTCCGGTGCTTCGGTGGACTGAAGCACGCCCATATCCAGCACGCTCTGCATCCGCTCATGATTTCCGACGCCGCTTATCCCTTCGTCCCCGCGCTGCGCGACCCGGCAGGCTCGCCAATCCGGGAACTGTTCAAGTACCTGTCCGACCCCGGGATGATCTCGTTCGCCGGCGGCTACCCGTGCGCCACGCTGTTCGATGTCGACGGCATTGGCGCGGCGTCGTCGACGGTGCTGCGCGAGCGGCCCGCCGAATGCCTGCAGTACGGCGCCACCGAAGGCGCGCCGGCGCTGCGCCAGGCGCTGGCGTCGTTGATGGCCGGGCGCGGCGCGCCTGTGGCCCAGGACGAACTGCTCGTGACCAGCGGCTCGCAGCAGGGCTTCGATTTCCTCGTGCGTGCACTGGTCGAGCCCGGCAGCGTGGTGCTGGTCGAGGAGCCGACCTATTCCGCGACGCTGCAGGCATTGCGGCTGGCCGGCGCCGACATACGCGGCGTGCCGTCTAATCACGACGGCATGGACGTGGCTGCACTTGAAGCCATGCTGGCCGAGCCGTCGTTGCGGCCCCGGCTGATCTATACGGTGCCAACCTTCGCCAACCCCACCGGCGCCACGCTGTCGCCCGCACGCCGGCTGCAGTTGCTGAAGCTGGTGGCGCGGCACCGCGTGGTGCTGGTCGAGGACGATCCCTACGGGGCGCTGAGCTTCGATGGCGCACCGCCGCCTTCGCTGCTGGCGCTGTGCGCGTCGGTACCCGAGGCGCGGCCGTGGCTCGTGCACCTGGCCAGCCTGTCGAAGACGCTGGCCCCCGGCCTGAGGATCGGCTGGATGGTCGCCGCGCCCGGGATCGTGCGCCGCGCGGTGATTGCCAAGCAGGTATCCGACCTGTGCACGCCGCCATGGATCCAGCTGGCCGCGGCGCAGTATCTGGAAGCGGGCCGGCTGCCGGCACAGGTCGCGCGGGAAGTCGCGGCCTATCGTGACAAGCGCGACCAGCTCGCGGCGGCGCTGCGCCAGGCCTTTGGCGACCGCATCCGCTTCGCATCGCCGGCGGGAGGGATGTTCCTTTGGGCCGCGCTGGATGGCATCGACGATGCCGCCGCACTACTGCCGCACGCGATCGCGGAAAAGGTGCTGTTCGTCGCCGGTGCCGGATTCTATGTGGAGCGGCGCCAGCGCGCCGCATTCCGGCTGTCCTTCGCGAGCACGAACCTGACGCAGATCGGGGAGGGCGTCGCACGGCTCGCGCGGGCGGTTGCGCGGGCCGGATGAGGGCACCCACGACGCAAGCGGTTTGTGGCAGCCGGCGGATGCTATCCTGCTGCGGTCGAAACCACACGGCCGAACGCGGCAGGAGGACGGTATGACCATGACGCTCTACTACAACCCCCAAAGCCGCGCCTCGGTGGCGCGCTGGATGCTGGAGGAGGTCGGGGCTGACTACAAGCTGCAGCACATCGATTTCACCAAGGGCGAGAGCCGCTCGCCGGAGTTCCTGGCGATCAATCCGATGGGGAAGATTCCAACGCTGGTCTTGCAGGACGGCACGGTCCTGACCGAGAACGGCGCGATCATCGCCTGGCTTGCAGATGCCTTTCCGCAGGCCGGGTTGATGCCGCCCGCAGGCTCGTCCGCGCGCGGCACGGTGCTGCGGTGGCTGTTCTTCTGCGGCAGTTGCTTCGAACCGGCGCTGACTGACCGGATGATGCGCAAAGAGGCGCCGCTGCCGAAGCAGGCGGTCGGCTGGAGCGACTATGACGATGTGATCGACACCATCGAGAAAGCCCTGACTCCCGGCCCCTTCGTGCTCGGCGCAACCTTCAGCGCGGCGGACGTCTATCTCGGTGCCTCGCTGGCATGGGCGGGGCGATTCGGTGCGCCGCGCATCAGCGAGAGCCCGTGCATCCAGGACTACGTCAAGCGGATCACTGCGCGCGACGCGTTCGTGCGCGCGGCGCAGGCCCGGTGAGACGCGGCATGTCCTGCGGCCTCAGTCCAGCGCAATGTTCGCCTTGCTGATCACCTCGCGCCAGCGCTGGGTCTCGAAGCGCACCAGGTTGGCATAGTCGGCACTGGTGCCGGGCAGCGGGACCGCCCCTTGGGCAGCGAGACTGTCGGCAGTCGACTTCTCCTTCGCGATCTTGTTGATCTGGAGCGAGAGCTTGTCGATCACAGCCTTGGGCGTTCCCGCGGGCGCCAGCACGCCGGACCAGGAGTCGACCACGAAGTCAGGGACGCCAGCTTCCGCCATGGTCGGCACGTCCGGCAGCGAAGCGGCCCGTCGCGCGCTCGCGACCGCGAGGGCGCGCATCTTCCCGCTCTGGATGTGCGGCAAGACGTTAGGCAAGTTCACGAACATCAGGTCGATCTGCCCCGACAGGAGGTCGACTGTCGCAGGGCCCGCGCCCTTGAACGGCACATGCTCGAAACTGGTGCCGGTCTTGTGCTGGAAGAGTTCGCCGACCATCTGGTTGACGCTGCCGTTGCCGGCGGAGCCCATGAACAGTGTCTTGCCGCCTGCTTTGGAATAGGCGATGAACTCCTTGACAGTCTTCGCCGGTACCTTGTTCGAGACCACGAGCACGTTTGGCACGGCCGCGAACAGCGCCACCTGGACAAAGTCCTTGTTCGCGTCGTAGGGCAGCTTCTTGTAGATGAGCGGGTGGATGGACTGGTGGCTCGATGACGCGAGCAGGAGCGTATAGCCGTCAGCCAGCGACTTGGCGACCACGTCCGCACCCAGCGTGCCGCCCGCGCCGGGCTTGTTCTCCACAATGACCTGCTGGCCCAGGGTCTCCGAGAGACGTTGTGCCAGCACACGGCCAATGAGGTTCACGGTGCCTCCCGCCGCGAACGGGACGATGAGGCGGATCGGCTTGTCCGGGTACGCGGCGGAGGCGCCAGGGGCAACGCAAGCAGCGGTAAGCGCCGCAATCAGGAACTTGGCGATGAGCTTCATGGTTCTTGGCGATAGAAGGACGGGTTGGTGAATCAGGCGGCTGCCAATGCGGCGATGTCACGCTTCATCCGATCGCGCGCTGCATCGAGGCGCGCTCGGGTGGACTTCACCGAAGCCAGCACGGTGTCAACGTGGCCGCGTTGCCGCTGGATGGCGAGGGTGACCTCCGAAGGCGCCGGACCGCCGTTGCCGCGCGCGTTGACGCTCTCGACGGGATCCAGGTACTGCCGCAGCTTGTGCTCGGGCCATTCGATTGCCCGCCCGATCACGTCCACCGCGGCACGGTCCAGCATGGCACTGGTCAGCTCGCCTGCGGATTGTCCGGAATCGAGTGCCAAGCGCACCAGTCCGCCCACAACGTGGTGAGCGTCCCGGAACGACAGTCCGGCCTCGGCCACAAGCCCATCGGCCAGGTCCGTCGCCACGGAAAAGTCGAGGCTGACGCGCTGCAGCATGTTCGGCAGCCTCGGCTCCACGCTGCCGAGGATCAGCTCGAACAGGGACAGGCAGCGCGCGGTTTCCTCGCTGCATTCCCAGAAGCTGCGGATGCTCTCCCGGCTGCTGTCACCGGTGTGCGTGAAGTGCGTTCCCTTGACGGTAACCAGGGACGTCGTCAACAGGCCAACGATATGGGCGCTCTTGCCACGCAAGTACTCCAGCACTGCGGGATTCTTCTTCTGCGGCATGATGCTCGAGGTACTTGCCACCCGGTCGGGAAATGCAAGGAGGCCGAACTCGGGCGTGGACCACACGTAGAAGTCCTGCGCGACCCGGCCCCACGTCAGCGCGATGATGGCCATGGCGGACATCGCCTCCCAGGCGAAGTCGCGCGACGCCACCGCATCCAGCGTGTTGTGCACCAGCGAGCCGAAGCCAAGCCCGTCCGCCGTGACTTGCCTGTCGATCGGGAAACGCGTGCCGGCCAGCGCTCCCGCACCCAGCGGCATGGCGTCGATCCTCGGCAATGCCGCATGGAGCCGGTCCATGTCCCGGCCCAGGGCCTCGGACACGGCGCTCAGGTAGAAGCCGAAGGTGATCGGCTGCGCAGGCTGCAGGTGCGTGTATCCCGGCATGACGGCATCGGCGAATTCGCTGGCGCGCTGCAGCGCCACCTTGCGCAGCCTGCCCAGCGCCTCGATGGTGTCGATAACGATGGTGCGGGCGCGCATCCGGTCAATGGTGGCCGCAATATCGTTCCTGCTGCGCGCCATGTGCAGCCGCCCGCCGATGTCCCGGCTGGTCACCGTCATCAGCCTGGCTTCGTAGTTGAAATATGGGTCTTCCTTGGCGGGATCGAGGGTCACCGCGCTGGGGCCTTCATTTTCCATCTGCTGCAGGCCGCTGGCCAGCTTCCTGGCGATCTCCGGTGACACCAGGCCGGTCTTGTGCAGCATCAGCAGGTGTGCCTGGTTCACCTCGGTGAGGTAGGCGAATTGCCTGGAGAAGTCACGCGCAAGGCGCGGACCGTAAATGTGCTCGCAGATTTCTTTTGCAAGCGGCTCCTTGAGCCGGCGGCTGACTTTCGATTCCATGGTTTCCGATACGTTCTGTGGTGAATTGAGTATCGGAGGCCGATGGCATACCGGTCAAATGACAGATTTTGCCGTCGGCATGCATTTTTGATATGGACACGAAGGAAGGGCTGTACCATTGCGGGCATGAACTTCAAACAGATCGAGACCTTCCGGGCCGTCATGCTGACCGGCTCCATGACAGTTGCCGCGCAGCAGTTGCACACGTCCCAGCCAAACGTGAGCCGGGTCATCGGCAAGCTCGAGGCGGAGCTCGGCTTCGAGCTGTTCGACCGGCTGCCCGGACGTGTCGTGGCGACCAAAGGGGCCGAGGCGCTGTTCAAGGAAGTGGAGCGCGCCTTCGTAGGGCTGGACAGCCTGGGCGAATCGGCGCGGGCCATCCGCGACGCCGGCGTCGGAACGCTGCGTGTGGCGGCTGCCGCGTCGATATCGCTGAGCGTGCTCCCGCTGGCGGTCCGGATGTTCAGCGAAAAGTACCCCCTGGTCCGCATTGTTCTCGATACCAGTGAGTCCCACGTCATCGCCAACTGGATCGCCACCCAGCACTGCGACATCGGCTTCGTCTCCAACATTGCCGATAAGCCGGGGGTCGTCGCGTCCGTCATACACACCGAAAGCGCGGTTTGTGTCGTGCCGGCACGACACCCGCTGGCGAGGAAGAAGCGGCTCGTTCCGCAGGATCTGACCGGCGAGCGCTTCATTTCCCTGCCCAGCGGCAGCATGTCAAGGCGCGCAATCGATGCCGCCTTCAGCGACGGGGCCCGGATCATGGCGCTTGAAACCCCCTTCGCGGCGACAATCTGCAGGATGGTCAGCGAAGGTCTGGGGGTAAGCCTGGTGAATCCCATCGTCAGCCGGACGATGAAGTTCCCGGGCGTCGTGGCAATCCCGTTCAAGCCGGAAATCCCGTTCAGGAGCTACATGCTGCGCGCGAAACTGGCGCCACGCGACACGCACGTCAATGACTTTGTCGCCTGCATGCGAGCCGCCTTCAAGTCCATGTGACAGAGGCCGCTGGCGGCTCCTCAGTCCACCCTTTGCGCAGCCTGCGCCCGCCATCGGAATATGAGACATTGGAGTCCCGGTCGCGGATTCCCGGTGCTCGACTTTCCAGGAGACACGAAAATGCAAAGCAAGAACACAATCTGCTTATGGTACGACCACGACGCCCTTGATGCCGCAAACTTCTACGCTGAAACATTTCCCGACAGCGCTGTCAGCGCCGTCCACCGCGCGCCGGGCGACTATCCCGACGGCAAGCAGGGCGATGTCCTGACGGTCGAGTTCACCGTCGCCGGCATTCCCTGCCTCGGGCTGAACGGCGGCCCGCATTTCAAGCACAACGAAGCCTTCTCTTTTCAGATTGCGACGGACGACCAGGCCGAAACCGACCGCTTGTGGAATGCGATCGTCGGCAATGGCGGCCAGGAAAGCGAATGCGGCTGGTGCAAGGACCGGTGGGGACTGTCATGGCAGATCACCCCGCGCGCGCTCAGCGCGGCGATCACCGACCCTGACCGCGCGGCGGCCAAGCGCGCATTTGACGCCATGATGACGATGAAAAAGATCGATATCGCCACGATCGAGGCGGCACGGCAGGGCAGAAGCCCATCCTAGAATTGAGGTAGCGGGTCTCAGTGCCAGACCGCAATGAGGGCTGGGGCAGGGCCGCTTTTCCATCGACCGGGAGAGACCATCATGAGTCGTTTGCTGCTAGGCAACATCGAACCTGGCACCTCGGACGAGGAAATCGCGGCCTTCCTGGAAAAGTATGGGTTTCCCCCGTTCGACAACCTCGAACACGAGGAAGGCGATGGCTCGCAGCCTGCCGTGCTGTTGACCTATGGCAGCCTCGACCCCATGGTGCTGGGCAAATTGCAGCAGCGCATCCACCACATGTACTGGAAGAAGCGCGAATTGACCGCCTCTATCCTGCACGACCGCTTTGCATGAGCCGAAGATGCCTCGGGGTGGCTTACGCGGCTCACGCATCCGGCCCCATCCGCTAGAATCCTGACCGGTAGCCGTTTCCCAAAGTACCTAACGTGGCACTTCAGCAGGGTTTCATCCTGACCCGACACTGGCGCGATACGCCGGCCGGCACCGAAGTCGAATTCTGGCTGGCGACCGATGATGGTCCGCGCCGCCTGCGCCTGTCCTGTCAGCCGTCAGTCGCGTTTATCCCCGAGTCGCAGCGTGAGCGTGCCGAGGCGCTGCTGTGCCGCGAGCGCGATGTCGAGCTGCGCCCGCTCAGGCTCCAGGATTTCCAGCGCCGGCCCGTACTGGGCCTGTACTGCCGCCAGCATCGGCAACTGATCCAGCTCAGCCGTTCATTGCGCGACGCCGGCGTGGATGTCTACGAAGCCGATATCCGTCCGCCCGAGCGCTACCTGATGGAGCGTTTCATCACCGCTCCGGTCTGGTTCGACGGCGAGCCGGATGCCGGCGGCGCGCTGCGCAATGCCCAGATGAAGCCGTCGGTGGACTACCGGCCCAAGCTGCGCCTGGTCTCGCTCGATATCGAGACCAACGCGTTCGGCGAACTCTATTCGATTGCGCTCGAAGGCTGCGGTCAGCGCCAGGTCTACATGCTGGGCGCGGCGCCGCAGATGCCCGCCGACGTCGGTTTCTCGCTCGCATACTGCGCCACACGGCCCGAGTTGCTGGAGCAGCTGAACCAGTGGCTGGCCGATCACGATCCCGACGCGATCATCGGCTGGAATCTGGTCCAGTTCGACCTGCGCGTGCTGCAAGAGCATGCGCGCAAGTTCCAGATCCCGCTGCGCCTCGGCCGCGGCGGTGCCGAGATGGAATGGCGCGAGCACAACGCCCAGCAGCACTATTTCGCCAGCGCACCGGGCCGGTTGATCATCGACGGCATCGAGGCGCTGCGTTCCGCCACGTGGAGCTTCCCGTCGTTCAGCCTGGAGTCGGTGGCGCAGACACTGCTCGGCGAGGGCAAGGCGGTCGACAACCCGTACGACCGCATGGACGCCATCGACCGCATGTTCGAGCAGGACAAGCCGGCGCTGGCCCGCTACAACCTGCGCGATTGCGAGCTGGTGACGCGGATCTTCGAAAACACGGAGCTGTTGCCGTTCCTGCTGGAGCGCGCCACGGTCACGGGCCTGCCGGCCGACCGGAACGGCGGCTCGGTCGCCGCTTTCACGCATCTCTACATGCCGCTGATGCACCGCCAGGGGTATGTCGCGCCCAACCTCGGCGAGAAGGCGCCCGAGGCCAGCCCCGGCGGCTTCGTCATGGACTCGCGGCCGGGGCTCTACGAATCGGTGCTTGTGCTGGACTACAAGAGCCTCTACCCGTCGATCATCCGCACCTTCCTGATCGACCCGATCGGCCTGGTCGAAGGCCTGGCGCATCCGGACGATGCCGATTCGGTGCCTGGCTTCCGCGGTGCGCGGTTTTCCCGGACGAAGCACTGCCTGCCGGCGATCGTCGCCAGGGTCTGGCAAGGCCGCGAGGCCGCCAAGCGTGACCGGAACAAGCCGCTCTCGCAGGCGCTCAAGATCATCATGAACGCGTTCTACGGCGTGCTCGGGTCCAGCGGCTGCCGGTTCTTCGATGCGCGGCTGGCGTCGTCGATCACCATGCGCGGGCACGAGATCATGCGACAGACCCGCGCGCTGATCGAGGCCCGCGGCTATGAGGTGATCTATGGCGACACGGATTCCACATTCGTCTGGCTGCGCCGCGCGCGAACGGAAGCCGATGCCAACCAGATCGGCCGCAGCCTGGTCGCCTACGTCAACGACTGGTGGCGCGATCACCTCGGGCAGACCTATGGACTGGAAAGCGCGCTGGAACTCCAGTTCGAAACGCACTTCCGGCGTTTCCTGATGCCGACCATCCGCGGCACGGACCTTGGCAGCAAGAAGCGCTATGCCGGCCAGGTGGAACGGCCCGACGGGAAGGTCGAGATGGTCTTCAAGGGGCTTGAGACGGTCCGTACAGACTGGTCGCCGCTCGCCCAGCGTTTCCAGCAGACCCTATACGAAAAGATCTTCAACCGCGAGCCGTACGCGGATTATGTGCGGGACATCGTGCGCCGCACCCTGGCCGGCGAGCTCGACGAGCAACTGGTCTATCGCAAGCGGCTGCGCCGCAAGCTCGATGACTACCAGCGCAACGTGCCGCCGCACGTCCGCGCCGCCCGTATTGCCGATGCCTATAACGAGCGCCAGGGACGTCCGCGCCAGTATCAGCATGGCGGCTGGATCAGTTATGTGATGACCGTTTCAGGGCCGGAGCCGCTTGAGACCCGGTCGGCGCCGGTCGACTATGACCACTACGTCAACAAGCAGTTGCAGCCGATCGCCGACGCGATCCTGCCGTTCCTGGACGACGATTTCGAGACGCTGCTGGCTGGGCAGATGTCGCTGTTTCCGCAATAGCCCGGGCGCCGGGTGTGCCGTGATCGCGGAGCGCCTTGTGCCTGCGCTTTCCCGTGTTGCGCGGCTCACGCCGGATCGCGATGTAAGTTCTTGAAATATGGGTAGCCGATAATCGGCCGAACCATTTCTTCGAGTCGGGATAGACTTTCTCGGCTACGTCTTCTGCAATTGGCGCTGGCGCAACGGCGGGCATGGCCCTTGCTTCATCCCGCTGTTCCGCTCTGGCACAGGTCAACCGACTTGCCGGTGACGTTTTGACTCGGCCTTGATTCTTACGCAGGAAATCGCAATGCAACGATCACGCGGCTGCAGCGCCTGGGTTTCGGTCACGCTGGCCATCGCCATGTCAATGCTTGCCGGATGCGGAAGCAAGAAAGAGGCCGCCGCCCCGCCGCCACCGCAAGTGAGCGTGGTCACGCTCAAGACCGAGCCGCTGACGCTGGATACCGAGCTGCCGGGGCGCACCACGGCGTTCCGCATTGCCGAAGTCAGGCCGCAGGTGGACGGCATCATCCTGCGCCGCCTGTTCAAGGAGGGCAGCGACGTCACGCAGGGGCAGCAGCTCTACCAGATCGACCCGTCCACCTACGAGGCCACCTACAAGAGCGCCAGGGCGACGCTGGAATCCACCCGCCTGCTGGCAGAGCGGTACGGGCGCCTGGTCGGTGACGAGGCCGTCAGCAAGCAGCAGTACGACGAGGCCAGGGCCGCTTGGCTGCAGGCGCAGGCGGCGGTGGACCGTGCCGAGATCAACCTGCGCTATACCAGGGTGCTGTCGCCGATTTCCGGGCGCATCGGGCGCTCGAATGTGACGGAAGGTGCGCTGGTCACCAACGGCCAGGCTACCGCGCTGTCGGTGGTGCAGCAGCTCGACCCGATCTACGTCGACGTGACCCAGCCCTCTGCCTCCCTGCTGCGGCTGCGGCGCGAACTGGCCAATGGTGCGCTGCAAAGTGCCGGCACCAACGCGGCCCAGGTCAGCCTGGTGCTGGAAGACGGTACCCGCTATCCCGAAACCGGCCGCCTGGAGTTCTCCGAAGTGGCCGTGGACCAGGGCACCGGCTCGGTGACGCTGCGCGCGGTGTTTCCCAACCCGCGCCATGACCTGTTGCCGGGCATGTTCGTCCATGCCCGCCTGCGTGAAGGCGTGAAGACCAATGCCCTGCTCGTGCCCCAGCAGGGTGTGACGCGCGACCTCAAGGGCCAGGCCACGGCGCTGGTGGTCAATGCCAGGGACGAGGTGGAACTGCGCCAGATCCGCACCGACCGCGCCGTTGGCGACAAGTGGCTGGTTTCCGAGGGCCTCGGAGCCGGCGACCGCGTCATCGTTGAGGGCCTGCAGTTCGTGCGGCCAGGCGCGAAAGTGCGCGTCGCCCAGGCCGGGAGCGGCGCGGGCGCCCCGGTGGCCGCCGCGTCGGCCCCGTCCGCGGCCAAGCCCTGAGCGCGCTGCCAGGGCAAGGGAGTAGCCATGTCCAACTTCTTTATCGATCGGCCCATCTTCGCGTGGGTGATCGCCCTGGTCATCATGCTGGCCGGCGTGCTGTCGATCCGCGCGCTGCCCATCAGCCAATATCCGGCCATCGCGCCGCCCACCATCGCGATCTCGGTCAACTACCCCGGCGCCTCGGCCGAGACGGTGCAGGACACCGTGGTGCAGGTGATCGAGCAGCAGCTCAACGGCCTGGACCGCCTGCGCTACATCTCCTCGGAAAGCAATGCCGACGGCAGCATGACGATCACGGTGACCTTCGAGCAGGGCACCAATCCGGATATTGCCCAGGTGCAGGTGCAGAACAAGCTGGCACTGGCGCAGCCCCTGCTGCCGCAGGAAGTGCAGCAGCAAGGCATCCGCGTGACCAAGTCGGTGCGCAACTTCCTGGTCATCGTGGGCCTGATTTCCACTGACCCCAAGGTCACGCGGGAAGACCTGTCGAACTACATCGTCTCGAATCTCCAGGACCCGCTTTCGCGCACCTACGGCGTGGGCGACTTCCAGGTGTTCGGCGCGCAGTATGCGATGCGGGTATGGATCGACCCGGCCCGGCTCAACAGCTACCAGCTCACGCCGCTGGATGTGAGCACTGCCATTAGGGCGCAGAACGTCCAGGTGGCCTCCGGCCAGCTGGGCGGCCTGCCGGCGGTGCGGGGCCAGCAACTCAATGCCAGCGTGATCGGCAAGACCCGGCTGCAGACCGGCGAGCAGTTCGGCAACATCCTGCTCAAGGTCAACCCCGACGGCTCCCAGGTGCGCCTGAAGGACGTGGCAGAGGTGGGCCTGGGTGGGCAGGACTACAACATCAACGCGCAATACAACGGCCAGGCCGCCTCGGGCATTGCCGTGCGGCTGGCCGCGGGGGCCAACGCGCTGGAGACCGTGCGCGCCATCCGCAAGACGCTGGACGGGCTGGAGCCTTTCTTCCCGCCCGGGATGAAGGTGGTGTTCCCGTATGACACCTCGCCGGTGATCGCGGGCTCCATCCATGAAGTGGTGAAGACGCTGATGGAAGCCATCGTGCTGGTGTTCCTGGTGATGTACCTGTTCCTGCAGAACGTCCGCGCCACGCTGATCCCCACCATCGCCGTGCCGGTGGTGCTGCTGGGCACCTTCGGCGTGCTGGCGGCGTTCGGCTACACCATCAACACGCTGACCATGTTCGGCATGGTGCTGGCCATCGGGCTGCTGGTGGATGACGCCATCGTCGTGGTGGAGAACGTCGAACGCGTGATGGCGGAGGACGGCCTGCCGCCCAGGGAGGCCGCAAGGCGCTCCATGGGCCAGATCCAGGGCGCGCTGGTGGGCATTGCCATGGTGCTCTCGGCGGTGTTCCTGCCGATGGCGTTCTTCGGTGGCTCGACCGGCGTGATCTACCGGCAGTTCTCCATCACCATTGTCTCGTCCATGGTGCTGTCCGTGCTGGTCGCACTGATACTGACGCCGGCCCTGTGCGCGACCATGCTCCAGCCCATCGAAAAGGGCGACCATGGAGAGAACAAGGGCGGCTTCTTCGGCTGGTTCAACCGCAAATTCAACTCGACCGTCCAAAGCTACGAGCGCAGCGTGTCGGGCATCCTGAAGCGCCGCCTGCCTTTCCTGCTGATTTACGTGGCCATCCTAGTGGTGATGGGCTTCCTGTTCACGCGCATCCCCACATCGTTCCTGCCGGAGGAAGACCAGGGCGTGCTGTACGCCCAGGTGCAGACGCCGGCCGGCGCCACGGCCGAGCGCACGCAGAAGGTACTCGACCAGATGCGAGAGTACATGCTGAAGGAGGAGGGCGGCGTGGTGAGCTCCCTGTTCACCGTCAACGGCTTCAACTTTGCCGGTCGCGGCCAGAACTCGGGCCTGGCCTTCATCCTGCTCAAGCCATGGGAGCAGCGCAGCGGGGACAGCACCAGCGTGTTTGACCTGGCCGCGCGCGCGCAGCGCAAGTTCATGACCTTCCGCGATTCGATGTCGTTCGCGTTCGCCCCGCCCGCGGTGCAGGAACTGGGCAATGCCATCGGCTTTGACCTCTACCTGCAGGACCAGGCCGGCATTGGTCACGTGGCGCTGATGAACGCGCGTGACAAGTTCCTGGCGCTGGCCTCGCAAAGCCCGGTGCTGCAGCGCGTGCGTCCCAATGGCCTGAATGACCAGCCGCAGTACCAGCTGGTGATCGACGATGAAAAAGCGCGCGCGCTTCGCGTTTCGCTGGCAGACATCAACAGCACGGTGTCGATCGCGTGGGGTTCCAGCTACGTCAACGACTTTATCGACCGCGGCCGGGTCAAGCGCGTCTACGTGCAGGGCCGCCCGGATTCCCGGATGAATCCGGACGATATCGACAAGTGGTTCGTGCGCAACGACAAGGGCGAGATGGTGCCGTTCTCCGCCTTTGCCGACGGCAAGTGGGCCTATGGCTCGCCCAAGCTCCAGCGCTACAACGGCGTGGCGGCGGTGGAACTGCTGGGGGAGCCCGCGCCCGGGCGCAGCTCCGGCGAGGCCATGGCGGCGATCGAGGAGATCATGAAGCAGATGCCGCCGGGCGTAGGCTATGCCTGGACCGGCCTGTCCTATGAGGAACGGCTGTCGGGCTCGCAGGCGCCGGCGCTCTATGCGCTCTCGCTGCTGGTGGTGTTCCTGTGCCTGGCCGCGCTGTACGAGAGCTGGTCGATCCCGTTCTCGGTGATGCTGGTGGTGCCGCTCGGCGTGATCGGCGCACTGCTGGCCACGCTGGGGCGTGGCTTGTCCAATGACGTGTTCTTCCAGGTGGGCCTCTTGACCACAATCGGCCTGTCCGCCAAGAACGCCATCCTGATCGTGGAATTCGCCAGGAGCCAGTACGAACAGGGCAGGGGCCTGGTCGAGGCCACCGTGGAGGCGTGCCGCATGCGCCTGCGCCCCATCGTGATGACCTCGCTGGCCTTCATGCTCGGCGTGTTTCCGCTGGCCGTGTCGACCGGCGCCGGGGCCGGCAGCCAGCACGCCATCGGCACCGGCGTGATCGGCGGCATGATCACTGCCACGGTACTGGCGATCTTCTGGGTGCCGCTGTTTTTCGTCGTCGTCACCTCCATGTTCGGGCGCAAGCGCAGGCCGGAGCCGCCGGGGCCGCATGTGGCCTCCCTGGAAGAAGAGGCGCTTGAATGAAGAAGACCTTGCTCTGCGCTGCCGCCATGGCCATGCTGGCCGGCTGCAGCCTGATCCCCAAATTCGAGCGGCCGGACTCGCCGGTGGAGGCAGCCTACCCGCAGGGCCCGGCCTACCTGCCTGCCGATGCCGCAGCCGATGCCGGCCAGGTGCCCGCGGTCGAGCTGGGCTGGCACGATTTCTTCGCTGATCCGCGCCTGCGCCGTTTCATCGAACTGGCGCTGCAGAACAACCGTGACCTGCGCGTGGCCGCCCTCAACGTGGAGGCGTTCGGTGCACAGTACCGCATCCAGCGCGCCGACCTGTTTCCCGCCGTCGGCGCGGCCGCACAGGGCACGCGCCAGCGCATTCCCGCCGACCTGTCTCCCACCGGACAGCGGACGATCGGCAGCCAGTACGGCGTGTCGATAGGCACCACGGCATGGGAGATCGACCTGTTCGGCCGCCTGCGCAGCCTCAGCGAAGCCGCGCTCGAGCAATATTTCGCCAGCGACGAAGCGCGCCGCAGCGCCCAGATCTCGCTGGTGGCGAGCGTTGCCAGCGCCTACCTGACCCAGCGCGCCGATGAAGCCCTGCTGCAGCTCACCCGTGAAACGCTGGCCAATTACGAGCGCAGCTATGGCCTGACCCGGCGCAGCTACGAGGAAGGGATCGCTTCCCGGCTGGACCTGCGCCAGGCGCAGACCGCCGTGGAAACCGCCCGCGCGAGCCTTGCGCGCTATACCCGGCTGGTTGCCCAGGACCAGAATGCCCTGGTGCTGCTGCTCGGCACGTCCCCGCCCGCGGACCTGCCGGAAGGCCTGCCGCTGGAGCAGAAGCTGTTTGCCGATGTGCCGGCCGGACTGCCCTCAGACCTGCTGCAGAACCGTCCCGACGTGCTCGCGGCCGAGCACCGGCTGCGCTCCGCCAACGCCGACATCGGCGCCGCGCGTGCGGCGTTCTTCCCCAGTATCAGCCTGACCGCATCGGCGGGCACCGCCAGCAGCCAGCTTTCGGGCCTGTTCGCGGCAGGCTCCGGCACGTGGCTGTTCCAGCCGCGGATCAACCTGCCGCTGTTTACCGCCGGCAGCCTGCGGGCCAGCCTGGACTTCGCCACCATCCAGAAGGACGTCAACGTCGCCCAGTACGAGCGTACGGTGCAGACCGCCTTCCGCGAGGTCGCCGACGGGCTGGCGGCACGCGGCACCTACACCAGCCAGCTCCAGGCCCAGATCCGCTTCGTGGAAGCCGCCCAGGACGCCTATGGTCTGGCCGACCGGCGCTACCGCACCGGTGTCGACAGCTACCTTGCCGTGCTGGACGCGCAGCGCTCGCTTTACAACGCGCAGCAACTGCTGATCCAGGCACGGCTCGAGCAGCTGACCAGCGAAGTCAACCTGTACAAGGCCCTGGGCGGCGGCTGGCACGAGCCGACCGGCAAGCGCGCCGATACGTCTGCGGCAGCCGTCGGACCAAGCTGACGCGCTGGCCGGGCGGCCAGCCTGCGCCGTCGCGCGAGCATCGGCACGAACGGTCGGTGGCCTGCGTTGCACAGCCAATCCTGGTGCCGGACCCGCGATGGCGCCCAGGGAAGCGGGGCAAGTGTTGCGCGATAGCGCCAACCACGTGTTCGCATTCGCGCTGCGGCACTTCCCGACCTAATATAGGCCATGCCATCGGCGGCACGGGGCCTTTCTATGATGATCGATCCGCCAGTCTTGCCATGTTGACGCGCAGAGCCTTCCTGCTCGGCGGTGCGGGCGCTGCCGGTGCGCTGGTGATCGGATGGGCCTGGCTGCCGCCGCGCCAGCGCCTGGCGGGCGGCGAGCCGCTGGCCGTGCGCGACGGGCAGGTCGCGCTGAACGGCTGGGTCAAGGTGGCGTCCGACAACACCGTCACGGTTGTCATGAACAAGGCCGAGATGGGGCAGGGCGTGCATACCGGCGCGGCGATGCTGCTGGCCGAGGAGATGGAGGCCGACTGGTCGCAGATCCGCGTCGAGCCGTCGCCTGTCGACAACCTGTACAACAACATCGAGGGCGTGGTCGCCAACCTGCCATTCCGTCCGGACGATAAGGGGTGGCCCAGGCGCGCCGCCGAATGGTTCACGCGCAAGGGCGTGCGCGAGGTGGGCCTGATGTTCACCGGCGGCTCTACCAGCATCAGAGACCTGTGGACGCCGATGCGCGAGGCCGGCGCCGCTGCGCGCATGATGCTGTGCGCGGCAGCGGCGAAGCAGTGGGACGTCAAGGCGGAGGCGTGCCGCGCGCAGGCCGGCAAGGTGGTGCATCCGTCGGGGCGCAGTGCCACCTTCGGCGAACTGGCCGCGGCAGCTGCGCGTGAGCCTTTGCCGCGCCAGGTCGAACTGAAGGATCCGGCCAGCTACAGGCTCATCGGCACCCGCGCGGCGCGCCTTGATGCCGCTGCCAAGCTCCATGGCACGGCCAGTTTCGGTATCGACGTGGTGGCGGACGCGATGGTCTACGCCAGCGTGCAGATGTGTCCGACCCTGGGCGGCACGCTGCAGGGATCCCCGCCCGACGACGTCAAGAAGTTGCCCGGCGTGCTCGACGTGGTCGCGCTGCCTCCGCTCCAGGGCGGCAGCGGCGGCGTGGCGGTGATCGCCAGCGATGCGTGGATCGCCATGCAGGCGGTGGAGAAGGTCCAGTGCAAGTGGGACGAGGGCGGGGCGCGGACCCTGTCGAGCGACGGCATCCGCGATACGCTGGTGAAGGCGCTTGACGCCTCCAACCCGCGCGTCTGGTACGAGCATGGCAATGGGCGCGCCATGAAGCAGGGCAAGCCCGCCATTCAGGTCTTGTACTCGGCGCCTTATCTCGCTCACGCCGCGCTGGAGCCGGTCAACTGCACGGTACTGGTCCAGGAGGACCGCGCCATCGTGTGGGCCGCCACGCAGATGCCCGGACTGGCTCGCCGCTGCGTGGCGAAGACGCTCAGGCTGGACACGGACAAGGTCGAACTGCGCCAGCAATCCATCGGCGGCGCCTTCGGGCGCCGGCTCGAAGTCGATTTCATCTGCCAGGCGGCCGCCATCGCCGCGCAGCGCAAGGGCGTGCCGGTGCAGACGATCTGGTCTCGCCCCGAGGACATGCGGCATGACTTCTACCGTCCGGCCAGCGTGTCGCGCTTCGAGGCCTGGCTCGACGGGAACCGCAAGGTCATTGCCGTGCGCAATATCTCGGCCAGCCAGTCAGTGCTGGAGGGCGTCGCGAAGCGCAACTTTGGCCTGCCCGACATCTTCGTGTCGCGGCTGGACAAGTCCACGGTGGAAGGCGCCTTCGACCAGGCTTATGACTGGCCGGACGTGTGGGTCGGCCACCAGACGGTGGACCTCGCCATCCCCGTGGGCTACTGGCGCTCGGTGGGGCACTCGCACCATGCCTTCTTCATGGAGAGCTTCGTCGACGAGCTGGCGGTGGCGGTCGGGGTGGACCCGCTCGACTACCGCATGAGCCTGCTCAGGGATGAGCGCCAGCGCGCGGTGCTGGAGCAGGCAAGAAAGATGTCGGGCTGGGGCCAGCCCCTGCGCAAGCAGCCTGGTGTGGTGAAGGTGGGGCGCGGCGTGGCCCTGCACGAGTCGTTCGGCAGCGTGGTGGCGCAGGTCGCCGAGGTGTCGGTGGACAACGCGGGGCAGGTCCGCGTGGATCGCGTTTACTGCGCCATCGATTGCGGCATGCCGGTCAACCCGACCCTGATCGAGCAGCAGGTCGAGGGCGGCATCGTGTTCGGGCTGTCGGCGGCGCTGTGGCAGAAGATCACGCTGAAGGCAGGTAAGGTGCAGGAGGACTACTACACCGCCTTTCCGGCCATGCGCCTGCGAGACTGCCCGGACATCCAGGTGCACGTGATGCCTTCGATGCGCTCGCCACAGGGCGTGGGCGAGTCCACCACGCCGCCGATCGCGCCGGCGGTGGCGAACGCCTTGTTCCATGCGACCGGCGAGCGCTTGCGCGACCTGCCGCTGCTGAAGACCCTACCGCCTTCCGGAGCCTGCGATGCCCGACAATCAGATCAGTGTCAACGGTAAGAGCGTCGAAATCCGCTCGGACGGCTGCACGCCGCTGTTGTGGGTGCTGCGCTGCGAGCTCAAGCTGACGGGCACCAAGTTCGGCTGCGGCGTGGGGGTGTGCGGCGCCTGCGCGGTGCATGTCAACGGCAAGATGCTGCTGTCGTGCCAGCACCACGCGAGCGAGATGGAAGGGAAGAAGATCGTCACCATCGAAGGACTCGACGGCCCCGAGGCGAGCGCCCTGCGGGCGGCCTGGCTGAAGCACGAGGTGGTGCAGTGTGGCTACTGCCAGAGCGCGCAACTGATGGCGGCGAGCGCGCTGCTCAAGCGCACACGGAATCCGAAGGAGACGGAGATCGCCGACCAGATGAGCTGCGTGATCTGCCGGTGCGGCACGTACCCGCGGATCAGGCGGGCGATTGCGGAAGCGGTGGGGATGTTAAGGGGATGATGGTGGAACATTCCGGGTCAGCACCAGCGTCGCTATATCCGGGTGGTTCGCAAGCGGCGACCGATGCTGCCGGCTCCGCGGCGATCCCTTCCGCATCTGCTGCGACCGGGCGCGTGGAACTCTACACCCAAAGAACAATGGTGAACTGGCTGAGCCCGCTACAGCTGCCGTTCACCGCCATGCGCGTCGCCGTGGCGATGGCAATCGGCGCCTTTGCCGACCAGCGCATGGTGCAGGCGGCACTCACCACACTGAATCCGAATCCACCGCTCCCGGTGCCCGCTGACGAGCACGGCGGTGTCTGGGTCGACTATCTGGCCGACACCGGCGACGGTTGGAACTCGACCTACTCCATGGCCTTGTGCGTCAGTCACGCGGTGACGCTGCGCGAGCAAGGTGTGACGCTGCCGCGGGCAAAGGTGCTGTTGCTGGGCGGCGACCAGGTGTATCCGACGCCTGCTCATGATGGCTATCGGACGCGCTTCGTCGATCCTTTCCGGGCGGCGTTCCCTGCGCCAGTCGAGGCTGTTCACCCCGTGTACAGCGACCAGACGATCAAGTTGCCGCCGGACGCGCCGTGGATGGTCGCCACGCCTGGCAATCACGACTGGTACGATGGCTTGCGTGGCTTCGCCCGCTTGTTCTGCAGCGGCAAGCCCGTGGGCGGCTGGGAGACACGCCAGCGCACCGGCTACTATGCCTTGCAGTTGCCCGGCGGCTGGTGGATCTGGGGCCTGGACCTGCAACTGGAGTCGGAAATCGACCGGCCGCAGCGCGAGTACTTCCAGAAGCTGTGCACGGCGCTGCAGCCCGGTGACCGCGTGGTCTTGTGCGCGCCCGAGGCGAGCTGGATCGACGAGATGGAGCGCGTGCGCCGCGGCGAGCGGCGGGCCATGCCTTCGATCGAGACCAAGACCCCGCGCTTTCGGAGCCTGAGCGAGATCGAGGGGATGCTGGGCGATCGGCTCGCACTGGTGCTGGCCGGCAACTCGCACCACTACGCGCACTACGTGCCGCGAGCGGGCACGGCGGGACCGCATCGCATCACCTGCGGCGGCGGCGGCGCATTTCTTCACGGCACACACCTGCTGCCGGATCCACCGAGGCCTATCGTGGTGGGTCCGGCCAGACAGTTCTACGAGCTGAAGTCGGCGTATCCGGAAAAGGCGACCGCCCGGAAATTGCGCAATCGCGCGTGGCAACTGCCTGCGCGCAACCTCTCGTTCTGTGCGCTGGTGGCGATCCTGTACTTGCTGTTCGACTGGATCATTCAAAGCGCGAGCCTGGTATCTGTTCCCGGGCGCGATCAACATGG
This sequence comes from Cupriavidus sp. GW823-FHT06D04, assembly GCF_058795055.1. Taxonomy (NCBI): domain Bacteria; kingdom Pseudomonadati; phylum Pseudomonadota; class Betaproteobacteria; order Burkholderiales; family Burkholderiaceae; genus Cupriavidus; species Cupriavidus sp. GW823-FHT06D04. The sequence continues at coordinate 23,270 of NZ_JBXAHL010000012.1, read as the reverse complement.
CTTCGTGGACCGGCTGGCCGGCCTCGAAGTGACATTCGGGAATATCGGCGAGGTGTTCCACCAACTGTTCCGGGTCATGGCGCACAGTCCGGCGTCGGTGGTGTTCGCAGCGGCCATCACCTTTAGTTGTGCTGCGCTGTCGACCAGGGATGTCAGGCGCGGCGTCCGGCTGGCGTGCGTTGTCGGCGCGTTGCACGGGCTGCTGCACCTGGCACTGGCAGTCGCGCTGCTATGGCTCGTCTTGCGCCTCAACTTCCATGTCTTTGGCGCCGACAACGCGCCCCCCGTCTTGCTGTTCGTGGTCGAGGCCATGCTGCTGGGCGGCGCCCTCGGCGGCCTGCTGTTTGGCGTCTGGATGGTGTTGGGCAATGCCCTGTGGCGTCTGCACCCCGAGGAGGTGTTCTCCTCCCAGCGCATCGCCGATTACAAGTGCTTCCTGCGGATGCGGTTCGAGGGGGGGCAATTGACAATCTACCCGCTCAAGCTGGAGAAGGTTTGCCGCCATTGGCAACTGGGCGAGGGCGTCGCGCGCCTGGCGAAGGTTAACAGCACCTGGCGCGTGCGCGCCCAGCCCGGCGCAGCCGGCCCCCGCTTCGTGCCGGCAGACGGCCAGGTATCGCCGCCGGAGGCGGTGCGGATGATTGAGGAGAAGCCAATCATCATCCAACGACAGGGAGCGTCATGATGAGCCATGCCCTGGCCTACGATGTCGTCGTCATCGGCAGCGGCTTCGGTGGTGCGGTCTCGGCGTGCCGGCTCGCGCAGGCCGGCCGCAAAGTGCTGGTGCTGGAGCGCGGCCGGCGCTGGAGCCCCGCGACTTACCCGCGCGACGAAAGTGATCCCTGGCTGTGGAACCAGGAGCGCGCCAATCGCTTCAATGGCTGGGCCGATATCCGGACATTCTCTGATGTATGGGTCATCGCCGGGGCCGGAGTCGGCGGCGGCTCGCTGATCTACGCCAACGTTTCCGTGGAAGCCAGGCCGGAAGCCTTTGAGAACGGCTGGCCGAAAGAGGTGACCTATGCCGGCCTGCAGGCCCACTACGAGGAGGTCGGGCGCATGCTCGCAGTGAGCGAAGTGCCGGATAACCAGTTGAGCGAGCGAACCCGGCTATTGCGCGAGGGCGCGGAAGCCTGCGGATGGGGCGGGCGCTTCCGCAAATTGCCGCTGGCGGTGACATTTTCCGAGCATTGGGACCCCACACGGCAAGACCCCCGCGATGACCGTCATTCGGAGAGATTCCTGAACCAGCACGGCAGGTGGCAGGGCACTTGTGTCCATTGCGGCAACTGCGACGTGGGGTGCCAGGTATCGGCCAGGAATACGCTGGACCTGAATTACCTGGCGGTGGCTGAAGACAATGGCGCCGAGATTCTCCCGTTGCACCTGGTAGACAGGATCGAGCCGCTGCAGCAGGGCTGGCGGGTCTGCTTCAGGAAGATCGACCCGGAAAACGAAACGACGAGCCCTGGCACAGTCACGGCCGCCAGGGTGATACTGGCCGCCGGCTCCATCGGCAGCACCGAGCTACTGCTGCGCTGTCGGGATGAGCATCGCACGCTGCCCGCTCTTTCACCAAGGTTGGGATTTGGCTGGGCCCACAATGGCGACTTCGTGACGCCAGCCTTCTATGGCAACAGGACGATCTCTCCTTCTCATGGCGTGACCATCTCCGCCGCGATCGACCTGCTGGACCACGGCGGCCCGAACGGACAGGCGCTCTTCGTCGAGGACGGCGGCATCCCGAACCTCGCAGGCAACTTTATTCGACGCCATATGAAGAGAACGCGTTCCCGCAAGCTGCGCGCCGTGTGGAAGGAGGTCGGAGGACTGTTTGACGACGGCGATCCGGTCGAGCGGATGATGCCCTGGTTCGGGCAAGGCGTGGACCCTGGCGATGGCCAGCTGAAGCTGGGCCGCAGGTGGTACGCGCCGTGGCGTCGGGTGCTGCGGCTCGACTGGTCGTATCAGGCATCGGTGGCCATTATCGAGGCCATGATTGCAGCGCATACGCAGCTCTCGGAAGCGACCGGCGGGGATCCGTGGGTGCCGCTCACCTGGCGACGGTGGCACAACCTGATCACCCCGCACCCGCTGGGAGGCTGCAACATGGGAACCTCCGCCGCGGACGGAGTCGTCGATGCATGGGGCCGGGTATTTGGCTACAAGGGCCTCTATGTCATGGACGGTGCGATCGTCCCGCGCCCGCTCGGCCTGAACCCTTCGCGCACCATCGCTGCGCTCGCGGAGCGTAACGTGGCGATGCTCTTGCGCGAGCAGGATTGATGCGGGGGCCGCGACGCTCGCATTCCTGTGTCTTCAGCCCCTTTGCCTATACCGCAGAAACGCCGCCCGATTGCTGCGCTGTGCCAGAGGCCGGCGGCGCGGTGACAATCGAGCGCAGCGACGGGTTGGCGGGCCTGAGGGCGGCGAGGTCGGGAACGGGGCGGCGCAACGCTGGCAGCATGGCAAACGCAGCTTCCATCGCCTGGGCCGCTCCCAGCGTCTCCAGGTCGCCCCGGAAGCGGCCGGTCACCTGCAGCCCGAACGGCATGCCGGCCTCGTCAGTGCCGCACGGCAGAGAAATGGCAGGGTGCGTGGTCAGTGTCACGACATAGGTCAAGGCCAGCCAGCGGTAATAATTTTCCTGCTTTTCGCCATTGATGGTGTCCGCGAACAGCCTGGTCCATGCGAAGGGCGACACCGGCGTGGTTGGCGACAGGATCAGGTCGTATTCCTGGTAGGCCCCCTGGAAGCGCTGCAGGATACGGTTCTGCTCGGCCTGCGCCCATGCGCTGTCGCCCAGTGACATCTTCGCGCCGAGCTCGTAGTTGGCGCGGGTATTGGGGCCGAGAGAGGCGGGGTCGCGCTGGTAGGCGTCATGCAAGCCGGCGACAAAGCTCTCGGCGCGCAGGACATCGAAGCAGCGGTGCACATCGCCAAGCTCGAAGCGGACCTCGTCGCATTGCCGGAACAGGTGGCGCATCTCTGCGATCCTGGCGCGGAACACGCGGCGGACACCGTCGTCGACCGCGCAGCTGCCGAAGTCTTCGGTCCAGCCGACCCGCAAGCTCGACAGGTCCACCGGTGCCGGCGACAGGTACGCTGCGGCGTCCACCGCGTAGCTCAAGGGATCGGTCACCGACACCCCGGCCGAAGCCGCCAGCTGCAGGCAGGTATCGGCAACGGTGCGTCCCATCGGCCCGACCACCGAGATCGGCGTCCAGCCCAGCAGTTTGCGCGAGTTGGGGACGATGCCCGGCGAGGGCCGGAATCCGACCACGCCGCACTTGGCCGCGGGAATGCGCAGCGAGCCACCGGTGTCCGACCCGGTGCAGACCGGCAGGAAGTCCGCGGCCAGCGCCGCGGCCGAGCCGCCGGAGGAGCCGCCCGCATTGAGGTTCGGGTTGAAAGGATTGCCGGTCGCGCCCCAGACCGCGTTGCGCGAGTTCGCGCCGGCGCCCATTTCGGGAATATTGGTCTTGCCCACCACGATGGCACCGGCCGCCCGCAGCCGTTTCACCAGCACGTTGTCGTCGGTCGGCACGTGGTTGCGGAACAGCGGCGAGCCATAGGTGGTCAGCAGGCCCTCGGTGGCCTCCAGGTCCTTGACCCCTAGCGGCAGCCCGTGCAGCAGCCCGAGCGGTTCGCCCCGCAGCATGGCCTGTTCGGCGGCGCGCGCTTCCTTGCGGGCGCGCTCGAAGCAGGTTGCCGTGATGGCATTGATCAGCGGGTTATAGGTCTCGATGCGCGCGATGCACGCCTCCAGCAGTTCTACCGGCGAGATTTCCCTGGAGCCGATCAGTCGTCGGAGTTCGACCGCCGAGGCCGAGGTCAGTCTGTCTTGCGTGGTCATGGAACAGGTGTCTCCGGGGCCTTGCTGTCAGTCAAGCTTGATATGGGCGCGTTGCGCGATGGCACGCATCTGCGGGATTTCCTTGTCGATCATGGCCGCGACCTGCTTGCCGGGCGCGTAGAAGGGCTCGATGCCGTTCTCCGCCAGCTGGCTGCGCGTTGCCGGATCGGCGATGGTGTCTGCCAGTGCCTTTTCCAGCCTGGCCCGGACCTCCGCTGGCAGGCCGCGAGGCGCGACCAGCGCGATCCAGGTACTGGTGTCCATGCCCGGATAGCCGCTTTCGGCGACGGTCGGCACATTCGGCAGCAGCGACGAGCGCTTCGCCGTAGTGACCGCAATGGCCTTGATCTTGCCGGACTTGAGCTGTGGAATGGCCGCAGCCACCGTATCCACGCTGAAGGGGATCTGGCCCCCCATCAGGTCGGTCATCGCCGGCGCGCTGCCCTTATAGGGCACATGCAGCAGTTTGGTGCCGGTGAGGTTCAGCAGCTCTTCGCCGGCAAAGTGGGCAGTGGTGCCGGCGCCGAATGAGCCGTAGGAATACTTGCCCGGGTCTGCCTTGACCGCGGCGACAAACTCCTTGAGGTTGTTCACCGGCACGTCGCGGTTTGCCAGAAGGATCAAGCCGGTCGACCCGATCATGCCGATGGGCTCGAAGTTCTTCTGCGGGTCGTAGGGCAGCTTTGCATAGACCGCCGGATTGACCGTGAACGTGGTGCCGGACGTGGCCATCAGCGTGTAGCCGTCCGGTGCCGCTTTGGCCACGTAGCTCGCCGCGACAATGGTGCCGGCCCCGGGCCGGTTCTCAACCACCACGGTCTGGCCAAGACGCTCGCCGAGTCTGCGGGCGATGGTGCGGCCGACGATGTCTGTGGCACCGCCTGGCGGAAACGGCAGGACCAGCTGGATCGGCTTGGATGGATAGCCACCCTGTGCAGTGGCAGGGGCGGGCGCCAGCGCGGTTCCGGCAGCCACGCTGCAGGCCGTGAGGAGGAGGAACAAGGTGCGGTGGGCGGGGGATCGCATGTTGATGCTCCGGCAGGGTAGGTATCGCGCAGCGCAGTAGGTGGGGGCACCGCGTGATCTCATCGTACGATCAATCCGGCGTGACATCGTCGCAATGTTTCGAAAGCTTGATTGCCGAAAAGGCAATCCATAAAATGAATCTGACCTTGGCTTCGCTTTCGCCCCGACCATGTCGTATCGCATCCTGCAGGAAACCGCCGTCCGCTACTTCCTTGAGGTCGTACGCACCGGCTCGGTCAAGGACGCCGCCCTCAAGCTGAACGTGGCGCCATCGGCGGTCAGCCGGCAGATCGCCAAGCTGGAGAGCGAGCTGGACACATTGCTGTTCGACCGGCGCGCGCGCGGCCTGGTACCCAATGCGGCGGGGGAGATGCTGGCGGCGCACGCCAAGCGCGCCCAGCAGGAGATCGATCGCGTCACGGGTGACATCCAGGCACTGCGTGGCTTGCGCGTGGGGCAGGTCCACCTGGCAAGCGTCGAGGGCATCGCGCACGATTTCCTTCCGGCTCTGGCCGCCAGTTTCCGGGAGAAATACGATGGCATCCGCTTCGACCTGGACGTGTGCCCGCAAGGCGACATTGCCAAGCGCATTCGCGACGGCGAGGCGGATATCGGCGTCACGCTGAGCGGCCTCCCCGAACTCGATATCGAGGTGGAACTGCGCCACCCGGCCCCGGTGCTCGCGGTCATGGCGCCGGACCACCCGCTGGCGGGCCAGCGCCAGATCTCGCTGTCGCAGGTCATCGGCTATCCGCTCGCGCTGCCGCCCAAGGACAGCTCACTGCGGCAGTTGCTGGACACCAGTTGCAGCCGCCAGGGGCTCAGCTACCAGACCGTTTTTTCCAGCAATCACCTGGACTCGCTGGTCGGATTCGCTGCGGCGGGGGCCGGTGTCATCACTTTCTATGGGGAGCTTTCGGTCCGGCGGCGGTTGAAGGAAGGGTCCATTGTCGCGGTGCCGCTACGCGACCGGGAAATGAACGAGCGCTATATCGAGATCCAGACACTGGCCCGGCGCAACCTCCCGCCCGCGGGGCGCGCCTTCGTGCAGCATCTGGCCGATGCCATCACGCGCATAGGCGACCCATGATTGCCGGATCGGCAACCATGGATTCCAATAATTGATTGCGACGGATATTCCGCCCGGACGCGCCGGCATTGCAGAATCAGGGCATTAGCATCCATTGCCTGACTCCCTATGACCCGGACCGCAAACCTGCCCTCCAGGATCCGCATCTGCCATGGCTTCTAAAGACATTCTGGTACTTGGTGCGGGCATGGTCGGCGTCTGCACGGCGCTGGCGTTGCGCCAGCGCGGCCATGCGGTCGTACTGGTCGACCGGCAGGCGCCCGGCAGGGAAACATCCTATGGCAACGCCGGCATCATCCAGCGCGAAGCGGTGCAGCCCTACGCCTTCCCGCGCGAGTGGATGGCGGTCCTTCGCGTCATCACCCGCCAGGGCAACGATGTCCACTATCACCCCGCGGCACTCGCCAGCCTGCTGCCCGCGCTGGCGCGCTACTGGCGTGAATCGGCGCCTGACCGGTACGCGGCCACCGTCACGGCATACAGTGCCCTGATCCGGCACTGCCTGACTGAGCACGAGCGGCTGATCGCGCTGGCCGGCGCACAGGAACTTGTGCGCAGATCGGGATGGCTGCAGGCGTATCGCAGCGCTGCGCCGTTCGACCAGGCGGCGCGCGCTGCGACGGAAGTCACGCAGCGGCACGGACTCGATTGCCGGATTCTCGACCAGGCCGGGCTGATCGCTACCGAGCCAGCGTATTGCGGGCCAGTGGCCGGCGCCATTCACTGGCGCGATCCCTGGACCATCGTTGATCCCGGCGAGCTGGTAAGCCGCTACGCGGCGCTGTTCAGCAAGGAGGGCGGAATCTTTAGCCGCGGTGATGCCGCAACGCTGAAACAGACGGAAGGCGGCTGGACCGTGGAGACGGAAGATGGCCCGGTCAAAGCTGCCGAGGCCGTGATTGCACTTGGGCCGTGGGCCACGACCCTGACCAGACCGCTTGGCTATCGTTTCCCGCTATTCGTCAAGCGGGGATACCATCGCCACTATGCCGCTGAGCCGATGCCGTCCATGCCGCTGCTCGATGTCGAGAACGGCTATATGCTGGCGCCGATGCAGCGCGGCCTGCGCCTGACCACGGGGGCCGAGTTCGCGCACCACGATGCCACGCCGACCCCCATCCAGCTGCAGAATGCCGAGCGCCACGCCCGCGAGCTGGTGCGCCTCGGTGCGCCAGTCGAAGACACGCCCTGGCTCGGCGCCCGGCCATGTGTCGCCGACATGCGGCCGATCGTCGGCAGGGCACCGCGCCATCGTGGCCTCTGGTTCAACTTTGGACATGGCCACCAGGGCTTCACGCTCGGCCCCGTCACGGCCCGGCTGCTTGCCGAACTGATGGACGGTGAGCAACCGTATGTCGATGCCCGCCCGTATGATCCGATCCGCTTCGGCGCGTGAGACGGCTATGCTGAAAGGGGAGTGAAAGCGGATCATGCACCCTCGACACCTTCAGCCCGGCACGCTGTGGCCGGCAATCACGCAGCGGACGGCGCACGCCCTGCAGAGCGGGGCGTTGTGCCCGATCGAAACCTCCCAGGCGGCAATTGAGGACGGCGGTGTGCGGTTCCTGGTCCGCCAGGTGTCCAGCCTGGCGCGCAAGGACAAGGCACGCGGGACGAGCAGTGCCGGGGGCAATCCATTCCTGCCGTATGACCCGGATCTGTTTGTCGCGGATATCTCCGACACCCATGTGGCCTTGCTCAACAAGTTCAATGTCATCGAGCATCATCTGCTCATTGTCACCCGGCACTTCGAGCCGCAGGAATGCCTGCTGGTCGTGGCTGACTTTGAAGCGCTGCTGGCTTGCATGGCGGAATTCCCGAGCCTGGGCTTCTACAACGGTGGGGCAGCCGCGGGAGCGAGCCAGGGCCACAAACATCTGCAGATCGTGCCGTTGCCGCTCGCCGAGGGTGGCCCGGCGCTGCCGATCGGCCCCTTGCTGGCGTCGGCGCGGATCGCCGGCGCCATCGGCGTCGTTCCCGGCCTGGCATTCGCGCATGCGTTCGCGCCGCTGGATCTGTTTGCGGCGCCCGTCGAAGAGGTGGCGCGCACGGCGTGCGAGCGCTACCGCGCGCTGCTTGATGCGGTTGGCGTGCGGGCGGTGGATGTCGAGGGCGGCCTGCGCCAGTCGGCGCCGTACAACCTGCTGGTCATGTCCGCAGGGCTGCTGCTGGTGCCGAGAACCAGGGAGTGCGTGGAAGGCATATCGATCAATGCCCTGGCGTTCGCCGGCTCGCTATTTGTCCGGGATGCTGCGCAGATGCAAACCATTGAGAACCTTGGCCCGATGCGTCTCCTGCGGCGAGCCGCGGCAGGGGCGGGGCAGGGCGGGACAGCCGCCTGGCTGCCCCTGACGTGACCCTACGCAGCCTGATTCGCAGCCGGCTGCCGCGCGGCCGCTTTTTGCCCGGCATGCTTGCTGCGCCGAGTTGCACGCAGCACCAGCAGCACTACTGGCAGGATCAGGACACCCTTGATCAGTTCCGGGTCCAGCGGGAGATGCACCGCATGCAGCGCCTTGAGCCCCGTACCCGCCAGCGACAGCACGTAGTAGGAAATGGCCGCGACCGACAGGCCTTCGACCGCGTGCTGCAGCCGCAGCTGGCTGCGCGCGGTCTGGTCCATGCCTTCGAGCAGGCGCGTGGTGTCCTGCTCCTGCGCGAGGTTGACGCGCGTGCGCAGCAGGTCGAGCGCGCGCGCCACGCGGCCGGCAAACTGCTCGTGCCGCGCCCAGACCGACCTGCACGTCTCCATGGCAGGCGCGAAGCGGCGCTCCATGAATTCGGCGATGGTCGGTATGCCTTCGATGCGCTCTTCACGCAATTCCTGGATGCGCGCCAGCACCAGCTTCTCGTAGGCGCGCGACGCGCTGAAGCGGTTGCCGGATTCCGCCAGTGCCTCGATGCGGACCGCCAGGTGCGTCAGCCGCTCCAGCAACTCGGCATCGTGGCGGCCGCCCTGGCTGGTGTCCATGCTGCGCATCAGCGGCGCGAGCGAGCGCTGCAGGTTGTCCACGCTGCGGCCCAGGTCACGCGCCACCGGCAAGGCCAGCAGCGCCATCATCCGGTAGGTCTCGATTTCATACAACCGCTGCAGCAGCCGTCCGCCTTGGACTTCGCGGAAGCCGTTGTCGATGACCAGGAAGCGCGAAAAGCCGTCGGGCGGGATGGTCCAGTCGCAGAACACCTCACCGCCGCCCAGAACGTGGCTGCCCGCCAGGATGGGGCCGTCGATCCATTGCCTCACGTTGTCGCGGGCATGGGCTGCGGCCTCGCCCGAGACCAGTTCCATGCGCAGCGCCACCAGGCGTTTGCCGGCGAAGCTGTCGAACCAGTCGGCCGGGATATGGGAGGTGGCCAGGTCGGAGAAGTAGTCCGCGTCACCACGCCGCGCCACGAACGTGAAGGTGGAGAACTCGGTGTGCCGCTCCCACTTCAGCTGCTTGTCATCGCCCCATCGTCCTGAATAGTGGGTCACGCCGTCGGCCGGGTCTTCCAGCCCGGTCAGCCGGCACAAGGAGGCCAGCAAGGCATGGTGGACCGCGGTATCGCCGTCCGCATAGATGGCGAAGTGCGTCAGCGAGGCGGAGCCGCCAATGCGCAGGAAGGGGCGGGCATGCAGTTCGCGCGCAAGGCTGTCGCGCAAGGGGTGGTCCATGATCGGCTGTGGCATAGGTCGTCAACGTTTCTGGCCAGTATGCCCGAGGGCCCTTGATTAAGAAAAACGCGTAAAATTGATCTGTTGCTTCAGTTTTTCTGATACCAATGAAAGCGCTTGACCTCGATGTGCTGGCCATGATGGTGGCGGTTGCCGATACGGGCAGCATTTCCCGTGCGGCGGAACTCGTGCATCGGTCGCAGTCGGCAGTCAGCATGCAGATCAAGGCGCTAGAGCGGGCTTTGGGCAAGCCACTGTTCGTGCGCAAGCCGAGAAACGTAGTGCTGACCCCGGAAGGCGAAGTCCTGCTGGGCTTTGCGCGCCGCATGCTGGCCTTGCGTGACGAGGCCTGGGCGGCCGTGGTCCGCCCCGACGTGACCGGGCGTGTGGTGCTCGGCATGCCGGACGACTATGCCTCATCCCTGCTGCCCACGATCCTGAAGAAATTCTCCGCGACTTACCCCAAAGTCGAGATCCAGGTCATTGGCTTGCCGAGCGTGGCCCTGGCGCCCATGGTCAAGGACGGATCGGTCGACTTGGTCTGTGCAACGAGAGTGAAGGGGCTGTCCGGGGAGTTCATCCGGCTGGAACCGATGGTGTGGGCCGCCTCGCCGGCGGCGCACGAGATCTGGAACGAGCGGCCGCTGCCCATTGCCGTGTTCCAGTCGGGCAGCGTCGCCCGCGACATTGCGATCCGCAGCCTGGAGCAGGCCAGGATCGCTTATCGCATGTCCTATGAAAGTCCCAGCCTGCTCGGCCTGCTCAGCATGGTCGAAGCGGGACTGGCGGTGGCGCCGCTCGCGCGATGTGCTGTCCCGGCGCATTTCACCATCCTTGGCCAGGCCCAGGGGCTGCCAGAGTTGGCCGGGCTGGAGCTGGTGCTGGCGCGCAGCGCAAAGTCGAAGCGGCCACCTTGTGACTTCCTTGCCGAACAGATCCTGGCGGAGCTGCAGCGCTGACAAGCGTAGAGTGGTGCTCGCCATCGTGCAGCGGCGGCCTAGGGGCGACTGAAGCAATGCGCGAATCGCGATACCAGGGTAGCGGCTATTTTGCGTGCAGGATGACGGTCCCCTCCGAAATCGCCGGCGGGCTGGCGCTGGTGCCGGCGGCATTCGCAGCGATCCAGTCCTTTGCCTTCTGGACGCTCTCGTCCACGCCCGCCTTGTCATTGCAGGTCGTGACCGAGAAGCCGCCAGTACTATTCCGGCTGAATCCCCGCCTTCTTGACCACATTTCCCCACTTCGCCAGGTCAGACTTGATCAGCGCCGCGTAAGCCTGCGGCGTGCCGCCCTGGGCCTCGATCCCGGCCGCTTCCAGCTTGGCGCGCACCTCGGGCAGCTTCAACACCGCATTGATCTCGGTGTTGAGCCTGGCAACGATCTCCTTCGGCGTCCCCGCGGGCGCCAGGAAGCCCCCATTGGTGTTGGCGTCATATCCCTTGAGTCCTTGTTCTTCGGCAGTCGGCACATTGGGCAGGGCCTTGGAGCGCTTTCGGGTCGATACCGCGACGGCGCGCACGTTACCAACCTTGAGCTGCTCCTGTATGGCGCTGAGGGAGTCGATGTAGAGGACGGTGCGGCCGGCCAGCAGGTCGGGGTGGGCGGCGGATGATCCCTTGTAGGGGACCAGCAGCATGGGCGCACCGCTGACCATGCGGAACATTTCGGCGGCCATTTCCTGGGCGCTACCGCGGCCGGAGGTGGCGACCTTGGCCTCGCCGGGATTGGCCTTCATCCAGCTGACCAGTTCGGGCATCGTTTTGACCGGGAGTTTCGGGTAGACCGCGAACACCAGGGGGATTTCGTGGGTGTAGACGATGGGCTCGAAGCTCTTTTCCGGATCCCAGCCGAGGTTCTTGAAGAGGAATTTGTTGATGTTGTGGCTGCCGCCTACGATGCCGATCGTATAGCCGTCGGGTTTGGCGTTGGCCAGTATCGCGGTGCCCAGGTTGTTGGACGCGCCCGGACGGTTGTCGACAATAAAGGGCTGCTCAAGCTTGATTGAGAGCTTTTCTCCCACCACGCGGGCAATCAGGTCGATGCCGCCCCCGGGCGGCGCCGGGACGATGATGGTGACGGGTCGGGTCGGGTAGTTCTGTGCCGACGCCAGGCCGGGTGCCAGTAGCAAGGCGGCCGGGACGGCCAGGAATTTGATCCGCTTGGTAAATTGCATCGTTGTCTCCGTTTGCATTTGGTCAACTTGTGTCGACTCTGATGACACACCCACGATTGCCAGGGAGGCCGGGGCGCGGTAGCGGCTGTCAGCCGCGCCCGACGAACGGCATGGCGCTCGCCATGACGGTCATGGTCAGCACGTTGGCATCCAGCGGTAGCGAGGCCATGTGCCGCACGGCGTTGGCGACATGGCTGGCATCCATCATGGGTTCTGGAGCGATCGTGCCGTTGGCCTGCGGCACGCCCCGCGTCATCCGTTCGGACAGTTCGGTCAGCGCGTTGCCGATGTCGATCTGGCTGGCCACGATATTGAAGGCGCGGCCGTCCAGCGCCAGCGCCTTGGTCAGGCCAGTGACCGCGTGCTTGCTGGCGGTGTAGGGCGCCGTGAAGGGGCGTGGAGTGTGCGCGGAGATCGAGCCGTTGTTGATGATGCGGCCGCCCTGCGGCGACTGGCGGCGCATGAGCCCGAAGGCCGCACGCGCGCAGAGGAAGACGCCGGTGACGTTGGTGTTGATGACGCTGAACCATTTGTCGAGCGGCAGCTCGTCCATCGGCACGGCAGGGGCATTGACGCCGGCGTTGTTGAACAGCAAGTCCAGTCGGCCAAACTCGCGCTCGATGGTGTCGAACAAGGCTTGCACGCTGCAGGGGTCGGTGACGTCGGCGGGCACGGCCACCGCAGTCTGGCCGCGCGCGGCAGCCTCGGCTGCCAGGGATTGCAGGGGATCGGCGCGGCGGCCGGCCAGCACCACCGTCCAGCCGTCATTGAGCAAGGCAATCGCGGTGACGCGGCCAACGCCGCTGCCGGCTCCGGTGACGAGGGCGATCTTGCGGGAAGCGGTCAAGCGAGGTCTCCTAAAGTAGTGTGAGGTCGCGGAATTCGGCCGTGCATTCAGGTGGTCAGGCTCATGGTCGGACGCTCGTCGGCCAGGGCCTGGGCGACGCTGTCGAGCACCATGTGCGCCATGGCGGTACGGGTTTCCCAGGTCGCGCTGGCGCGGTGGGCCTGCAGCGTCGTGCGGTCGGACTGGCGCAGCGTCAACGGCACGCGCGGCTCGTCGACGAACACGTCGAGTCCAGCGCCCGCGATGCGGCCGGCGGCCACGGCCTCGGCCAGGTCAGATTCGTTGACCAGCCGGCCACGCGCCACGTTGACGAGATAGCCGCGCGGGCCCAGCGCGTCCAGCACCGCGGCATCGACGATGCCTTCGGCCTTGTCGGCCGCCGCGCACAGCACCAGCGCATCGCTGTCGCGCGCCAGGTCCTGCAGGTACGGCACGAACGCATGCGGCACGTCATCCATGCGGCGCAGGTCGGTATAGCGGATGGGGCAGCCAAAGGCTGCCGCCCGCGTCGCGACCGCGCGGCCGACGCGCCCCATGCCGACGATGCCGAGGCGCATGCCACTGAAGCGCCGGGCCAGCGGGATGGCGTTGGGCTGGGGGTGCAGTTCCCACTGGCCCGCGCGCACAAAGCGGTCGCCGGCGCAGAGGTTGCGGCAGGCTGCGATCAGCAAGCCGATGGCCAGGTCAGCCACGTCTTCGGTCAGCGCCCCCAGTGTCGCCGTGACGGGCAGGCCACGGCCACGGCAGTAGGCCAGGTCCACCGCGTCGGTGCCGACGCCATTGACGGCCACCACCTTCAGCGCGGGCAGCTGTTCCAGCATCGCCCGCGAGATCCCGGTGTGTCCGCCGGTAATGACGGCCTCGATGGCAGCACCATGTTGCCGCAGCCAGGCCGCCTGGTCTGCGATCTCGAAGTACTTGTGCACCTCATAAAGTGCGGCGAGCTTGTCGTTGACCGCCGGGATCAGGATGGGATTGAGTTGCAGGATCTGGGGCTTCATATCCGTGGCAGGAAGGGCGCGTTGAACTTGACTGCATAGTAAGTAATAGTTGATTGACAAGGCAATATTGATCTATAAAATCAATATAAAATCTTGCAACAAGTCATCATGGGATCCTGGATATCGATGGACGAGGCCTGCAGCCGCCTTGGCGTGCGCCCGCAGACGATCTACGCTTACGTCAGCCGAGGCAAGCTGGAAGTCATTTCCGATCCGGCCGACACGCGCCGCAGCCTCTACCGCGCCGAAGATGTCGCCACCCTCGCCAAACGCAAGCAGGCCGGGCGCAAGCACGAGACCGTGGCGACCAATACGCTGTTTGGCGCGGAACCCAGCATCCCGACCGCTCTCTCCACGTTCGTGCGCGAGCGCTTGTACTACCGCGGACAAGACGCGGTGACCCTGGCCGGCTCGGCCAGCCTGGAGGAGGTGGCGCAATTGCTGTGGGACGCCGAGCAAGCCGTCGACTTTTCATGCTCGGCACGCATCGGCAAGCCGCCCGGGCGCGTGGCGGCGTTCACGGGCCTGGCTACACTGGCCGCCACCGGACACTCCACGCACGGGCGCATGACACGCGTCCTGCACCAGGAATGCCAAAGCCTGGTGGGCCAACTGGCCAATGCCTTTGGTGCGCACGCGGGGCAACAACCCTTGCACCTGCGTCTTGCGCAAGGGTGGAAACAATCCCTGCAGGTGGCAGAGCTGCTGCGGACCGCCATGGTGCTACTGGTCGACCACGAACTGACGAGCTCGGCCTTTGCCGCGCGCATCGCGGCGTCCACTGGCGCATCCTTGCCGGCCTGCCTGCTGTCCGGCCTGACCACGCTGTCCGGGCCCTTGCATGGCGATGCCTCGGGCCGCGTCAAGGCGCTGTTCAACGAAGTGGAACGGCAAGGCGAGGATCAGGTGATCGCCCACCATCTGTCCACCGGATTGCCCCTGGCAGGCTTCGGACATCACCTCTATCCCGATGGCGATCCTCGCGCGGCAGCCCTGTTGGCCCTGTTCGACCCACCGGAAGTCATTCGGCGCTTTATCGAGAAGGCAACCAAACTGACCGGCTTGCAGCCCAATATGGACGTGGCCCTGGCGGCCCTCGTCACACACTATGGGCTGCCGGACGATGCCGCGTTCGGGATGTTTGCCACGGCACGCAGCATTGGACTGCTGGCCCACAGCCTGGAGCAGTTGGGCGTGGGGCAGGTGATACGTCCGCGGGGGCGCTATGTCGGGACGATGCCTGAAAAGGTTGGCGAGCGTTGAATCACAGGTAGCGGCCGGGCCTGATTGGCAGATCAATTCAGGCCGGTAATGTAGTTGGCGAGATTCCTGATGTCGTCATCACTTAGGTTGCGCGACACGCTGGTCATGCTCCCCGCGTCATTGGTACGCCGCCTGGCGCGGAAATCCTCCAGCTGCTTGACGATATACGCGTACTGCTGCCCGGCTACCCGCGGTATTTCGTTCTGCCCGGCAAATCCTCCGAGGTGGCACATCGTGCACAGCACTTCTTCGGACTTGCTGCGCCCGGCGGCGACCCGCGCTGCGTCGACCTTGTAGGTCGACGCTGTCGGCGTCTGCGCGGCAAAGTAGTCGGACAGGTCCTGCATGTCCTCTTTTGACAAAGGCGTGGCCATTGGCGACATGGCAGGGTCGCTGCGCCGTCCTTCCTTGAAGTCACGCAACTGCAGGTAGAGGTAGCGCGCGGTCTGTCCCGCCAGATGCGGATAGGCAGGATTGGTGGAATTGCCCTGCGGACCATGGCAGGCAACGCAGACCTGCGCCTTGGCCTGCCCGGCGGCCGCTTCGGCACGGGTATTGCCGCTTGCGGCCAACAGTGCCAGCAGTGCAGTCACCATGGCGGGCACCGCGGCGCGCCGCGCCGCGGGAAGGCGGCGGCGCGGACGGAGCGGGATAGTCGGCATTCCGGGATCGCTTTCGGCGAACCTATTGCACCGCAAAGACAAAGATGCTGTTGCCACGCTTGAAGTCGAGCTGGGTGTTGCCGCCGGCCGCGACGGCAATGTACTGCTTGCCGCCGACGGTATAGGACACTGGCGGCGAATTCACGCCGGCCCCGCACTGGAACTGCCACAGCATCTTGCCGTTGGCCGCATCGAATGCCTTGAACAGGCCGTTGCCTTCGCCAGTGAAGACGAGGCCGCCGGCCGTTGCCAGCACGCCGCCGATCAGCGGCTGCTCGGTCTTGTAATCCCACGCCACCTTGCCGCTATCGATATTGACCGCCGAGAGCTTGCCCCACTGCTGCTCGCTCGGGATGACCTTGAAGGCGCCGCCCAGCCACAGCTTGCCGCCTGGATAGGGGACATCTTCGACCTGGTAGGTCATTGGCTGATGCAGGTTGGCGGCATAGGCAAGCCGCATCTTGGGGTTGAACGCCATCGGCGACCATTCCACTCCCCCGTTGGCGCCCGGCAGCATGCGCGCACCTTGCGGGGTGGGCAGGGTCCACATGTTCTCCTGCGGGATCATTGCCTGCGAGAAGCGGATCAGTCGGCCGTCGCGGCGGTCGTGCACATAGACGTGCCCGGTCTTGCCGCCGTGGATGACGCCCCGGATCATCTGGCCTTTTTCATCGCGCACGTCGACGAGGATCGGCGGACTGGCTGCATCCAGGTCCCACACGTCATGGGCGATATATTGCGAGTGCCACTTGTAGGCGCCGGTGTTCAGGTCGACCGCGACCAGGGAATCGGTGTACAGGTTGTCTCCGGGACGGATCGCGCCGTACAGGTCGGGCGACGGATTGCCCACCACGAAGATCGCCAGCTTGTTGGCGCGGTCGACCGCCGGGGCCATCCACACGCCACCACCAAGCGTCTTGTAGAAGTCGCCGCCCTTGTCGGCCAGCATCTTCTTCTCGGCGGCGATGTCGCGCTTCATGTCGCGCCCGGTGGCGTCCTTGGTGGCCCACACCCCTTCATGGCCCTTCTCGGGGATGGTGTGGAAGGTCCACAGCAGCTTGCCGTCGGT
This sequence comes from Cupriavidus sp. GW823-FHT06D04, assembly GCF_058795055.1. NCBI lineage: Bacteria > Pseudomonadati > Pseudomonadota > Betaproteobacteria > Burkholderiales > Burkholderiaceae > Cupriavidus > Cupriavidus sp. GW823-FHT06D04. The sequence goes on along the minus strand of NZ_JBXAHL010000012.1, from coordinate 6,628 downwards.
CGTGCTGAACGCCTTGACGAAGCCGCGGATGCCGTATTCGCCGCCATTGGTGCCGATCAGGACCTTGTCGTCGACGACCACCGGCGCCATGGTCTCGGAGTAGCCGAGTTCCGGGTCAGCGATCTGGGTTTCCCACAGCAGCTTGCCGGTCCTGGCATCAAGCGCGACCAGCTTGGCATCGAGCGTGCCCATGTAGAGGCGATCGCCGCTGATTGCCACGCCACGGTTGTTAGGCCCGCAGCAGAACGTGGTGACCGGTCCCATCTTGTGCTTGTAGTGCCAGAACTCCTTCCCCGTCACCGCGTCGATGGCATAGACGTGGTTGTAGGAAGTCGTCAGGAACATGACCCCGTTTACGACGATCGGCGCAGTCTCCATCGACTCCATCACTGCCGTCTGGAAGATGAAGGCGGGGCGCAGCCTGGCGACGTTCTTCGTGTTGATCTGCGCCGCTGGATGGTAGCGCATCTGCACGTACGACCCGTTGGAGTGCAGCCAGTCGTTGCCGTTGGTGCCTGCAGCATCCAACTGTGCCTGGGTGACCGGGCGCAGCGCACTGGACATAGGCGCGCCTGGCGTGGTCGCGCTGCCCTGGATATCCTCGGCGGCGAGCGCGGCGGATGCATGGAAGGCGAGGAACAGCAAGGGGAGGGTGTGCCGGGAGAGGCGAGAGAATGAGAGCATGGGGCGCTCCTTATTCGATTCTTGTCGACCTGGCCGCTTGGGTGAGCGACACGCACAAGCCGATGCGTATCGTGGCGAGGCAAAGCAGGCCCTGCCGCGCGTCGAAGCGGCCCCGAGGTGAAGTGCAGTATAGGCAAGAACCCAAGCAAAACAACAAGCACATGCAGCGCGGCTTTCTGCACTGCAAGGACATCGTTGAACCGATGCATCGCAGCATGAAAAGGCCGCTTGAATTTGTGCTTCCTGCGCACCAGACTTAGCGGGCGGGTAAGCAGAAGACACCGGGAATTGCCTTGCGTTGCGGTACCCGTCTTGCGCAATGCATCGCGCCGGTTGTCATCGGAGGAGCCGGATATGAATCGTGATCTGCGAAGGATTTCAATGGTGTGCGTGTGCGCGCTTGGCCTGCTTGCAGCTCGGGCACTTGCCGATGACGACATCAGCCTGAACGCGCGGTTGCTGGCTTCGGCGCGCGCCGGGGACGAGGCCGGGGTGCTCGGCGCGCTGAAGCAGGGCGCCGCGCCGGACTCGCGCAGCCGCATCGGCGACACGCCATTGCTGACGGCATCAAAGCGCGGCCTGACCGGCATGGCGCGTGTGCTGGTGGAACACGGCGCTAACGTCAGCCTGCCGAACGTGCAAGGCGTGACGCCGCTGATGGCGGCTGCGTTTGGTGGCTACCAGGAGATCACCGCGATGCTGCTGGCGCGTCATGCCGAGCTGAACGCCACCGACCGCGTCAGCAAGACCGCCATGATCTACGCTGCGGGAGAGGGCCGCACGGCGGTGGTGAGGCAGTTGCTCGATGCCGGCGTCGATATCAACGCGCGCTACGCACATGGCCTGACGGCACTGATGTGGGCGGCCGGCTATGACATGAGTGACGTGGTCCAGTTGCTGCTCTCGCGTGGCGCAAATGCCTCGTTGCGGGATGATCGCGGGCTGACTGCGCGCGAGATTGCCGAGCAGGCTGGTGCGAAGAACGTGGCCGCCGCGCTGGCGGGCAGCCAGACCGCAGCGGCACCGGCGAAGTAGCGCCGCTGCGCTTACGGCGAATCGATCGAACCCACGCTCTTGGGATAGGTCACGATGCCCCAGCTCAGCGGCAGCCCGTCGAACTGGCGCACCGGCTCGTAGGTGCGTGCGTCGATGACATAGACCGCATTGGAGCGCCCGCAGGCCACCAGCAGCCGCGCATCGTCCGGCGTGAAGCTGAAATGCCAGCAGCGCTTGCCTATCGCGATGTCGGCCAGCGACGCGAAGGTCTGCGCATCGAACACCTGCAGCGTGTCGGCGCGCGAGGCGGCGACGAACAGGCGCTCACCGGCGCGATCGAACGCCACCCCGTAGGGACCCGTGCGCGTCGGCACGGTGCGCAGCACGCGGAAGTTCGTGGCGTCGAGCACGACGAAGGCATTGGCTGATTCCAGCGTCACCACATAGCGGTTGCCGTCCGGGCTTGCCTTGATGCCGCGCGGGCGCGAACCGGCGGGCATTGGCAGCAGCTTTACTTGCCTGCCGCTGGCGTTCTCATAGACCGTGACGGTGTCGTCGCCTTCATTGGTGACCAGCATCAGCTTGCCGTCGCGCGAGAACTCAATACCTTCGGTTTCCAGCCCGCTGCGGATCCTACGGTTCACGCGCCAGTCCTTGAGGTCGATCACGGCGATTTCCGCCGGCAGGGGCTTGTCGTCATCGCTTTTACCCTTCGCGGATGGGGGCGGCGCGGCCCCGGGCGGGCCGGAGCGCTCGCCCGGTTCGTAGGTGACGAAGGCCTGGTTCCCGGCCACGCGCACGAACTCCGGGTTCTGTCCGATCGGCACGCGGCGAACCAGCTGCCCCGTGGCAAGGTCAATTACCGACAGGTCGCCCGTGCCCTTGTTGGCCGCCAGCAGGTATTTGCCATCCGTGGTCACAGCCAGTCCGCGCGGCCCCTTGCCCCCGGCCGGGAGGCTGGGCATGACTTCGAGCCGGTCCAGGTCGATGACGGCGATGCCGCCGCCTTCGGTCGACACATAGGCCTGCGCTGCGTCGGCGGCGACCGGGCACACCAGCGCCAGGAGGCCAGCGGCCAGCATGTGTCGCGTACGGGATGGAAGGTGCGAAGGCATGACGTTCTCCTCGTTGCCCGGATGCATGGCGGCCCGCTCAGGGCCCGCCCCATTCATAACGCACGCCGACCAAGAACAGCCGGGGCGCGCCCGGTGCCACAAAGCGCTCGACGGGTACGGCCGCGCCGGGCAACAGCAGCGTGCCGCCCGGGAACAGGTTGTAGCCCGCCTGTCCGTAAGTCTCGTAGCGGCGGTCGAACAGGTTGTCGATGCGCCCATAGAGTTGCCAGCGCGGCGAGAACTGCCAGCTGGCGCGCAGGTTCAGTAGCAGGTAGCCAGCGGTGCGGGCAAGGCCGGGGTTCTGCGCGCTGAGCGCGCCATCCTCGTTACCCGCGACTGGACGCGATGACGATACGATCACGTCGCCGCCCACGCTGATGGTGGCAGTCGCGCGCCAGTCTGCGCCGAGCTTGAAGCTGTGCAGCGGGATTCCTGCCATGCGCGTGCCCGGATGCACCGCCACCGGCGCAGCGAAGGGGGTCTGCAACTGGCCGTCCGCCTGGTAGGTCGCTTGCGTGTAGCCGTAGCCGGCGCGCAGCGTCAGCCGGCCCAGCCGCTGCCGCAAGCCCAGCTCAAGGCCCTGGTTGCGGGTCTTCGGGAAGTTCGAGAAATAGCCCAGCGGACTGAACGGCGAGCGCTGAAAGATGATGTCGTCGGTGTTGTTGCTGCGGTATAGCGCCAGGGTCAGTTCAGTGGTGTCAGCCGGCTGCCAGCGTCCGCCCAGCTCCAAGGTGCGCGTGACCACCTGGCGCAGGGGGGGATCGGCCTGCAGGCCGGTAGGAAGCTGGCAGGCATTTGCAGGGTCCGCGCAACCCAGCTCGATCGCCGTGGGCATGCGTGTGCCCTGCGAAGCGGAGCCGAAGATCGTCAGGCTGTCGAGCAGCGCGTGCGATGCGCCCACCGACGGGTTGAGCCGTGTGAACGTGAAGCGTTCGTCCGATGGCGTGGGCGCGCCCAGCACTGTATGCCGTCGCCCTTCGTTCCAGCGGGCGGCCAGCGTCAGGAAGGTCTGGGGAAGCAGTCGGATGGTGTCGGTAGCGTACAGCCCCACCGTGCCGTCGTGGCCGTCCAGCAAAGCATTGGTGACCACTGGCGCATTGGGATCGCCAAGCGCCCTGCGCGCTGCGTCGAAGCTGGCCAACTGCGTCGTTTGCGCGTAGCGCGACTGGTTCAGGTCCAGCGCGGCACCCAGTGCGAAACGGTGCGTCTCGCCATCGTGCGACCACTGCGCAGACACGCCATAGCTGGTCTCGCTCACGGTGGAGGCGTTGAGCACGGCATTGGCGGGCGCCTCGTCCGCTTCGCAGCCTGCGGCGCCGGGGGTGCCCTGGCAGTCGCGCAGGGTGTCCAGGTAGTCGTCGTGGATATCGCCGCTGTTGGTGCGCGAGCGCGTGCGGCGCACATAAGCCGTTAGCAGTAGCTGGTCCTGCGCATTGAACTGGTGCGCACCATTGAGCGTCAGCTGCAGCGATTTCGCGCGCGTGACATCGGGCGCGGTGTAGATGGCGCTTCGGTCGGCGCGGTAGATGCTATCCGGCGTCAGGCCGTTGCCCGACAGCCGGCTGTTGCTGCCGAGCAGGCTGAGGCTCCATTGGGTGGCGCTGGTCGAGCGGCCCAGCTTGAAGAAGAGGTTGCCCAGATCGCTGTCGGAGCTGTCGCGCCAGCCATCCTCACGCCAGCCGGTGCCGCCAAAGTAGGCGTGCCAGCCGTCGCCCAGCGACTTGCCCGTGCTGACATCGAGCCGCGCTCGGCCATGGCTGCCGATGCTTAGGTCGGCCTCCACGCCCTGGTGCGTTTCGCCCGACTTGGTGACCAGCGCAAGCGCGCCGCCCAGCGTATTGAGCCCATACAGCGGGTTGCTGCCCGGCACCAGCGTTACCGTGCTGATGGCGGCCTCCGGCATGCCGGCCCAGTTGATGACGTCGCCCAGGGCCGCGTTCTGGCGCACGCCGTCCAGGTATAGCGACAGCCCTTGTGCCGAACCCAGCGTCGGCGAGAGCCGGTAGCCGCGATACAGGATGTCCTGCGCGAACGGATTGCCCTGCGCGTCATTGACCACGATGCCGGTCATGTTCTCCGCCAGGAAGGACGGGAGGTTGACGGACTTCGCGCGTTCCAGGTCGCCATCGGTGGCGGTCTGGACGTTGGCGGGAAAAGCCTGGCGCTCGATGGTGAAGCCGGGCAACGGCGTCGGGGCGACCACAGTGACCTCCTTCAGGTTGTGGACCTGGTCCGCCAGCCTGCCCGCGTCAGGCTGGCTGGCCTGCTGCGCCGCGACAGGCGCGGCCGCCACCAGCGCAATGGCGACCATGCCTGGCGCATGCCGGGGCGGGCGGGTGCGGCGGCGGGCGCAGGCCATGAGGTTCCCCTCTCGTGCAGCATCGCGTGGGCAGCTGTGGCTGTGATGGAGACTTCCTAGAGTGGCGCAAATGCTACCTAATCTAGTCCAGCGCGCAGGCGGTGCCAAGGATTGCCCGGCAGGTCGTTTTTTCGCCTAGAGTTTTTTGGGCGGCCAGTGTGCAGGAGGAGATCTTGCGTACTGGCCGCAGGGCCAGGCAATCCTCGCAGGAGCGCGCGATGCAAGATCCGGCAGTTGTCATCGATCCTGAACGCCGCCGCATGCTGTTGCGGGTGGGCGCACTGGCCATCCTGGCGCTGAGCCTTCCGCCGCTGGGCGCCTGCGCTCAGGGAGCGGGCGCCGCGGGTCACGCGGGGCCGGCGCGCATCGGCGTAATCGGATCGGGGCGCATCGGCGGGACGGTCGGAGGGCTCTGGGTCAAGGCAGGGCACCCGGTCCTGTTCTCGTCGCGTCATCCTGAATCGCTCAAGCCGCTGGTCGACGGCCTCGGCCCGCTGGCTCGGGCGGGCACGGTCGCGGAGGCCATCGCCTTTGCCGACGTGCTGTTCCTCGCCACCCCCTACGGCGCGTTGCCGCAACTCAGCCAGGAGAATGCCGGGGCATGGTCAGGCAAGATCGTGCTGGATGCCACCAATGCCATTCCCCAGCGCGACGGCGCGATTGCCGAAGAAGCCCAGCGCAACGGCATTGGCATCACCACGGCGAAATACCTGCGCGGCGCACGTGTGGTGCGGGCGTTTAATTTCATGGGGGCGACCAACTTCGCCAGTGAACATCACCGGCCCGGCGGCCTGATTGCCGTGCCGATTGCCGGTGACGACCAGGTGGCGCTGCAGGTGGCGGCACAACTGGTTCGCGATGCGGGTTTCGAGCCGGTGATGGTGGGACCGCTGGCCAGCGCGGACAGGTTCGCGCCGGGCGGGCCGCTGTTCCGGCAGATTGGCACCGCCGAGGAATTTCGCAGGAAGATGAGCGGGAATTAGGGGCTAGTCCCGGTGCTCGCCGATGTGTTCACCTTTCGGGTCGCAGGGGAGGGCACTTAAGTGGCAAAAGAGGCGCTTTCAGGTTTTCCTCAAAAACGCTTGCAAGGCAGGCATCCAGGCATTAAGATTCGCCCCCTCGTTCGCAAGGCACCGCGCAACGGGGGTGGGAAAAGACTTGCAAGGATTAACTCGGTTCGAAAGAGCGAGCCTTCCAGAATAAAAGAATTTCTCGAAAATGATTGATTAATCGCAGAAAGTTCTTTATAGTCTCGTTTCTCCGCTGCAAACAAAACGCAGCGACGCAAACGGCAAAGCCGGATGCGGTGCCCGAAAGGGCGGGTTCTTTAACAACCAAACAACCGATAAGTGTGGGCGCTTGATAACGGATGCGGAAGACTTCGGTCTTTTAGCTTTACAAGTTATACAGTGCTCGCACAGCAAAACGTGACTGGGTCTTCGGATCTGGTCAGTCAGTTTTCTGAGAGTGAGCG